>JABMPE010000098.1 GCA_013203845.1 Rhodopirellula sp. | reverse complement strand
TTCGCGACGTTTCCAGCCGTTCTTCTTCCAGCCAGCCAGCCACTCCATGCACCCTTTGGCGACATAGGTGCTGTCGGTGACGACCAGCACAGTGGTTCGACGAGTCAGCGCGTTCAGGCCGGAGATGACCGCCTGGAGTTCCATCTGGTTGTTGGTCGTCTCGGCCGCGCCGCCGGAGAGTTCTTTCTCCTGACCGGTGCGCATGTGCCTGAGGATACAACCCCAGCCGCCGGGACCGGGGTTTCCACTGCAGGCCCCGTCCGTAAACAGCATGATTTGTGCGTCGGTCGAGGCGGTCGATTCAGGCATGACTCGTCACCAGCGTGGCAGAGAGTCGGGCAAAAGCGCGACGTCAAAACTAAAAGACAACGTCCGCTTTGCGGGAAACGGCCGAAGCGAACGGGATCAGCGTTCGCGATAGATAATTCGGCCACGACTCAGATCGTACGGAGAAACTTCGACTTTCACGCGGTCGCCCGGCACGATTCGAATGAAATTCTTCCGCATCTTGCCGGCAACATGCGACAGGACGATGTGCCCATTCTCCAGTTCAACCCGGAACTGAGTGTTCGCCAGCGCTTCAACGACAGTACCTTCGACCTCAATGGCCTCTTCTTTGGCCATAAAACAACTTCCTCAATCACACAGTCAACACAGGACGAGACAACAGATTCAGGACGGATACACCCGTCCCTACAGCTCGGAGTAAGCTCGCCATTCTGGCGACACTGCGTTTCCATTGCCACCCTGAAACCATCGTCCGAGTGCTGTGGACAGACCATTCATCGCCGAAAACCCGAACGTTCGGTCAGCAAACAGACCCTTCGCTTCTGGAAACTGTCAAAGCCACCCGATACACCTCCCGCTGCAATTGCGACTGATGACCGATTCTCGACCCACGGAGCCACAGCGTGTTTGATCTGATTATTCGCGGCGGAACAGTCATCGACGGGACAGGCGGCGCTCGCGCCCGAGCTGACGTGGCCATCACAGGCGACCGGATTGTGGCCGTCGGACTGCTGCCGGACGCGACGACCGCCAGAACAATCGATGCCGCCGGACTGATCGTTGCTCCGGGGTTTATCGACGTCCACAACCATTCTGACGGCTGGTTGATTCGAGACCCCCACTTCGCTGCGAAGACGACGCAGGGATTCACGACCGAAATTCTTCAGGCCGACGGGATCGGATACGCACCGATCAACCAGCAGACAGCGCGCGAATGGCTGTTTTATCTGCGGTCCCTCGACGGGCTGAGATTGCAGGACTGGACAGGCTGGGAAACATTCGAAGAGTTCATGGAAGCTCTCAACGGTCACTCTGCTCAGAACGCGGCGTCGCACCTTCCGTATGCAAATATCCGATCGATGGCCTGCGGATTCGGGCGAGCGTTCGTCGACGATTTTCAGATGCGCGAAATCCAGCGGCAAATCCGCATCGGCATGGAAGCCGGAGCGGTCGGCGTGTCGACCGGCCTGGATTACATCGTGCAGTGTTTTTCGACGACCGACGAACTCGTGGAAGCCATGTCGGCAATGGCTCCGTACGACGGGCTCTATGTGACGCATGTCCGCTACAAGAAAGGTCTGCTGCCGGCCCTGGAAGAGGCAGCAGACATCTGCCGCCGAGCTGGCGTGCGGCTGCACATCTCGCATCTGAAAGCGCAGAGTCCCGAGCAGACAGAACAGGTGATGGAGTTTCTGGAAACCACTCGGCGCGAGGTCGACGTTTCATTCGACGTCTATCCCTATCAACCGGGTTCGACGATGTTGAACTACCTGCTGCCCTACGAGACGTGGGAAGACGGACCGCTTGCCTCACTCGCCAAACTGTCCGAACCAGGCTTTCGCGCGCGATTTGCCGCCGGACTTGACGCTCAGCGAGTCCCGCTGGATCGGCTTCACATTGCCTGGTTCCCCGGCAAAGAGAATTCGCAGTGGCAGGGGAAATCACTCCGCGAGTTCGTCGACGCGTCGGGACGTTCAGCCGCCGATGCACTGCTCGATCTGCTCATCGAAGAGCGGCTGGCCGGGCTACTGGTCTTTGACGAGGGCGATGACCGGCTCGTTTACCCGTTCCTGCAGCATGATCTTTTCATGTTGGGGACCGACGGAATCTACTGCAGCGACGGCCCGGTCCATCCGCGAGTCTACGGTTCGGTCGGCAGATTTCTCGGCCCGCTGGTGCGAGATCACCAGCTGATGAGTCTGGAAAATGCCGTTCACAAGTTGACCGGCTACTCCGCCGAACGTTTTCGCCTGGCTGATCGAGGAACCATCACCACAGGCGTGTTCGCCGACCTGACCCTCTTCAACGCCGAAACCATCACCGACCACGCAACGTACGAGAATCCTCGCCAGCCGACGACCGGAATCGAGACCGTCATCGTCAACGGCAAAGTGATTGTCAGTTCTGAAGGCCTGGTCGAATCGACCTCTCCACCAGGCCGATCATTGAGGGCTGGCCACGCGACAGGAGACTGAAAATGACCGCGAACGACAATTCAACCAGGCGATGGTGTTACCTGTTGTTGGTTTACTTACTGGCCAATTCTGGCTGTCATAGCAGGTCTTCATCCGAATCCAGCTCGGTGGACGATGTCTTCTGTGACGGTAAAACGGTGTCGATTGTCTTTGCCAGCAGCAAGTTTGTTTGGGGCAATAATCCTATGCGGCACTCTGGCGGCTATCTGGTGTCGGAACATGAGGATACCTGGATTGCAAACTGGTCGATTCTGGATAGTGACACAGTTCATGCACCGGACGTCCGTCACGTCGCTCAGTACGAAGAAGAGCGAACGGACAGCGGGAGCACAATCGTCAAACAAACCGGTGACAGGTCATCTGATTTCGTCGCCATCGGGAAGCCCGATCTTTTGCTGATTCGTGAGTATCAATTGACATTGCTGGATGATCATGGCGTCGAAAGGCTCCCCATAACGAGAGTCCGACTTGGCGATGGCTTTGTTTACACTCGAACTCGCAGTCATGTATTTGTTTGGAATTCAACTCCGGCTATCCATTCAATGCCCGAATTAAAAATGGTCAGGAAACTCAAAGGGACCGAGTCTCTCATTGAGTTCAAAAAGTTATACAACTGGCGAGAGAATCGGACTGTGATCCTCACAGAAGATCTATCGTACCTGATCGCAGTTCCGCATAACGGTGCTTCTGAAAGTAACGTCGGCCATCAGCACACCAAAGCGTTCTGCTATCGAATCGATCGCGATGAAGTATCTACAGTCAGCCTCATCGGACTTGGAGATGCTGCGATTGTCAACGTTGAGCCGGTTGATGGTGAACTCCAGTGGCTGGTTTATCGCAACGAACGCCAACCGGTGATTCTCGATTCAGAGTCCCGCACTATTTTCAATTTATCTCTGCCATCGCCACCCAGGTTCCACCAACATCGGCGATGCTGGGTTCCAGCCGACGGCATATTCTGGATTCTCGAATATCCCGAGCGATTACGAGATCTTGAACGCGTGCCCGAAGGGATTTCTTTGATTCGATATCAGATCGACGATGGCTCGCAAGTTAGAATCCAGTTACCGACTGCGAGGATTCCAACTCCATAGGCTCGAACCCGATTTGTGGGGCAGTCTCCTGACCACCCCACTTTCCCGACCGCAGGTCTCCTTCACAGCGAAATCGGAGACCTTCGGTCAACACGGTGGTCAGGTCAGGAGACCCGTCCACAACGAGGCAAAGGAACACACCATGCCTGAACGACCTCTTCAGAATCAGGTTGCCTGGATCACAGGTTCTTCCCGTGGCCTTGGCCGGGTCATGGCGGAAGAACTCGTTCGCCTCGGAGCACGAGTGGCGGTGCATGGAACTCGGTCTGACAGCCCGAAAACGTTTGGCGAAGGCGAATCGATGCAGCAGGTCGCGGACCGGATTGCGGAGACCTGCGACGGAACAACAATGCCTGTCTGGTGCGACGTGACGAACGAAGAAGAAGTCAATCGTGTGGCGGAGGAAATCCGCGATCATTGGGGCTCGATTGATATTCTCGTCTGTTGCGCCGGCGGCGACATTGGTGCCGGAGGAACAGGCACGGGCAGCGGCGGTCGACCGGAAAACGATGATTGCCTGACGATCGCCCTTGATGATCTGAAAAGTGTTCTCGATCGAAATCTGCTCGGCACGATCCTGTGTTGCCGGGAGGTCGCTCCCGAAATGATGGAACGCAAATCGGGCCGCATCATCACGATCGGCAGCATTGCCGGAGCGGGCGGTCGACCGACCGGATCAACCTATGCCGTCGCCAAAGCGGCCGTGCACGAATACACGCGGTGTCTGGCCGCACAATTGAGAGACTACAACATTCCCGTCAATTGCGTCGCGCCCGGCGGCACCGTGACGGAACGGTTCCTGCGAATTCACGAAGTGGACGACGAGCGACTGATCGAATCCGGCACCCTGGATCGTTACGGCCGCCCGCACGAAGTCGCTCCTCTGGTGGGCTTCCTATGCACGGAAGGTGGCGCGTTCATCAGCGGGCAGATGTTACGAGTTGATGGGGGAGGCCAGACGTTTGCCCTGTAGACCGGATATTTCAGGCGAGCGGTCGACGTAAGCCGACTGGTAAACGAACTTCAGTGTAAAGCCGGCGGGCTTACGCCGCCGACAGAATTCTCCGGCCCGGGCCTGCTGGTTCTACTGACGCAGTTTAATGACATCACTCAATACATCTGGGGCAAATCGTTCGGGAACATCCGAGTTGTTCCGACGGTCAGTCCGGGCAAGACACTTGCTGGCCTGCTCGGCGGCGTGACGAGCACGGTCCTGCTGGCAGCGGCGATCGGTCCGTGGCTGACGTTTCTTGACTGGCAACGGTCTTTGATCGCCGGATTGATTATTGGACTCGGCGGGTTTGCCGGAGATGTGTCGATTTCAGCATTAAAACGGGATCTTGGCGTGAAGGACTCGGGATTGACTTTGCCCGGACATGGCGGAGTCCTGGATCGTGTGGGTAGCCTGACTTACACCGCTCCGTTGTTTTTTCACTTCGTTTATTACTGTTACTGCTGATACGTGTTTTCTATTCTGACAGCGTGGCACCGAATGAACACCGTGCTTCGATATCTGTTCTTTCTGCTGGTGATCCACCCGATCGTTTTGATCGTGCTGGGGACGAACGTCCGCCGTCGTCACTTGTTGCCAACATCCGGCCCGGCAATCGTTGTCGCCAATCACAACAGCCATCTTGACGCTCTGACTCTGATGACTCTATTCGGGATGCGGCGTCTTTCGATCGTTCGTCCCGTTGCAGCCGCTGACTACTTCCTTACGAACCGACTGCTTGCCTGGTTCTCAACGAAGATCATTGGAATCATCCCTCTGCAGCGCAAAATGTCCCGCGTGCGGTATAAGAGTCTGGTTAGTGTTCTATCGCAGGGCTGGATTACGGTTCGCCAGTAAACGATCGAGTAACGACCCGATCGGCCACATCAGAAATGACGCGACCATGCCCGGTAGGAGCTTGAAGACGTCGCCATCGAACCCGATCAGATTCCACGCGATGACCGTTCCCACACCCGCCGTCATCATCAGTGTGATGGTCAGTGAAGACAGACGAACATGCAGGAGTCGCAGCATCAGGGCCGGTCCAAGCCCGGCTCCAAGCGCCGACCATGCAATCAGCACCAGCGAGAAGACGCCCTGTCCAGCGAACAATGCGACCGTCAGAGCAAGCGCCGTTACGGCGAGCGTGGCGAGTTTGGAGGCGATGTACGAATTCTTCCACTGTGGATTGATGTCCTGAGTAATCGCTCCGGAACACACCAGAATCTGTGAATCGGCGGTGGACATGGTCGCCGAGAACAGGCCGGCCAGAGTCAGCCCGACCAGTACGTCCGGAAGAAGACGCTGAGCCATTTCCGGCATCGCCAGTTCCGTTGCCTGCGCCTCAGTCATTCCGTCGGTGAGCGGAATGCTCAGCAGGTCCGGCATGTATGCTCTGGCATAGAGTCCGACGGCGATGCTTGCCGCAAAGAACGGAATGAACCACATGAAGTAGATCCATCTGGCCCGCTGCATTTCGTCCAGCGACCGGATCGCCATGAAACGAACCAGAATGTGTGGCTGACCGATCGCGCCGAATCCTCCGAAAGTCATCCCCAGCAGGTACAGGGCAAAGCCGAATCTCAGGTCGCGTGGAAACCATTCCACGAGAACGGGATCCTGAGCTTTCAGATTGCTCCAGACATCGGACGGTGAACCGACTTCAAAGCTCGCGGCGATCAACAGGATCAACATGGCAAGAATCATCACGAATGACTGAGCCGCGTCTGTCCAGATGGAAGCTCGAATGCCGCCAGAAAAGCAGTAGAGCACAACAATGACCGCTCCGATAATTGCACCAATCTGAGGTTCCCAGCCAAACAGAACCTGCAATGCCGTGCTGCCGGCCTTCAATTGCGCTGCCGCGTAAACACCCAGCAGCACGAAGGTCATCGCTCCGGCAAGCATCACGACGATTCGTTTCGAACCCGCTTGTGAACTGCCCAGCAACGCGGGAACCGTCGCGACATCAGACACTTCTGATTGATGGCGAACTCGCGGATGAACCACCAGCCAGGCGATGAAGTCGCCGACGACCCAACCAACCATCATCCAGACCGCTTCAATACCGACTCGGTATGTGTACGCAATCTGCCCGATGAACATGAATCCGCTGTTGTTGGTCGCGACCGCAGAAAGAGCAGCCAGCCATGGCGGAACGTTGCGGCCCGCAAGCAGGTAGTCGTCCGTTGTGTTCGTGCTGGCCCAGGCCGACGAGACTCCAATCAGAACAAAGATGGCGAGGCATGCGAGGAAACTGAGAACGACCGTTGTCACGGCGGGTCTTTTCGTGAAAGAGGCTGATGGTCACATGTCTGCACGAATGTCAAAGACTCGACTGCGGTTGACTGGCTGACTCAGCTCAGTATAGTTGCAATTCAAATAGTTGCATAGCTAATGACTTTAAGCGTGCGTGAAGTCTGACCTGACAATTAAGACAATAATTACTGAGAAACAATGAACTTCGGGGCATGACCAGTAGAAAAGAGCCTGAGAAACCGACGCTCACAATGCGTGCTCCAGCAACGAATGATGCCAGCGAGATCTGGCGTCTGGTTCGCGAGTCCGGTGTGCTGGATCAGAATTCAGCGTACCTCTATCTGCTTCTGTGTCGTGATTTCTCCGACACGTGTCTCGTCGCTGAGTCTGAACAACGCATCGTTGGATTCGTGACGGCTTACCGCCTGCCGACAGATTCCCGCACTCTGTTCATCTGGCAGGTTGGAGTTTGCGCGTCCGCTCGCCGGCAGGGCATTGCTCTGAAAATGCTGGCGGAGCTGGTGAACCAAACCCGTTCATTGGATTTCATCGAAGCGACAGTGGCGCCGTCAAACCTCGCCTCAAGACGGCTTTTCGAGTCACTGGCTCGGGGTCGTGGCGTGTCGCTGACAGACATCGCCGACGCAGGATTTCTCACAGGCGATTTTCCACCTGGCGACCATGAAGCTGAACCGCTGCTGCGAATTGGACCACTGAGCGAACGAATCGAAACTTCAACATCTGCAACATTTGACTGTGATACCAAATCGATCCTCTGAACCAGAAAAGAACTGATAAATGGATACGTTTGAGAGACTCGAAAGTAACGTCCGAGGCTATTGCCGTGCCTTCCCGACTGTGTTTCGCACAGCGCGGGAAGCCACTCTGATCAATGAAGAAGGCGATGAGTACATTGACTTCTTTGCCGGAGCCGGAGCACTGAATTATGGCCACAACCATCCGGCATTAAAGCAGCCATTGATTGAGTATCTGACTGGCGATGGTGTGCTGCACTCGCTGGACATGGCGACATCGGCGAAGCAGGAATTCCTTGAAACGTTTGACGAGGTGGTTCTGCAACCGAGGAATCTTGACTTCAAGATTATGTTCCCCGGACCAACGGGCACGAATTCGGTTGAAGCGGCGCTCAAACTCGCTCGCAAAGTGACCGGACGTCACAACGTCGTGTCATTTACGAATGGGTTTCACGGCATGACCCTTGGGTCACTGGCGTTAACTGGAAACAGTGGCAAACGTGCCGGAGCAGGCGTGCCACTCAACAATGTCACCCACCTGCCGTACTGCGATTATCTGGGCTCCGACGTCAATACCATCGCGGTGCTGGAACGTTTTCTGGAAGATTCCAGCAGCGGTCTGGACCTGCCAGCGGCATTTATTCTGGAAACAGTGCAGGCTGAAGGTGGCGTCAACATTGCCACTCGTGGCTGGCTCGAAGCCCTTGCGGAACTCGCGAAACGCTTCGACGTTCTGTTGATTATTGATGACATTCAGGTCGGCTGTGGACGCACCGGCCCGTTCTTCAGCTTTGAACCGTTTGAAATCGAGCCGGATATCATCTGTCTGTCAAAATCGCTGTCGGGATATGGGTTGCCGATGGCGTTGACGCTGATGAAACCGGAACTCGATGTTTTTGAACCCGGCGAGCACAACGGAACTTTTCGTGGGCACAATGCCGCGTTTGTTACCGCCACGGCGGCATTGAACGAATTCTGGCGGGACGATCTGCTGACTCATAAAGTCAATCGCAACGCTCGATTTGTGCGCGACGCTCTGCTGGATATCGCCTCGAATTTCGACGCGGAAGTTCGCGGACGCGGCATGATTCAGGGGATCCAGTTTGAGAATCCTGATATCGCCTCTCTGATCTCACAGCAGGCATTTGAGTCGGGTCTGATTATCGAAACTGCCGGACCGAATGATGATGTCATCAAGACATTGCCGCCGCTGACGATTTCGGATGAACAGCTTGAGCGAGGTCTGCAAATACTGGCGGACAGTGCGGCGGCGGTCTTGTCGAACGAGCTGGTCGAGGTGAGCTGAAGCGTCACTCTCCCATCGCGTCGACGTCAGGCTGAGAAAATCTCTCCAGGCGACCGCCACAAGCACTGATCCTCGCGCGGATCTTTAACGAACAGAATGTCAGACGGAGCAGAAAACATGATCGTCAGAAGCCTCCACGAATTGACGGACACGGACCGCGAAACTCGGTCAGAAACCTGGGTCAGTCGTCGTTTTCTCCTGAAGGAAGACGGCATGGGGTTCTCGCTGCACGACACGATTATTCATGCGGGCACCACGACGGAGATGCATTATCAGAATCATCTCGAAGCCGTGTATTGCATTGAGGGCAAAGGAACGCTGAAGGATCTAACCAACAATCAGGAGTTTGCGATCGAGGCTGGCACCATGTACGCACTGAGCGGCAACGAACATCACATCCTGATTGCGGAGGATCAAATGCGAATGGTCTGTGTCTTCAATCCACCACTGACAGGCCCGGAAACTCATGACGAAAACGGTGTGTATCCTCTGCTGGAATAGAGGACCGTCGAGTAATGCGACTCAGTGTTCCTGAAGCAGGAAAACGCGTTGCCACCATCACACCACCGGTGAAAGTTGAAATGTCATCCACCAGCGTCGCTGCCGATCCCTACCATTCACGCACATCCGATCAATGGGAGATTGTTCCACGAATCGACCCGGTTGTTTCGGATGCCAGCGGTCCACTGACCACAGACGAAGTCTGGAATTACGGACACGATGGATTTCTTTTCGTGCCGAACCTGTTCTCGCAGGACGAAATCGACGGACTTCTGGCCGAAGCCACGTTACTGGCCGACAACTGCCCCTCCAGGAATTCCGGGATTGTCCGTGAGCCGGACTCTGACGAGGTTCGGTCAGTCTTCCGTCTACACCAGGTCAGCGAGCTGTACCGAAAGCTGTTCGCGGACGAACGCCTGCTGGCGCGTGCCAGACAGTTGATCGGGACGGACGTCTATATTCACCAGTCCCGTGTCAACTATAAGCCGGCGATGAGTGGGCAGGAGTTTTCCTGGCACTCCGACTTCGAGACCTGGCACGTCGAAGATGGCATGCCCAGAATGCGTGCTTTGAGCGTCTCGGTGTTTCTCACGGAGAGTCACGAATTCAATGGCCCGTTAATGCTGATCCCAGGATCGCACGAGATGTATATTCGCTGTGCCGGCGTGACTCCTGAAAAACACTTTGAACAATCGCTTAGACGGCAGGAATACGGAGTGCCAACGAAAGAGGCACTTAATCAACTGCTGGAAGGCCGTGAGATTGTGGCGCCGAAAGGTGCGGCAGGTTCGACCGTGTTCTTCGACTGCAACGCGATGCACGGTTCGAACGGAAATCTCAGTCCTACGCCGCGGGTCAACCTGTTTGCCGTTTACAACAGTATCGAGAATAAACTGGCCGATCCGTTCTGCGACCGTCCACCTCGCCCGGACTATCTCGCCGAGCGGACAGTGATTCCCATAGAATGTGAGCGTCCATCTATGGCTTAGAGTCACATGATCAACGGCGGCTTGCAAAGCAACCAACATGCAAACAGAAGACTCCATCGGCTTTCAGATCCTGCGAGCAATTCGGCGGATCATTCGTCGCACGGCCGAGCACTCGCGGAACGTCGGAAAACAGGGAGGGGTCAGCGTTCCGCAGATGCTGTGCCTCAAAGCAGTTTCTGAATTCCCCGCCGACACAGAAGTCACCGTTGCCATGATCGCAGCGTCGGTTCAGCTGTCAGCACCAACCGTCTCGCGAATTCTCGATCGAATGGAGAATAGTGGTTTTCTTTCTCGCGAGCGAAAGAGCAAGGATCGCAGGAAGGTCTGTGTTTCTCTGACAGACAAAGGCTGGCAACGAATCAAGAACCTGCCAGCTCCGCTCCACGAACAGTTCCTGAGTCGCCTTGGCACACTTGACCCCATTCAATGCCTCGGTCTGTTGAAGGCGCTGGAGAAAATCGTTGAACTCATGGACGCTGAAGGACTCGACGCCGCACCCGTTCTGACACCTGAATTAGAGGTTGGTCCAACCGGAACTTTGCCGTTCGACGACGTGAACCACGAGTCCTGATTCATTCACCGCTGTGGAGAATCTCCGCTGGCTGGTGATCAGAATCCAAACAGCCCGAGGTGATGAAGGAACGCTGATCATCAGCGCCAATGGCTTCGTCGATTCAATCACTCTTTCCGGTTGCTCGCAGAAAGTTGTGAACGAAATACGGGAACCAGCAGAAGACCCGTCTCTCCAGAAAAGTCATCGACATTGCGGTGTCGTGAGTCAGCGAGTAGATATCGTGGCATTGGTCGGTGATTATTCAATTCATTGGCGGCATGATTGACCTGTCCAGCGGTCGCAGGTCTGGTTGAATCCGCTGCGGTTTGTTTCAGAGCCCCTCACACTCGCAATTCAGCAGACGGTGTTCGTGGGCCAGTTCGACAACTGAAAACACATCATGTACTGCACGTCCCAGGTCCTGATTGCAATGTCGGTGCTGGCGGTCTCCGCCTCACTGGAGCCACTTTTCGCCGCAGAGGATTCCGCTCCTTTGTCTGATAAACAGCGGCAGCTACTGAAGACTTTCGACGGCGAGTTTGTCGAGATCACCCTTGGCAAGGGGAAATTTCCGGCGTCGTTTGTGATGGGATCGTCGGACGGACCCGCTACGGAACGTCCGCCGACGAAGATCACGTTCCAACACAGTTTTTCGATGGCGAAGTACGAGGTTCCTCAGAACCTGTACGAAGCCGTGATGGGCAGCAACCCCAGCCGCTGGACGGGGCCGCGGAATTCCGTCGAGATGTTCGACTTCGCCGAGGCTCAACAGTTCTGCCAGAAAATCACGCAACAGCTTCGACAGGAAAAACTGCTTTCTGATGAGGAAGAAGTGCGTCTGCCGACCGAAGCCGAGTGGGAATACTGCTGCCGAGCTGGCTCGACCACTCGCTACTCGTTCGGTGAGGAAGCTCAGAAGCCGGGCGACGCTGGTAAGACAGCCAGGATTCTCGACGACTTTGGCTGGCACACCGGCAACGCAGCCGGCAACGATCCACCAGTCGGCGCCTTGAAGCCAAACGCCTGGGGACTGTATGACATGCACGGTTATCTGTGGGAATTCGTGGCCGACGACTGGCACGACAGCCACCAGGGAGCTGCTTCGGACGGCTCCGCACGACGCGCGAAAGGGAAAACATCTTCGCCTGTCGTACGTGGCGGCTCCTGGATGGAAACTTTCGACCTGTTGACGTCTTCAGCGAGACGAACTGTTCCCGCTGACTTTAAACGGGCCGATCTCGGTTTTCGCTGTGTCCGAGCGGCGGTCCGTAAAGAGACAAAATAGGCAAAGCCGTCCCGAATCAAATCAGACGGAAGATTCGTTCTTCAACAAAACTGGCAGTTCATCGAGTGAAGGGTTCAGCATGACGAGTTGAAAACCGATGGGAAGACGGTGAGTACGGAAAGCATCTCCGACTCAAAACTTTAATCAGCTGCCAGCATTCAGAAGTTCGCAGCAACGACGTTATTCACTGCAGGATTAGTTTCATGAGTTCTGACGAGACAGTTAAACAGGACGCGGTCACCGCCGAGGCAACCAGCGACACCCCCATCACCGAAGTTGCCGCGGAGGAAGTAACCACCGAAACGGTCGCTTCTGCAGCGGAAGCGACGGAACAAACCGCTGAAGCTCCTGCGGAGTCGGTTCCGGCCGAATCTGCTACACCGGCGGACGCTGCTACACCGGCGGAAGTTCCAGCACCCGCAGTGACAGCGGAACCGGAAACGGTAACCGAGCCAGTTCAGGCGGCGAAGAAAGTCCAACTGAAACCCACTGGTGGCGAAGAACTGAAAGCCGTTCCGACTCAGGACGAAATCTCAGCCGTGGCCGCGTCGATCGTTCCTGATACGAACGAAGAAGGCGTTGCACCGGCGCCAGTCGTCCCCCGAGACGCGCCGAAGCCCGTCGAAATCCCGGACGATATCGAGCTGGGCGATCTGGAAGCTGAAATCGAAGCGGTGATGAGTGCTGAATCTCAGGAAGCGGTGGCGATCCCCAACGATCCGCTGTCGCTGGATTTGCCGGAAACTGGCAGTCGCAAAGAGGGCATTGTTCAGTCGATTCACGGTGACGACGTCTTTGTCGACCTGGGATGCCGCCTGCCGGGACTGCTGCAGCTGCGTCAGTTTGAAGGGCAGCCTCAGCCGGAAGTCGGTAAAAAGGTCAACGTGACGATCAGCAAGGTCGACGAAAATGAAGGCCTGATCACGGTGACTCTTCGAGGCGGGCGCGCTCGCCCCAGTGGAAACTGGGACGAAGTCGAGAAAGATCAGATCGTCAGTTGCATGGTCACTGGCTCCAACAAAGGCGGACTGGAAGTCAAAATCGGCAGTCTGCGAGGCTTTCTTCCTGCCGGACAGGTCGATCTGCAGTTTGTTGAATCGCTCGATCCTTACATCGGGCAGAAGCTCGAGGTCAGGGTCACCGAGGTCAATCCGAAAAAGAGAAATCTGGTCGTCAGCCGGCGAGCGTTGCTGATCGAAGCCCGCAAAGAAATGGAAGCGGAATTCTGGCAGGGACTGGAAGTCGATCAGGAATTCGAAGGCCGGGTCAAAACGCTCAAAGAATATGGGGCGTTTGTTGATCTGGGTGGAGCGGACGGCTTTCTTCACATCGGACAGATTTCCTGGACGCACATCGCGCATCCGAACGAAGTGCTCAGCGAAGGCCAGGAAATCAACGTCAAGGTGATTAAGATCGACGCTGAAAAACAGAAGATCAGCCTGACGATGAAGGGGATGGGGCCGAATCCGTGGGACTCTGCGGCCAACCGGTACACGCCGGAAACAGTGATCTCGGGTCTCGTCACGCGAGTCACCGATTTCGGAGCCTTCATCGAACTTGAGCCAGGCATCGAAGGCCTCGTCCACATCAGCGAACTCGATTACAAACGAGTTCGCAAAGTGACCGACGTCTGCCGAGTCGGGCAGGAAGTTTCCGCGAAAGTCGTCGAATTCGACCAGAATCGAAAACGAGTCAGCCTGTCGATGAAACAGCTGAAGGAAGATCCCGCGATCGCCGAAGAAGCAGCCAGCCAGGAAGAGCTGGCCAAACTCAACGCGAATCGAATCCCGCGAGAAAAACTCAAAGGCGGAATTGGCAAACCAGCTTCCGGGGGCGGAGGCCTGTTCGGAAATCCTGGAGATTTCGGTTAGACGCGTTTGCGGTAAAGCTCACAAGCCCGTCGCTCATCATCAGCGACGGGCTTTTTCTTGGTTCTTCGAGGAATCGTGTGCGCGGGTGGTAATCCGGTTATCCGATCAGTTGATAGCTGCTTTCGTGGATGGCCAGAATTCGGAGTTTGAAGTATTCCTGATCGCGGTATCCATAAG
>JABMPE010000097.1 GCA_013203845.1 Rhodopirellula sp. | reverse complement strand
GCGATGATCGCGATGACGACAAGCAGCTCGATCAGGGTAAAGCCTCGAGAGAATTGACGACGTACAGACATTGGTTGTTCCTTATTACAACAAAGACCGTCTGGCGCGCAGCGCGAACTCAGTCCCTGCAGTTGATTGATGAAAGACGATGGAAATTGGCGCATACGAACGCGTCACCGACGGCGTAAACGCACGTCGGAACACGCACTGCGCGTATCAGCATCCAAGCGCTACGCTGCCTGAAATGAGACCAGCACGGCAACGTTGGATATCTGAGCGTGGAGCCACGGACTCCACCAGCAACTCAGGCGATCGGTGGACCTCGGGATGGCGGAAGTGGTCGACGACGACATGTGACGACTTCACTACCGGGAAAACGATACCTCGTCTGGGCCAATTCGGTTTGCGGAATCGCGACGACGGATACGCATAGCGGCTGTAAGCCCAGGAACTGACACGCCGGACAGTCTTCGTCATGGCGTGGCTGCCGCGGTCCGTCATCGCTGGGGCGGTCCGGCTCCGAAGCGTGGGAGCAACGGTGATCTGAGTCGTGACAATGCACTCCGACAAGCGCTGTCTGGTGATCGCTGCACTCCTCAGAATGACACGTTCCATGGTCGTGAAACAGCGCAGCGGCTAACGAGAGCGTCAGGTATGACGCCAAAGCGACCCAGATTGCAGGGCGTGGATTTCGGAACACGGGGGGCAGCCACTCACGGTTTACGGAACACGGGATGATACGTCGTCGAGTTTCATATCGTGGGAGAATCGGGTCTGTAATCAGTCAAGGCGAGTTGGTCGTCAAAGGCCGGAAGCTGCTGATGCTGGAAGGCATGAAAATGCCAACAATCATCGACGTCGAACACGACGGTAGAAGCTCGAAAGTTCACGACGACACCGGCACTCAGGCTGAAACTGGTGATCTGTTGATAGCAACGACGCCCGCAGACCTGTTTCAGCAGGGTGCGATCTGGCTGACGCGGCAAAGTCTCGGAAATAACGCACGTTTCTGAAGACAGATGGCTTCAAGCCCTTTTTCGGTGACCTGAAATCTGTGAACGAGAGTCACAAAACGCGACGTTTCCCGTAGTTTTTCAGTCTCGGTTGTTCCGCGTCAGGCAGATCGTACCCTTTCAGCAAGTGCGGGCCGGCGTGATCGAACTGGCCGGTTGCGCGCGGTGTTTACACAACTCCACTCGGTTCCCGGAATCAGAGTACTCGACGCTCGTCATGAAGTGACGCATCAGCATCAGCCCGCGACCGTGGGGACGTTCGAGATTCTCTGGCGACGTTGGATCAGGAACGACTTCAGGCGTAAATCCGACACCTTCATCCTCGACAGAAATCCAGACCTCGTCGCGACTCACACGCAGGGCAACGCGAACATTCTTGCGAAAGTCCATCCCGTTTCCGTGGCGAATGGCGTTGACCACGGCCTCTTCCAGGGAGAGGCGTATTCCAAACGCGTCGCTGCCTGTATAATCGAATTGTTTCAGCATCGCGTCCAGGTGACCCCGGACCTCCGTGGCGGACTCCAGTCGACTCGGCAGACACAGGTCCGTCCGATTAGTTGCTGGCTCTTGCTTGTATCCGGTCATGACGTCACCTCGCAGACCTGACCGCCGCGGCCCCTTCCGTCACGATAATGCCGCAACTCAAGAAACTCGTCATCGAGCGGGATGATGTCCGTCTTGTCACTTACCTGAGTACTACTCACTTCTGTGTGCCTCTCGGGCCGCGGTTGTGATGGGTCTGACCGTAGTCAGACTTGATGCCAGCGTGGCGGTGTTTGCCGATAAAACCCCTTGATGAAGGGTTGCAGGGCGAACCAGCTTGTGGTGCGAGGAGTTTGTCCCCTGGACTGCGTACGCAGGTTCATAGCGTCGTTCCCTGCAGGAACGACTCGTGTGTTTCGAGTGTCCGGACGTTCACGAACGTCGCTCCTGTATCAAGCAGGAGACTTTCCATCTCCTGATCGCCAATTGTCGAGATCACGTGCGGTCGTCCGGATCGGTCGACAATCATGGGGAACTGAAAGTCTCCTGGTGGTTCCGCACGCGTTCCATTTGGCACGGAGAGATGAACGCGTGCCTGGTCGAAGTCGATCGTGACAATCGCCGTCTGCAGGAAATCCGCTCCCAGAATTCCGCGCACGTTCTCACCAGTGGCCTGCCGTATCGGTCGCAGGTCCAGGCTCAAGACACTTTTCACGTGGTTGAGCTGGAAACCACCAACAGTCGCTTTGGGACACTTGAACTCGCTGGTCCCCACGAGGCCTACCGCTGTCCGTACTTTCGTCCTCGCGATGGGCTGTCCGAGTTTCGAAACTAGCGACAAATCGAAGATGGTTCGTGCCGCCCCGGTGTCGAGAAGAAAGTGCAGCGTCTCGTTACGCCAATCGACCGGAATCAGAAGAAGACGACCCTCTTTCCCTGTTCGAAATTCCGCGACGTCTGTCTGGGAGTCTCGTCCCCCTTGCGAATCCGTTTTCGAGGTTTCCGGCGGATGAGCAACGGACGACTCAAGCATCGAACCAGCGGACAGCAGCGTCACACTGAGAGGCAGGACCAATGCAGCACGAAGGTATCTTGAAATTACGCGACAAGTGCGTGATTCCGTCATGTCGCGGTCGCTCCCCACTGTAACCCTCCGATCTCGCATCCTGATGACGAACGACAAGTTCTGATCGCCTCACGTCACTTTTTCTGTGCTTCAAGAACGTGCGAGGCACTCATTCATCCTGGCCCACGCCAAGGTGAGAAGGATTATGGCGCTGCGGTTGATATCTCATAATCGAATTGTCAGATGAGTCGCATTGTAAATTACGATGCATCGTGTGGGCGCTGCGGCCTGCAGTGGCGTGTCCGCGGGCAAACGCGACCGGCTGGCGTCTACAAGTGACAGTCCAAGATTCGATCTGCGAACTGCACAGGCTCAGACGACATATCGGAAAAATCGAAGTAAAGCATCGTTTAAATATCGCCCGTTCTTGATTGCTATAGCCCGATTAAGAACTACAGAATGCGACGAGGCGTTGTTCGTGTTCAGTAGAATGACTCTGCCTGAGGTTGGTTCTACCGCTCGAACAAACGCGAGATACCCGTGGCGGGCTCCGCAATGACGCTGGCCCTGCGTCAAGCGAGTCCGTCGCGGGTTTCCAGAAGTCATCCAGAGACACGCCCGCCCGAATGTCGCGAGGCTCTGGAACGCGACTGCGAGAATCCCCGGGACACCTGTACGTGCTGTGCCTGGGTAGTCCGGCAGGGGTATGTACTGACTGTTCGCCATAGTCAGTTAAAGAGTTCCAGGCGAGCGGTTTCCGAGCGCGCGACGACCGTAGGTCGCTTACCTCTTCGCTCATCAGTGATCGCGTAGAAAGTATAACCAGTCAGGATCATGGGCTGTCGCAGACGATCCGATGGAGCCTGAACACCAAGCCGCATTGAGAACGCTCGGTTGGACCGGGTTCATGGAGTGCCGTCCAACGAGCGACACTACAGTCCCTCTACGATCTCCCCGAGTAATGTGCAGGGATTGAAGCCCCGAGTGCCGGATCAATTATGGTTGAATTGGCAGCTGATAGGTCATTTCTCTTTGGCCTCGCATGACCTTGACCGGGACGCGATCGCCCGGCTTCTTCGAAGTCACAACGTAAGTCAGCAGGTCCTGCTCTGTCATGAGGTCTCGCCGCCCGTCGAATTCGACAATGATGTCGTTCTCGCGAAACCCGGTACGTCGAGCAGTCGCGTGCGCTCCGTATTTACCTGCTCGATGCACATGCAGCGCCATCGAATCACGAGTGATACGCTGCTCGCGGCGCTCCTCATCCGGCAACGCGTTGAGTACCAGACCGCCAGCGGCCATGCGTCGCAGCCCCCACGTCGTGACACGCCATGAAAGATCGCCTTCGCGTCTCCATTGATTTGCGAGACGCAGGGTAAGATCAATCTCCCGACCGCCGCGTTTGACGGTGAGAGGAACGGTCCGCCCTGTTGGATCAATGTTGTGAAGCACCCACTGAACGTCGGCTGTTGACAGCATGGGCTGTCTATTCAACGACTCAATTTGATCTCCACTTCTCAGGCCAGCAACTGCGGCTGCCGAGCCGGGCAGCACACTCTCAATCGTCGCCATTTCATTCGGGTCCATGACAAGTCCAACAACCTTAGGATGCGGGTAAGGCCACAGAACTTTGTCCGGGATCGGCTTCTTCGCATGCCAGTAGAATTCACGCTGCGCATCGCCAATCTGATGACAGTGGATGCAACTCTTCACCACATCCCCCTTGTAGTTCAGGGCGCTGCTGAACTTGCCTTTCAGTGACGGATACAGTTCAGGTGACGCAACTTCCATCGGCGCACCACGCTTGCCAGCAAGGGACGCTTTCACCTGGTCCTGCCGAGCATGCAGGTCAAGGGCCCCTTGAAGTGCTTTCGCCAGGCCTTTGAGCGATACGTCACCAATCCACTCGGTGCGGTGCGACCGTGTCCCGAATCGACCGTAGATCGTTTTGTCCGCATTGAGGATGAAGACAGCGAACGACTGGTCTGTGTCATACTGAAACAGGCTGAGGTCGAGCCCGTTCGTGGCGACCTGTCGCGCACACACGAATTGCTCCAGCAGGGGGCGGATCACAGGGTCCGTATCTACCAGGTCATCGTCGAGTTTTACACACTCATGACAAGGCAGGCATCGCAGTACCACGACTATGGGCTTTCCGCTTCGTCGAGCCTCTGCAAAAGCCTTCGGCAGATCGTTGTAAATCCAGAAACCATCCGCTTCGACTTTTGCCTTATCGCTGCGAACTATTTCTTCGCGAGTCTGTGCAGGAAGCGTTGTGGTCAGAAACAGAGGGAGACAGAGGGCAATCAGAGTCCGCATGGGTGATCCTGTCGGAATGGAAGATGCTGAAATTGAAGGACGATTCGAAGCCGCCACTTGATTCATTCGATTGCCGACTCCTGCAACCAGGAGATTCATTTCGGCAGCTTTCGCTTCGAACTTCGTAAGGTGACGTTTTCCTCTTCAAGGCTAACTCGCAGCTTGTGCTGATTTACTTTGTGTCTCGTCGAGCTTGTGGCATTGATTTGCTCCTTCAGGGATTAAGCAGGCTGGGGTTAAATGTGTTTGCTTCTGGGGATCAAGGCTGAATGGAGCGATGGACGTCTGAGTTTTCGGGATACTTCTAAGCAGACTCTGGCAGACTTCAGTTTCTTCACTGATCGCTGTGTCAGCTCCTGCCTTTCGCATCTTTGGCACATTGGATTCGAACCGGCAGCGGACCAGAATGAAGCATCGGGAGTTCCGAATTCGGATGGCTTTCACGACTCGCCGTGCTGTGAGATCATCAGGCAGGCAAACCACCACCCAGTCAGCTTCGCTCACGTCTGCCAGTTCCAGTAGAGACGAATTCGTGGCGTCTCCGGCGACCGTGTGGAAGCCCTGTTGCGCGAATGAATGCAGATTAACTGGACTCAGGTCCAGAATGCAGGTGCGATGGCCTGACGTTTGCAGATGAGAGGCGACTCCGCGACCGACGGGACCTGCTCCGATCACAATTGCCTGATTCAGGAACGCCGCCTTCTGATGAACGGTCACCGTCGGTCCAGTTTTACGGTCGGCTTCATGCACCCGCCGAAGTCCGAACTTGAGCAGCATTGGCGTCAAGATAAGCGAGGCGATGGCCAGTGTGCTGAATCGCTGATAGTCGGTATCTCCAAGAACTCCTGACTCAGCTCCGAGAAGCACGAGCACGAAGGCGAATTCGCCAACATGAGCGAGTCCAATACCCATTCCCGTCGCTGACTTCCAGGTCAGTCCGGTCAGTCTGAGTGCAAGAGTCGCCGCAGTTCCTTTAATCGCCAGCAGTGCCGCGAGTGAACCTGCCATGATCAGTGGTTCTTCGAGTACGAATCGCGGCTCGAACAGCAGACCGAGACTCACGAAGAAAACGGCCGAAAATGTCTCACGAAACGGAAGAATTAGAGAGTCGATCTGGTGTGACCATCGGTTGCCGCTGAAGATCAGCCCCGCGGCAAATGCTCCTATCGCTGGAGGCAGACCGATGCTCCAGGCAGCGAAGGTGACACCACCGAGCACGCACAGCGTGAAAAGCACAATGAGTTCCGGGCTGCGATAGCTGGCGAATCGTGGAATCAGCCACAACGCCAGCAACTTCTGAAGCAGAACGACACACACGATAAAGCTCAGCGAAACGAATGAAAGCGTGAGATACTGAGCGGCTTCGATGTCGGCCCCGGTCGTCGTCAGGAGTGGTACGACGAGCAGCAACGGTACCAGGGCGGCGTCCTGAAACAGCAGGACGCCGATCGCTCGTTGACCATGAGGACGGATTGAGTGACCCCATTCCGACAGCGTCTTGAAGACAAGTACCGTCGAACTGAATGAGACTGCCGTTGCCACCAGCACGGCTGGCTGCCACGCCATGCCGGAATAGCTCAGCAACGCGCCCACCGGAGCGACGACCAGCAGCATCTGAGCTCCGCCGCCGATCAGGATGTTCCGTCCCAGACGCCAGAGTTCACCGAGCGAGAATTCAAGGCCAATAGAGAACAGCAGAAAAAAAACACCCGCCTCAGCCAGGTGAGCAATCTCATGCCCTTCGTCGGTAACCCAGCCAAGGACTCCCTTGCCGATCAACACACCGGCCAGCAGATAGCCGACCAGTGACGGAATCTGCATTCGGCGACAGGCCAGTGCTGCGGCCAGCCCCGTTGCCAGAATCACGAGTAGTTCGCTGACCAGGTTCAGCATGGTGTTCTCAAAACCTTTCAGAGTGCGAAATTCGTCTACTCAATAAACTCACCGAACCCGGTTCTATTCGACGGGATTCGTTGGAGCCGACTCACGCAGCCGCATGTCCGCGAATGCTTCGGTCTCCGAAACGGTGGCATGGTCAACGATCTCCGACCGCAGGATAGAAACAACTCCCGGAGCATCGATTCCGAGTGAGACGGACTTTCCGCAAACTTTCAGGACACGTATTCGAATGTCTCCACCAATCACAATTTCCTCATTCGGTCGACGGCTCAATACAAGCATCCTGACACTCCCTCATGAAAATTGCGGTGAATCCTTCGCACGTTGCCAGCCCTTGGCCCTGAAGAAGTATCTTCGTCATCGACCGTTTTACAAATCGAATTGTCGAATGCGATCCATTGCAAATAGCGATACATCATCTACTTCACCGCATTCCGGCACGTCGCCATGACACGGGTGTATGCAGGGGAAACTCCCGCACCGCTTTGAGGACGTCGTCAAATAATGTCCGACGCTACCGGCTCTGCCTTCGCGCCGAGTGTATGAGCCGGCGAAAGAAGGGCCGGACCGTTTCCTGACCACGTCCCGAGCCCACGAGGACCACGGCTTCCGTAACCAGGACATCGGGTTTCCCGCGGGCCTGAATCATCCAAAACGTCATTCCATTGGCTGGTGAATGAATTAGCCCGACGGTTCAAAGTGCTTGAGACCGGGATGAGACCGCAGTCGAATCAGCGCGTTTGAGCAGAGGCGACGACATCGTTCATGGCTCATACCCAGTTGCGCCGCAATGGCCCGAAACGACAGTGGCATTCCAGCCTTCTCGAGCCCGAATCTAAGCTGGACGATTATCCTAAGAATCCCAGGCAATGAATGTAGTGCCTGGCTGATAGCCAGCTCCTGCCGGAGGTCTTGCGTTGCAGATGGCGGCTGCGGGCTGATCGGTTCCAACTCAATATCGTTCAGCGATGCCTGCCGGGAGCGGGATCGTGACTGAGTCCCGATCCAACGCTGCAGATGCCGAGTGATCGCGGTCGTCGCGTACGTGCTGAACAGTACATCGCGGCGAACATCAAAACGGTCGATCGCTCGCAGCAGAATCGAGGTTGCTTCGCTACGCAGCTCATCGAGCATCAGGCCGGGCTGAAGAAACCGGCTGCTGATAATCGAGACCAGCGGCTGATTCGCCTCGATGATCCAGTTACGCGCTTCAATTTCTTCCCGACGAAGCTTCGCCAGACGTTTCCGCAACGCGGAACTCGCCGACACGCCAGTCTCAGTGGCCAATTCAGACAACTGCCAGCGTCGGTAGTTCAAGTGCAGGAAAGCCTCCCGCAGGTCAGCTTCCGTACGTTTACCGAATGATCTGTCGGGTGAGGAACTGTCAGCGTCAAAAGACTCCGACTCGCCTCGTGACAGCAACGTCGTCGGGCGAAACTCACGGCATTTTCCCAATGATCCCGACGAAAAAAACGAGGGATGCGGGACGTAAAAATGCCGCGAGCCAGAATCTTCGTTCGTCCGGTCCGCCGATGAAGTGGTCGGACTGACTGTGATTAGCGCCGACGCCGCGTCGCGGTGTGGCTGGTCGACTGATTGCTTCATTTCCATAACACTCTTGTCCAGTCTGCCCTCACGGCTTTCCCGAACGCAGCTTGTCCCAGCCTGCTCTGTCTGTATCAGCATCTCATACTCCCTCATTAAGCAATGTGTAACACGTCCGATAGAACTTGCGGGACGACTTACTCGTTACTGCATCCTCCACTTTATATACGGATCATCCGGTCAATTGGTTAAGCGAATATGGCGATGCCCGATGTCGGTAATGGCGATGTATTGGATTTGCTCCGGGCAAAAAAACAGGCGGCGGATTCCCGAGAAAATCTACCGCCTGCCGTGACGCGAGAGGGCCACTCGCATCACTATGCATTCGGCACCGGCAGCCAGCGTTGGCTAAACAATCCGTGAATCTGAAATCCGATCAACACGATCGTGAGTCCGATCCCCCCCATAGCGAATGGCGTCGTCAGTGCTGGAGTTCCAATCTCCTTTGTGACCAGCCAGCCCACGTAGGAGCCAAATATCAGCAGCATGAAAAGTCCCTCGCCGCGGACAATTCGGTTGCCTGTCAGACAGACTGCGAAGCTCAGGACGGTTACTGCCAGCATCAGTGGGATATCGAAGCCGACTGCTGTCGCGGACAGTGTGAAGCCACCTTGCGTCGTCAGCGACGCGACGCCCAGCACGCAGAGAATGTTAAATATGTTGCTGCCAACAACGTTCCCAACGGCCAATTCGCGGTGACCGCGAATCGTTGCCAGTACGCAGGTCACGATCTCGGGCAATGAAGTGCCGAACGCGACAACAGTGACTCCGATCGTTAGCTCAGACATCCCCATCCGAATCGCCAGTGTCCGGGCAGCCTCGACGAACATGTCACCACCGGCCGAGAGCAGGCACAGCCCCACCAGAACCAGGACGATGCTCGTGGCGGTCGCTCCTGTTCCGTTTGACGGCGTCTCATGATTGTCTTTCTTAGTCAACAAAGATGCTGATGGCTCCACAACGGTCGATGAGTCCAGGGGGAGCATGTCCGGTTTCTCACGACCATGGCGAATCGTCAAACAGGTATAAGCCAACAAAGTCATGACCAGCAGCAGACCGTCTGATTGACTGATCCGCCCATCGGCCGCCATTACCGCTAGTGCAGCGCTGAGTACCAGCAACAGAGGCATGTCCACCAACAGAATTCTTCTGGATACGCGCAGCGAGACAAACATCGCTGACAGGCCCAGCACGAGCATCAGATTCTGAATGTTGCTTCCGACGACGTTTCCGATCGCAATGTCAGACGAGCCGTTGGCTGCCGCCTGCATTGAGACAGCAAGCTCAGGCGCACTGGTACCAAACGCGACGACCGTTAGTCCAATGACAACCGTCGAAATCTGCAGTCGTTGAGCGAGGCTGACGGCTCCCTTGACCAGCCAGTCGGCACCGACAATCAACGCCAGAATGCCAAGTCCGAATCCGGTTGCGATGGCCATGTTCGTGTACTCCGACTTTTGCAATCTCTAATGAGATGAGACAGTCGCATTCCCTCGCCTGCTGACCTGGGCTTATCGTCGAGTTTGCTTCGCCGCGTCCCGGAGACCGATCGCGAAGTAACCGGTCTCCGGGGTTCACACACTCTCAGTCTCTGGCTGACTGAATGTGGCGCCCTTTCTCAGTCGAGGGATGCCGTCAGGTCGCTTTCGAGGCTTAAGACTGCCGCGGCCCGTCGTCGCCTCGCTATTCGATACCCAGTCTGTCGGTCGATCGCTCGAGCAACGGCGCGGCCACTTCTCTCAGCCGCCAGATCAATCGACGTTCTCAGCTCCTCATGCAGAATCTCGCAGTACACCGGTTTGGGAAGACGGCGGAGGTCCACTCGAATTTTGCACAGCTTGTCGTGGCCTCCTTTCGGTCCGTTGATATCGGCGAGCGTGACCTCGACCTTCTGCACGACGTCAGCAAAGCGTCCCAGAGCGAATGACAATCGCCGTTCCACATATTTATTCACAGAACTGTCGGCATCCATCTTTGATGTTTGAATCTGAATTCGCATGATCAACTCCACAAGGACAGGAGAACGATGCGGTTTGTTCCGCATCAAGATGAGCGATGCGGACTTCGCATCAACTCTTTCCAGCTAAGCCACAGCGTTGACACCGGGACGTTCCACGTGATCCACCGACTGCCGTGAATCCGACGGCAGGGTGCTCTGTTCATCGGGTTCCGAGCGCAGGACAACGAAGACGGAACAGGACACTCGCTTCAAAACTGCCTCTGCTGTATTTGGATGCAGCACGCGAGATACGCCGGATCGCTGACGGTTTCCGATCACCAGGATTGACGGATCGACCTTCTGCACCACTCGGGAGATGGCAACTGCGGAGGCTCCTTCTTTCACGTGCAGTTTCGCCTTGCCGCCTGAACGGCCAGCTAACGTCGAAAGATCGTCAAGCTGTTGCTCGGTATTCCTGCGAGTGCGTGCCACCTGCTCTGCGGTGGCGCGGTCGCGACGTCGCCACCATCCGGGAGCAATACCGAACAGACGCCACGCACCGATAATGTGAATTTCGGCTGGCGAACGCTCCTGCTGTGCGAGTCGGACCGCCTCCATGACGAGCTGGACGTTAAACGCCTTCGCTTCTGCCGAAGTCGCGTCTGGGTCGATGGCCACCGCGATTCGCTCGCTGAGCGGTCGGTTGCCCGCACACCAGACGGGTGCTCGAACGAGTCGGCAGAGTCGCGATTCGACAGACGGTACCAGCCCTGAGAATCGCGTTTTCGGCACCGACCGCGAAACAAGCACAAGATCAGCACAGTGTTCTTGCGCCGCCTGAGCCACGTCGTCAGGAGTCAATCGCGTCCGAATCTCAATACCGATTCGCAGTGTGTAATCCATCAGGCGTTCGGCCAGTCGCTGAGCGGCGCGATGAGCCGACGCCATGGGTTCATCGTGGCAGTTCCACGAATCCAGCTTGCGTTCCAGAGCAAGGTTGCCGCCAGCCAGTGATTCGATAATGACGCGTCCGTTGACGCGTCGATCGACTGTCAGTCGCCTCAACGCTGCACATAGTGCGTCAATCGTTCCATCGGGGCGCAAAACCAGCAAAGGGCGTTTCGTTTTCATGGCGGACTCCTTTGGCGATCGGTTCTCTCATCACACGGAACTGTTCCGGAGGGCGACTTGAATGCCTGAGCTTGCTTAGGGCCACTGCCAGCAGGTAGTGGCTTCAGATCAGCACGGCGTCGCCTTTCAAGTTCTTTATACGGGCGGCAGCTCACATCGGCACGGTGGAAGTTTCGATGCTTCTCATCGCTAATCGCGATGCGAATTTCTGGAGAGGTTCTTCCACGGTCCGCAGCGTGTCGTTGTAGATGGCTGCGTCGAAGGACGGGACCGAGAACTGTGCCTTGAGAAAGCAGCAGATCGCATAGTCCGGCAGCGAGTGCGGCTCAAGAATGCGAGGAGATCAGGTTCAACAGGTCGCCGATGGTCCGGTGGGACTCGATCGGGTGTCGCAGGTGCTGGTCACGCAACACTCGATAGCGGTTGCGGCGGCCGACGCGTTCACGCTCGATGAATCCGCCTTCTTCGAGGTCCTGGATAATTCGTTGTACGGCACGCTCCGTTATGCCCACCTCGAGCGCCACTTCTCGCAACACCGGTGCTTCGTCCGAGTCCAGCATCACGAGCACGTGCGAGTGGTTCGTCAGAAACGTCCAGCGGGCCGAGGAGCTGGATGACTGCTGGGAGCCGGCTGGCGTGAGCAGCTTCGGCGAGTTGCGGGATGCAACCGGTGCCACAGCAGCGGCCTTCCGGCTCGTTTTATTGACTGCTCTCTTCTTCGCCATTACTGACTCTACCGTTTTCTATGTGCTGCGACGTAAACCCATTTTTCACATGAAGTTATGCCATTCGAGAAAACTGCAAAAACACGCCGGCTTTCGCCTTGCACCTGCGAAAACTGCCGCGTTTTCGACGCTCTATCCCGGTGCTCGGTGCGGCGCACATAGAAAACGGTAGGGTCAGCGCCATGACTACCCACTCCTGACCACCAATTTTGTACGGTTGCCTGCGCGATTCCGGTCCTGTTCGTCCGGAGTATGAACACCCCTGTCGCGAATCACAATTCGTGAATCCGATGCACAGGTCGGACAGCTGAAGCGTGTCATCGAAAAAAACGATGCGATGCATCGCTTTAACGCCGGCACATATCCGTTGTTCGAATCCGATAACGACATAAGATACACGACATGCAAGTCGTGTGTTCTGTGTCGTGAAAAGTAAATCGGAGGGGATTGATGTCACTCGGGGTAATCTGGCTGCTGCCGACGTTGCTACTGGTCGTCCTGGGGCTTGTCCCTGCACGCTTCGCCGATCCCAATGCGACTCGAATTCTCAAGGCGGTGACTGGTGTTGCGACTCTGCATCTGGCCACAGCAGTCGCCGGTCTCGGAATCCATCTCTCTCTTTGGCTGCAAACAGGGAAGCCATCGCCGCAGGAGCTGGCTGCGGTCGGGTTGTTTGCTCCCAGTATACTGCTTGATGGGACATCGGGACTGATGCTGACGCTTGTTGCGTTCGTCGGCTGGGTGATCTGCCGATTCTCCATCCGGTATCTCGATGGAGAGGCTCATCAGGGAAGCTACTTCCGATGGCTGAGTTTGACTGTCGGAGCTGTATCTCTGCTGGCAATATCGGGGGACCTGTTGACGTTGTTTGTTGCCTGGAGCTTGTCAAGCCTCGGGATTCACAAGCTGTTGACTCACTACTCAGAGCGACCGGCAGCTCGAAAGGCGGCGTGGACCAAGTGTGCAATCAGTCGAGTCGCGGACGTGTTCCTTGTCGTGGCAGGTGTGCTGATCGTCAAAGAATTTGGAACGCTGCGACTGACCGAACTCTTTGCACTTGTGCAGTCGTTCCACGTGAATGGCTTGCATTCTCATAGCCTGCTGCCGTCGATTGGGGCCCTGCTGATCACCGGAGCGGCGTTGAAGACAGCTCAGTTTCCGTTCCACACGTGGTTGCCCGAGACGCTGGAAGCACCAACTCCGGTCTCGGCTCTCATGCACGCCGGAATTGTCAATGCGGGTGGATATCTCCTCATCCGACTCAGCCCGCTGCTGGCATGGTCACCGCTGGCAATGACATCTCTGGCCGTGCTGGGAGCCTTGACTGCGTGTTTCGCCGCTGCCGTGATGCTGACTCAGGCAAGCATCAAGAAGTCGCTGGCGTGGTCCACGATCGCTCAAATGGGCTTCATGATGCTGCAATGCGGACTTGGAGCGTTCTCGGCGGCGATGCTGCATATCATCGCCCACTCGCTCTACAAGGCTCACGCCTTTCTCAACAGCGGCGACGTCCTGAATCAGGCTGCCGCGACGCGGGGAGCGGGTGGCGTTCAGATGGTGGGAGTGAGAGCCGGTTTGCTGGCACTCGGCTTCTCGCTGATGGCCACGCTGTCGATTTACGCCGGCGCCACGAGTCTGCTGGAGCTTGACCTTGCCACGAAGCCGGGCGGATTCCTGCTCGGGTTGATTCTCTGTCTGGGTCTCACTCGCTGGGTGTGGCAGCTCGCGATGACTCGGCAAGCGAGTGCCGTTCTGATCGGTCTGGTGACAACCGCTCTGCTGAGTGCGGCGTACCTGGCCTGCTTCCTGGCCATCGATGCCGTCGTCGCTTCCGGAGTGGGTGCTCTTCCAATGTCGACCTCGGCAGGGACGGCAGTCGTCGCCGGCTTTGTAATCGTGGCCTTTACCACGTTGCTGGCTCTCGAAAGCTGGCTGTCGCTGACCTCAGATGTTGCCTCGCAGAATTCACCACGGTGGCTCCAGGCCACTTACGTCCACGCGTCCAACGGTTTCTACATCGATGTCGCTCTGGCTCGGACGGCCCTGGGCGTGAAGTCTCCATAGCAGACTCTGACTACCAATCGAAGCACAGCACATTACTGACCGACAAGGAATTGATCATGAGCACTGCCAGCGTTTCTTCATCGGAAGTTCCACATCTGTTGCCTTTCACGGCGGCTCAGAAGCACGACCGATCCGTCGAGCTGAGGGATGTTCTGCAGAAGGTTGAAGAGACCATTGCACCGGTCTGGCCACTCAAGGATTTTGTGGCCGTCAATCCGTTTCTGGGAATGACAGGGCGATCGTTTCTGAAAACGCGGCGTTTCCTGAAGTTGTTCTCCGACTGCGAAACACTGATGCCCCTGGACTATTACCGGTCCCGTTTTGAGAACTCGCATCTGAGCACCCACGACATTCAGACCGCCATCACGGAACTGTCTATTGATGGAGTGTCGGTTGCATCATTGCTGACGGCACAGGACATGGTGGACGCCCTGACCAGCAATAGTGACGCGGACTTAGTAAACAACCGCAGTATCAGCATTTCACCGGTGGAAACGAGACGCCCGGTCGAATTGCTTTCTGAGGTCTACGACCGGCATTCGAATACGAACTGGACGACCACTTTTCTCGATGAGACCTCGCGATTCTGTGCCGCTCACTACGACACTGGTCAGTCAACGTGGAAAAGCCCCTGGCGACTGCTTCCGCTGTATCAGGCGTGGAGAGCAGCCGCTGAACTTGACCGGCGAGTTGAAGTGCTTGGAGTGGCCGGGTTCCGTCAGTTCGTTTCGCAGCTCCCACACACTGCCGATGCAGCCATTGCCGAGCTGTTGATTCAGCTTGAAGTTCCGCAGGATCAATGGGAGTCGGTTCTGCTCTGCACCGCGTTCTCGATGCCTGGCTGGAGTGCGTGGGCCAGGTACCAGTCGGTTCAGGCCGAACGGCAGAACTCTGAGAGCGATGACTTCGTCGGACTGCTCGCGATTCGTCTTGCCTATGACGCCGCTCTTTCACGTGCGAAGTCATTCCACACGAAGTGGACGTCCAGCGCCAATGCTCCGGGCACTCCGGAGAACGTCTTCTCGTTCCCGCAGCCTGACGACGACTCGTTGGCGCGGTACGTGCTCCTGAGAGCCAGCGAAGTTGCCTGGCGACGCGGACTGCTGGTACAGCTTTTCGATCCAGTCGCCAATGAAGAGCCGACCGGGCAATCCTCCGATCCGAGATTCCTGCAGGCCGGAGCCGACGAAGTTCAACGGAGGGCGACGGCTCAGATCGTGTTCTGCATTGATGTTCGGTCCGAGCGACTGCGACGACACCTCGAAGCATCTTCGGCCGCAGTAGAGACATACGGATTTGCCGGCTTCTTCGGAGTACCGATTGAGTTCGTGCCGCTTGGCGAAGATGAAGGCGTCGGTCAGATTCCGGCACTGCTGACTGCGCAATTCAAAGTCCATGAAGCCGTACGGGGAAGTGATGACCAGACGCAGGCTGGAATCCTGAATTCTCGTCAGTGGCTGAGATCAGTCCGCAAAGCATGGAAGACTTTTCAGACGTCGGCCACGAGCTGCTTCAGTTTTGTCGAGACTGCTGGACTGGCTTCTGGAGTCAAGCTGCTTCGAAAGTCGGCTGGCATGTCCGGCTGCGATTCGACTCATCACACTGACGGTGTGTCGAAGCACAATCACCACCTGCAGGCACCATCACTCAGCGGTCTGGACGAACAAGGCCTGAATACCGAGTGCCAGGCAAAGATGGCCGCGTCGATTCTGCGAGGGATCGGTATCACTGATAGCTTCGCTCGACTGGTCGTTTTCTGCGGGCATGCCAGCGAGACACAGAACAACCCGTTGCAGGCCGGTCTGGACTGCGGAGCGTGTGGTGGCCACTCGGGCGAACCCAACGCTCGCTTCGCGGCGGCCATGCTGAATCAGCCTGCTGTGCGAGAAGCACTGATAGAGCACGGCATTACGATTCCGGAAGACACTCACTTCCTGGCGGCCGTCCATAATACGACTACCGACGAGATCACCTTCTTCGATGTCGATGAACTGCCATCGTCGCACCAGGTCGATCTCGCAGAATTAGTGGCATATTCAACAGCTGCGTCGCGACAGACTCGGGGCGAGCGATTGCCACTTCTCAATGCCACACAAGGCAACGATCCATTTCGGCGAACCACCGACTGGTCAGAGACGCGTCCCGAGTGGGGACTGGCCGGCAATGCAGCGTTCGTGGCTGCTCCACGTTCACTGACCAGGTCGATCAGTCTGGACGGTCGAGCGTTCCTGCACAGCTACGACCATCAAAGGGACGATGGATATGCCGTTCTGGAGCAGATTATGACCGCTCCAATGATCGTCGCGCATTGGATCAACATGCAGTACTACGCGTCGACAGTCGACAACGTCCATTTTGGCAGCGGCAGTAAGACTATTCATAACGTGGTCGGCCAGTTTGGAATCTACTCCGGCAACGGTGGTGACCTCACGACTGGCCTGCCCTGGCAATCACTCCACGACGGAACCAACTACCAGCACGAACCGCTGCGACTGCTGGCCGTGATTGCAGCGCCTCGGTCAGCGATCGATGACATTGTAGCCAGACACTCTCTGCTGGAAGACCTGCTGTCCAACGACTGGCTGAATCTGGTCGTTATTGATCAGGGCGAATTCCATCGATACTCCGCCGTTGGCGGGTGGCAGCCCGTTGAGTCCACCAGCGGGCAACCAGTTGCCGTAGCAGCATCATTCGGCCAGTGCAGTTCGGAGGCCCCTGAGTCATGCCTGCAGTGACACCTGTGTAGCGAATTCCTGGACGCTCCGTTTACCAATGAAGTCAATCCTCTTGCGACAGATTCATTCAATCGCCGAGGTAGCGGCCTGAACGTGTCGTCAATATTGCCCCCGATATCTCACCGGCATCGATTCTTGTTGGCGGTACACCACTGTTCGCGATTTTTCCAGAACATGCTCAATTGAGGTAATTCTCTATGACTCTCGCCCATAGCAGTTACATACCGCTCGACGAAGAGGACCTGGAGATTCAGGGGCTGGTCCGAGTACTTCAACGTTATCCGACAGCGACATCCCCATGTATCTACAGGAACCGACGCGTGGCCTTTCTGACCCAGCATGGAAAGGAACAGGTGGTCGCTCCGATTCTTAGTGCGGGGACCGAATCGCACGTCGAACGGATCGACGGATTCGATACTGACCTGTTTGGTACTTTCACCCGTGATGTCGAGCGTGACGGAACGCAGTTGGAAGCGGCGAGAAGAAAGGCCACGCAGGGGATGGAATTGTCGGGTTTGCCGCTGGGCCTGGGGAGCGAAGGTTCCTTCGGTTCGCATCCGACTTGTGGCTTCCTGCCGTGGAATGTCGAAATGCTTGTCTGGATCGATGCCGAGCGAAATCTGGAAATCGTCGGAGTATCCGCCACCGGCACTACCAACTACGGTCACCTCAAAACCGGAGACTGGGACGAAGTACTGACGTTCGCCGGAAACGCAGGGTTCTCCGATCACCATCTGGTTCTACGCCCCAACCATCAGGATGACGTGCGGATTCGGAAGGGCATTGCGGACGTCGAGGAATTGGAAGACGCATTCGCGTGGGCTGCGGAACTGGCAACTGATGGCGAAGTCTTTGTTGAAACTGACATGCGAGCCCATGCGAATCCGACGCGAATGGCGAACATTGCGGCAGCGGCCGATGACTTGGCGCAGAAGCTGAGGAGTTTGTGTCCGGCCTGCGAAATGCCAGGGTTCAGTGTGTCCGAACGTGTTACCGGCTTGCCTTGCGAGCTGTGTCATGAGCCAACTGAATTGTCCATCGCGGAAATTCACTGCTGCCAGAGTTGTGGATACCGCGAGACACGGGAACTCAACTCGGGCACCGGGTATGCCTCGGCGGCTGTCTGCCAGTACTGCAACCCTTGAAGTAAGCGTCCGGTATTACATGAGAACATGCGACAAATCAAAAACCGACAATTGCACGTGTGAGTCAGGAAACTGATACGACAGACGGTGCCGGATCGCACTGTCCGCTCGCCACCGGTGAAAACAATTCCGCGTCAACTACCTAATGCTCAACTTGAGACGAACGCGATTACTGCAAGACTCAGAATTCGACTCTTTCACTCAGAAAACTATGGAGCTTCCCATGCACACATCACAGGTAGCAGCAGTCACCGAGAATCGTTACATCAAGTCTCTGCGATCGCAGATCGGCAGTCGCTCTGCCACTGCAACCAACACTGAGCTGGCCATCGTCTCCGCCAATCCAAACCTGGACACGACGGCGGTTTCTCGCCTGTGTTCGGCTGGTGTTCTCGTGCTACGTACTGAGTCAGAAGCATTGTCGAAGACGCTGGATGCCGGACTGCTCGCTGATGCCATCGCCTGGGCTGCGACCGAGGCTGACGTGATAAGCCTGACGTTGGTCGGTCACTCAATGGCCGCGACGATTCCGCTCGATAATCTGGTTGGATCTCCCGGACTCTTAGAACGGATGCAAATCCACAGCGAACGCGTCAATGCGTCCAAGCTGAAACTGAAGGACGACTTTGCACGGTTCGTCGTACATCCACAGGTCGAACCACTTCTCGCTGACGGCGTGCTAGCCATTCATGCCCTGTTCTATCTCCAGGAAAGTGGCGGCTTCATGAAGTATGACTTCGAAAACGACGACTTCGTGCCACTCGGCTAAGTCGTCAGTGTGTGCCTTGCTGCCAACACAACAATCGATAACTCGATAGAGGGCACCCGTGGCGGGTCCTGTCTTCGGTGGGTCCGTCGCGGGATTTCTATTTTCAGACTTAACTGAAGAGTTCTGAGCGCGCGGCTTCAGAGAGGGCGACGACGGCAGGGTGTTTAATTCGCCTTTCTACGGTAATCGCGTAGAAACGCTCGACGATCTCAGGGACGCGTCCAATGACTTTCAGTCCGTACTGGTAACAGACCTCTTCTTCCACAACCGACGGAGCGGGAATGACCCCGTGTTCGGCCTGCGCGAACACTTTCATGAGAGCGGTATCCTCGAAGTCGCCCACGACCTCAGGGCGAATGTCGTTTGAGTAGAACCACTGGTCGATGGTGCGCCGCAGTGTCGCGGCTCCACAGGGGAGCAGCATGGGGCTGCCATTCAGGCATTCCGGAAACGACTTTGGCGAGAGACGCTTCGCGAGTTTCGGTGCGGCAAAGAAGGTCGTGGCGGATTCTCCAAGAAAATGATTAAAGGCACGTACGCTTACGAATGAGGCCGCCTGCATATCGGACAACACCACATCGACGGAGTGAGTCGCGAGTTCTCCCAACAGGTCTTGAATGTTCCCCTCGCGACACTCGACGTGTACCTTCTCGTTGAGCCTGAATGCCGGCTCGATCAGTCGGTAGGCGACCATCTTTGGCAGGCTGTCAGGCACGCCAATGGTCAAACGCAACGGTCGGTCGGTCGGTCGGCCTTTCAGAGCTTCCTTCAACTCTTCGCCAATCGAAAAAATCTCATCGGCGTAACGATATACGGTTCGACCGGCATCAGTCAGGACAAGGCCTCGCCCAACACGGTCGTACAGTTTGTGCCCGACGGCTTCTTCCAGCTTCTTAAGCTGCCCACTGATTGTCGGCTGTGCGAGGTGCAGTTTCTGACAGGCGGCCGAGATGCTGCCTTCCTTCGCAACTGTCCAGAAATAGAGAAGGTGGTGGTAGTTCAACCAGTCCATCGAGCATAACTCCGGGCTGCGTCAGCTATCGTCACATCGTGAATCCGAGACACAATATATCGTTCAGGTCGATGTTACGCATCTACGCCCCGGAGACCATGTCATGCCAGAAATCTAAACCGTCGACTCCGCGCCCGTAACCGCCTCCAGAGTTTGAACACTCGTCCGATCAGGACTCCTGCCAGAAAACCCAGCAGCGCTGCACCGCCAAAGACAACGAAGATGTCGCTCATGAGGTCATTTCTGCGTCTATGAGGCGCGGAGTTCCTGAAGTGCTCTGTCCACCGCTCTCGCAGCGCGATCGGCTCCGCGACCGATCGCTTCTTCCATCGTTCGGCCACGGGTGATCACACGGATTCCACGACAGCCAGTGATGTGTCCCTCCAGATCACAGAGGAATTCGTCAACACCGGCCAAAGGGAATGTCACATCCAGCGCCACCTCGATTCGCTCCAGACGATCAGAGAATCGTGACAGCGTAAAAGCAAGGCGGCGTCGGACAGCTTCGCGATCATCATCCGACAGCAGCAGCCGGGACGATCGACTCTCAATGGAAACTGTCCAGTCCACGGTCTACTCCTGACAATTCTAACTGATCCAACCCTTGGTCGGGGTTGGTCTCATGGGTGCACGTCCCAGGCACGCATTATTATGCACTGTAAATACATCAGGAGAAATCACATTTACGAATCATACGCATCGAAAATTACGATGCATCGACAAAACCGATGAGCAGTATCGCAAAGTTCGTCATACGCGATAGTGAAGTGGAGAGTACAATCAGGTCGATATCAAGATATCAATAGGTCTGGTGCATTCAGCGTCGCACAACGGTCAGCATTCATTTTGATTTTTGCGGTAATCGGCTCAATGTTCACTCCCGAACGACAATCGAGCGGCGAAGTCCTGATCGAGTTGCTCCTGATCGAGCTGGGCGATGGGAATCTGCGTACTGAAGGCCGACGGGCATTCCGCGATGCGATGGCTGCATTCCCGGACCTGGAGTCAGATGGCTGGTGGCGATGGACGATCGAGTGTCTCACAAGCTTGGGGAAGAAGGCCAAGATCATTGATGGAACGCTGGGGGACGCTCTCGAGCTGATCGATGAAGGGGCAGCTCTGGTGCTCTGTTCGCCGACTGCTCCGGATGAGTGGCTGGCGGTTGTCGGTCGGAGTTCGCGGAAGTTCCGAGTGATTGATGACGTTTCGAAGACATCGTCCCGTCGCGTCTCGCGGCGTGGGTTGAAGGGAGCTCTTAAGAAGTTTGCGGATGACAGTGGTCGAGTTCGATTTGTGGCGATGGAGCCGGGCTTCGGGCGTCATCCAGGGCAGGAGAGCGTTGAAGGGTACCTCACCCCGTTCGCTCGCCTGAGAGCGTTGATGCAGCCGGAAGCTTCGGACATCGTCACCGTCTTCATTTACGCGTTGATTGTCGGCCTGCTGACGCTGGCAACGCCGATCGCCGTCGAGGCTCTCGTCAACACCGTCGCGTTTGGACGCTTCCTGCAGCCCGTCATTGTGCTGGCGCTTCTGCTGTTCGTGTTTCTGGCATTTTCAGCGGCAATCAGGGCCGTTCAGACAATCGTCGTGGAAATCGTGCAACGTCGGTTATTCGCTCGGGTAGCGGGCGATCTAGCCTACCGACTCCCGCGTGTGCAGATGACGGAACTGGATGGTGCCTACGGTCCGGAACTGGTCAATCGCTTCTTTGACGTGGTGACAGTGCAGAAGGTCTGCGCTCAGCTCCTGCTGGAAGGGATCGGGCTCGTATTATCCGCAATTGTGGGAATGACGGTACTGGCGTTTTATCACCCGTGGCTGGCGGGGTTCGATGTAATTTTGATCACTGCGATTGCATTCGTGGTGTTTGTTCTTGGTCGAGGTGCTGTTGACTCAAGTATCAAAGAGTCGAAGAAGAAGTACACGATGGCGGCGTGGCTGCAAGACATCGCTCGCTGTCCTGTCGCGTTTCGGACGGACGGCGGCAGCGAATTCGCTCTCGAACGCTCGGACCGGATGATTCACGACTATCTGTCTGCGAGAAAGAAGCACTTTCGAATTCTGATGCGGCAGATTCTGTTCGCGCTCGGCCTGCAGGCTTTCGCCAGCACCGTGCTGCTTGCTATTGGCGGATGGCTGGTTGTGACTGGTGAGTTGACACTTGGGCAGCTCGTGGCTGCTGAGCTGATAGTCGCTGTCATCCTCGGTTCAGTCGCGAAACTCGGTAAACACATGGAGAGTTTCTACGACCTGCTCGCGGCGGTCGACAAACTGGGGCACCTGTTCGATCTCAACGTCGAGCGTTCCGACGGAGCGCTCGCCACGACGTCGTCCGGTCCGGCGACGGCTGAGTTGACGCGTTTGTGCAGCGCTCCAGGCAGCTCCGAGATCACCTGGCAGTTTGCGGCTGGCGAACTTATCGCGGTGGTGGGTAACGCGGGATCGGGCAAGAGCCGCTTGTGCGACGTCATATATGGGCTGCGGTCGCCGGCCAGCGGGCACCTCAACGTCGATGGCGGCGACCCTCGCGATTTGCGACCGGACGTCCTGCGTCGCCGAGTCGCTCTTGTGCGAGGCGTTGAATTCTTTGAAGGCACAATTGCTGAGAACGTTCATTTGGAGCGTCCGTCGGTGTCAGCGGCTGCTGTGACGGCAGTGCTGGATCGTCTCGGAGTTCTTGACGAGCTCCTGATTCTGCCTGATGGGTTGGGAACGTCTCTCCCGGCCGGTGGCGGTCTGTTGTCGAGCAGTCAGTTACGCCGCCTGATGCTGGCGCGATCGATCGTCGGACAGCCGGGGCTATTGCTGATCGACGGCTTGCTCGACGGATTTTCGGATGCCGAGCTGGCCGAAGTCGGCATTGCACTCAACGGCCTGCGAGACGACTGCACGGTGGTCGTTGCTACCGGTCAACAGCGAGTTGCCGATCTCTGTGGGCGAGTCCTGCGGATGGATACTGACGTGACTTGAGTTGGATCGAGGAAACGACATGACGGAGTCTGATCGGCGACCGGATTCAAACCGCCGGCAGTCAGACAGGAAGACATCGTTAACACAACAGGACAGCCCAAAGAACGGATCGACGCTGACATGTCTCACAAATCAGATTCCCAACAGACAATGCTGGCACCTGTGGCTTACAGCGAGGCAGTGCTTCCATCGCTCCGACTGGCTCGGTCGTCGCGGCTGGCTCGGCGGTTTGGACGCGTGCTCGCCGTCATGCTTGGATTGGCGATCGTTGCGGCTTTGTTCGCCCCGTGGCAGCAGTCGGTGACCGGCAGTGG
>JABMPE010000096.1 GCA_013203845.1 Rhodopirellula sp. | reverse complement strand
TCGACGTCGCTGTTCCGTAAGAAGGTCGAAGCACAGTTTGACCCTCAGATCGAGTTCCATCAGGCGTATCGATTGCCTGGCCGAAATTCCAGCATTCAGTTTCAACTGGAACGCATTGAAGCCAGTTATCGAGTGAGCCCCTCGTACGAACTGTTGTTTCACGAAGCGGCTGCAGAGTTGTCAGCACGGTTCGAGATTATCGTGTATCGGGGATCGCTCGATCATGTTCGGCTTCGTTGGCCCGGTCGAGTTTCAGAAGAATGGCAGCAGATCGAAGTGGTCGAGCCAGCCGAGCGTGTTCAAATCGTAGGGAGTTCTGGCGGTTCAGGAGAGCCTCTCAAACCTGCAACGGGTTCCAATCCTTCGCCGATGAAAGACGAGATTGAACTTCACTTTGCCGAGCCGCTGAATCGAACACACGGAGCGGTCGCCGTCGAAATTCGAGCACGTCGTCCTGTACAGCTTGGTGAAGAAGCATTTCTGATCTCGATTCCAACAGCTGATTCCGAATCCAAGCCCGTCTCGCACTTGAAAGTGCTTAACGCCAGTAATGTGGAAAGCACCATCGCCGCCGCCGGTGACACGGAACTTCGGTTTGTTTCCGATGAAGATCAAATCGGGGCGGTCGAGACAGCAGAACTGCCGCTGAATCTGTTGCCTCGCTACATCGAAAGCACATCCCCACGTTTGACGTTTCGGGCGACGGTGACGACTCATGACCAGGTCGTGACATCCTCGTCAGGAGTTGTATTCAAGCTGTCTGAGGACCAGATCGCTGTCGAACAGAAACTTCGCTACTCGGTCATGTATAAAGAACTGGATCGACTCCGAATTCTTGTTCCAGGGACGATTCGACCGGATGCGTTTCGTCTACTGGCAAGCGACGGGACGTCCTCGGTGCCACTGACCGCGGAAGTTGGTGGACTGGAAATTGACGGAGTCCGGCAGATTCGAGTTAACCTGCCGGCGCCTAAGATTGGCCGGTTCGACATACTTTGCTCCTACTCGGTACCGGTCGATTCAGTATTCGTGTCATCGGGAGTTGCCGACATTGAAGTGTCATTGCTGCAGCCGGCTGAAATTCAGAGTGAAACGACTCGTGTCGAGATCCGATCGCCGGGCAATGTCGGTGTCCAGCTGCGTGGCGAGCAGTGGACTCAGGAGTTGACGCTCAGCAGCGCTCCGTCATGGATCACCCCCGGAACAGTCCGCAATGTCAGTCTCAAACTGGAAGCGGCTCCAGAACGGGCCACCCAGAATTTTGTCGTTCGACGATCTGCACTGCGGACTCGTTTTCAGAATGGAGCCGCAACCAGAACAACAGGTGTCTATCTGATCGATGGCGATATCTCTTTTCTGACGGTGACTTTGCCAGCAAACACAGATCACTCATCGTTAAGTGTCTGGTGGGACGGGCAACCGCTGACGGACGAGAGTCTGGTGTCGTCGGAGGTTAATGGGAAAACGTCTGACGTACGGATCCTGCTGGACGATCAGCCGCGCCGTGAACAGCATACGTTGACATTAGAGTTCGACGTTTCCTGGAGCGGCGGTTTCAGTGGATTCAACGAGCTACATACCAGCGCCCCTCGATTCGCTTCGGACGTGTGGCTGGCGGACACAATCTGGGAAATAGTGTTGCCTGTCGACCAGCATCTGTTCGTCTACCCGAATAATTACACGCCCGCATTTTCATGGCAAAGGCAGGCCTTGGTATGGCAACGTCGCCCAATCGACCTGGGAATTTCTTTGAATGACTGGCTGCTGGTCAATGCCGAACCAGATCTGGTGACGTCGCTTCAAACACAGCTGCAGACTCTTCAGTTTGATCCACTGGCCAGTCTGCCGTATGGCAACAATTATTTGTTCAACGCATTTGGCCATCAGCAGGAGGTTCGATTTCAGACGATGAGTGAGCCAGCGATCATTCTGACAGGAGCTGGCCTCACCCTGGCCATCGGACTCGTTCTGCTCAGGATTCCGGCCACCAGACACGTGCTGACCGTCCTTGTGGTGGGTTTCGGACTATCTCTGGCAGGTCTCTGGCATCTCGAAGCAGTCCAGCTTCTTCTGCAGCCTGCGGTTTTCGGCCTCATCCTCGCTGTGATCGCGTCGGTCATTGAATCTCGAGTCAAACGACGTCAACGAGCGTCACTGGTGACATTTTCATCTCCAAGTGATTTTCTGGTGCAGGGATCATCCCGGGAAGAAATCATTCACGACGCGTCCAACGAATTGAACGAGCGACCAGCCTGATCGCTCGCAGAAAATCACAGCAGCTTTGCCAGTCGCTGGCGACCCGATCCACTTTGGCAATGACATCATTCCTGGAATGAGTTGTCGCCCCTGAAGCAGAGACGCAAGGACATCACGTGCCATCGGAACGACATCGGCAACTGAAAACGAAACGCCAGGTGCAATCGCTTCCAGCAATTGTCGCTCTGATCGTTGCCGTTGCGCAGACGCTGTTGTTTGAAGCGGCAGGTTCCTGCGCCGAGCCCGTCCGCGTTCAGACACAGCGAATGTTTGTGCCGCGATTACATCCGGAACTCTGGCCGGCTGGCGACTGGGTACCTGTGGAGCCGCAGAAGCTCGACCTTCTTTTGAAGACAGCCGGAATTGTCTCGGCAACTCCTGAGCGATTTTCATTCGAGTCGGCGAGTTACGAAGCGACCTTCAACTCGCAAACAAATCTCCTTGAGCACGGAACGGCAACGCTCACGCGAGTCCGGGAAAATGCTGGGTTAACACTGTTTGAACCCTACAGTCTGACGCTGACTGACCCACGCTGGATTGACGAAAAAACAGCTGCTGGTCCCGGTCAGAAGGCAGTTCTGGGAACCGACCTGACCGGGTTGAAACAGCTCGTGACTCCTGCGGGCGTTCAGCAGCTGAACTTCAGCTGGAGTCTCGCTGGTCGTCGACGATTAACGGGAATCGACTTTGAAGTTGAAGTTCCCAAAGCGACCGTCTCTTCGTTCCGTCTGACCGTACCACCCGGGTGGCAGGTGTCATCCAGCGTGGGGGTTGTTCGCGCGGAAGCCGTTGAGTCGAAAAGTCTCACGGCAGAGAGCGATTCCTCTCAGTTGACCACGTGGCAGATTGATCTTGGACAGGCCAATCGTTGCCGAATCCGCCTTCACGAGCCGGTTGCGAACACTGCCACGCAACTGCAGGGTATCGCTTCGTACCGATTGAATTCCCGCATGAGTTTACGGTCAGAGGGGATCGAGCAGTTATTCGAGTTTACTTTTGACTCGGCCTCGTCCCTTGGTGAAGAGCTGACCGTCGCCATTCCTCCGGATCTGATCGTTTCGTCAATCGAAGATCATCTGGGCAGGGCGTATTCCTGGCGTGATACTGGGCCGCAGCCAGATAAATGGCATGTGCTTCGCGTTCAACTGACAGCAGGAAGCGGAACTGATCCGTCTCGCGTTGTACTTCGCGGCAGGCAGGCAGTACCGCCGCCGGGCTCGAACTACGTCAACGTCAGAGTCGAGCCTCCAAGACCTGCCAGCGCCGTGCTGCTGGGTGGCTATGAAAGTCCGTTTAGACTCGTGATCGAGTCTCCTTACCAGATTGCGACGTATGCGTCTGCCGGATTGCGCCAGACCGCGACCTCAGTCGACGAAGAACGTCATGAACTTGTCTTTGAGCAGTACTCTTCTCAAGCGTCCGTTGACCTGCAGATTCAAAATTCCGGCTGGCAGTCGTCGCGAAAACTTTCTGTTCGCGAGTATTCATTGTTGAACGTCGCAGCCACACCTCAACAGCTCAACACTGTCCTTGAGCTGACTTCTCAATCGCAGGGAATTTATGTGTCGTCCTGGCTGGTCCCTCTCGAATGGGAGGTGACCGCGGTTTCGCTGGCGGCGGATGCGGCGTTGTCGGAGTCGAACTCAGAGAAACTTTCATGGAACGTATCGAAAAGCCCCGATCAGCAGCAACGACTTGTCATCGATTTTGCCGATGGACTACCAGTGAGAAAACCACTGACACTTCGAGTGGTAGCACAGCGAGCTGACAATAGTCGTGAATCCAGAATACACGTGCCGGTGATCCTGCCGGAAATTGCCCGGTCAGTCTCTCTGACCTTTGGCGTGGTCGGCTGCCGTGATCCTCACGGGCTGCAGATTGCATCAGAGAATTATCGTCGACAAACCGATGCCGATTCGTTGACCGATCCGACACGGAACGACCTGATGGCGACTTTCAGCGAAATCCCCCAGGCAGTCTGGACAACAGATTACTGGGCGATGACTGATAAGATCCGTTCGGCAATGCTGCTGTTACCCGATGACATTGGCAATGGTGTCCCAACAACTCCAACGGAACCTGACGCTGGCGATCGCGAAACTGGATCAGTGAGTACAGCAGATTCCAGGCAGTCCGGTGATGCATCGGAACCGGAAGTGTCGATGTCTCCTTCCGCGGTAATGACTGAGCAGGATCATGCGACGCCAGTAAGCGTTCAGGAACTGGTTCAACCAGTGATCGTCAGTGTTGAGTTCGATTCTCAGTTGTCACCAGGTTCGGTCAGTCGCGATCTGCATCGATTTACGTGGCGATTTCACTACTCGTCTGAACCGTTACCGTTTCGTTTCCAGTTACCAGCAGCGTCTGAACTGCTGGCCGTGACCTGGCGAAACCAGAACGTCGCGCCTGTACAGGAAGGCGAGGAATGGTTTGTGCCTCTGCCGCTGGTGGACGCCGGTGACGAGTTGTCGGTTGAGTACACCTTGCCATCTCAGGACGTCTATCTTCGAGAAACGTATCGATGCCGCATTCCCAAAATGGATGTAACAGTCATCCAGTTCGATTGGCGGGTCCGGCTGCGTAATCAGTACTCGGTCGTTTCGTTTGCTTCCGAGTTAACGCCCAACGAAGAAGAACGTCAGGGAAACTGGCTGAGCTGGTGCTTCGGCCCACTGGCACGAAACGATTCATCACGAGTGTTTAATCCGGTTGGTGTCGATTCATGGATTCGATTTCTGAGAGGCCGCGATCTGGAAGCCGCGAAACGAACTCCTGCCGGAAAACCGTCATGGCTGATGTATTCGGCATCGGCTTCAGGCTTACCGGAATCACTGACTGTTCATATCTGTGACCATTCCAGACTGCACGCACTCTCATGGTTTGTGCTCACGATCAGCGCGCTGATTGGCGTCTTGTTGCGAGCCATCGCCGCGCCACACCGTAGTCGATTTGCTCTGGTCTGGCTGAGCGGGTGTGTGGCATCAGTAGCACTCGTGCCTGGTGCCTATGCCGAACTCGTGGGGGCAGCCGCATTGGGAAGTATTCTTGCCACACTGGTTCCCAGGAGTTTCGTGCGACCGGTCAGAAACACCATGCCTGATGCGGTGAAGGTAGGCATGGCCTCAACAATCACTCGACGAATCGTGACTGGTTCCATGCTGTTTTGGGCGATGTGCCTGGCGGCCTCGGCTGTGGCTCAACCAACCGAGTCGGAATCCGGTGCTGCGATTGACGTACTGGTTCCCTACTCAGAGTCTCCGTTTCAGGCTGAAGCGAACGTGAAATTTGTCTACATTCGAAATGTCGACTGGAAGAGACTGTCCACGGCAATCACGGAAAGAGCGGATTCGCCCCCACAGTTACTGCTGACAGAAAGTCGCTGGACATTGAACGTCACCGAGTCGGGGCGAGCGGAGATCATTGCTTCCATTGTCGTGGCATTGCACGATGACAAAGCTAACGAACTTGAGATCCCGGTGCCGGCTCGGTTCCTCACCGGGCAGGCTCAATGTTCGATCAACGACATCCCCGTTGGTGTGCTTCCAACGGCAGATGGCGACGGGCTTCGCATTCCGTTGCCTTCCTTCCTCGCGGAGGCGACGCAGCCCGGGCCGGGTGAAACGCCACGACCACCTCCATTACCTGAACCTCTCGATCTGTGGCGCGAGTACAAGGTCAAACTGCATTTACGACCGTTGACGGAACGTTCGTCAGATGTATCAAGAATTTCGCTACCCATCCCGGCGATACCTGATTCCCGTGTGACACTTTCGTTTTACCGGCAACCAGCAGCCGTGTTTGTTGGTCAGTCATCTGAACCGACTCCGGTGACTCCGCAGGAAGTGACCGATATCGCCCTGGGTCCGAAAGGCGAGTTAACCGTCAGCTGGCGGCACCTGGATGCTGGCGTATCGTTGACGATGGGACAGCCTTCGAAACTTCCCACGGTTGAGATGCGATCATCGATCGAAATACATCCTAACTGGATGGATCGCCGAACCCAGTCGAAGTATCTCGTGACAGACCAGGCGGTGCGCTACATCGCGTGGAAGCTGCCCGAGTTTTGTCAGGTTGACCTCGAACAGTTCCGCATTCGTAACCTTGTCGATAAATCGGTGCGGCGCGAAGGACGACAGACGATCCTGACGTGTGAGTTCGATCCGCCGATGACATCAACGTTTGATTTCGATTTTCAGTGGCGACAGATGCAACTGGAGAGGGCGGCAACATCAGCAATCGTCTGGGCGGTTCCGATCGCTCCTGGAGAAAAAACGAGTACGCCACTGACCGTTACGTCTCACCTTGCCGGCATCTCTCCGGAAGCTGGATTTCAACTGTCCAGGGATCTGCAGACGCCGGCCGTCACTTCGAGCGCAGACCGTAATAAGTTTGTCGAGCAGTGGCCGGAGAACGTCCGTCCGAGAATTCCGCTGATGGCGTTCCGTGTTTCGGAAGGCATGGTGTTGAGTCCTGAAATTGTTCCGTCGCAGGCACAACGCACAACTCGCCTGAGTCAGGTTGCCAGAATTCAGCCATTCGGTATTCAATGGAAAGTATCCGCAGAAGTGGATACCACCGTCGTGCCTGTGTTCACACATGAGTTCCGACTCGACGAGACATTTCGCGTCGACTCCGTGACAGTATTGGAAGACGACGTTGACCGGCTGAGTCATTGGGAACATGAGAATGGTCGACTGGTACTGCATCTACGAGACCGTCGATCTGGCGTACAGAACATCACGATCACTGGACAGCGGAAATTCAAAGCTGATGGCTCAGTAAAAGTCCCTCACATTGAGCCGGTATTCGGCGAGAGTGCGGAATCAACATTGCTGATCTATCGGTCACAGCAACTACAGGTTGAGGTCGAAGGCCCGGAGGCCATCAACGATGAGCCCGCTCCAGTCCACGCGGTCCAGAATTCAGAAGTGTTTGTTGGCCGGTTTCGTCTCAGCCCCGGCCAGAACACGGGACTGCAGATTCAGCAGGTCCCTGTCGATCCTGCTGTCTGGCTCGTAGCCGATGTGACCTCTGACTCTGCGGACGAAGTTCTCGTAGCCGTGTCGGTCCATCTCCATGCCATCTCCCGACGAATTATTCAGATCGAACTGCCTGAGTGGGCAGCATCGGGCAGCATCACCGAACCGCCCACAATCAGCAGCCCCGGCGCAGAAGTCGTTATTGCCAGCGATCAAAAGTCGATGGAGATTCGACTTCCTCGCCCGATCCCGCAGCGTACCAGTCTGACGATGAAAGTGAAGTTCAGCCCTCAGGACGGTACATCATTTCAATTACCGCCTCTCATGGTAAAGAACATCGAGCAGCAACATGCTGTCATTACTCTCGCGCAGGAAATGGATGAGTGGGATCTGCTGCCGGGTGACTTACCTGGCGAAGCATTACTGACAGAGTTGTCCGATTTCGGCCCGCGTTCCGACAACGGATCAGAGGAATTCGTCATGTGGACAGAGGCGACGAGGATTTCACAACAGACGCCACATCCCGGCTCAGAGAAGCTGCCGGCACTTGTTCTCCACACGGTGCAACCCGGGATTCGTCGCAGCGGCGTTTCGACAACGAGAATTCTATTTCAGACTGACGAACCACACGTCGAGCTGGCCTGGCCACAAAAGATTCAGCTGATTTCGATTCGAATTGACGGCCGTGTTGAAAACGTACTTCCACCAGTTGGAGGTGTCCTGCGATTGCCGCTGGTTGGCCAGCGCTCCGTTCGCGATATTGAGATCCTGTGGAGTCTGCAGCGGGATCCATCGGCAATGAAGATTCAACGCCGTACGACTCCGCTGCCAGCACTGATCGACATCGAACCAGTCCAGGCCTTTGTCGTTGCGACACCGAGCCGCAGAACCCGTCTGATTTCGACCGAAAGCTCGGTGAAGCAGGACAGGCAGGACGCCATTCATCTATCAAACCGCTGGACTGATTTCGTACGTCGCAGACACTCCACGTCGACGAGACTAGACGTTGCTCGACAGATCGCAGAGTCGCTTACGATGGGTCCCATCCACCCCACAAGTCAGTTCGAACAGCGTTCTGACGATTTCTTTTCAAACGCGACGATGGATCTGCTTCTTGCGGTCAATGATGGCGGCAAAACGAAGAATGAAAGTAACACGATCGTTCAGCGGGTCGCTGGAACTCAGATTGAATTCTGGGTTGTCGACGTCCAGGTCGACCGAATTCTGGGCAGCATCCTCATCGCGATTGTCGTCCTCCCGGTCTTCATCCTGTTTCTGGGACTTCAGACAGGTGACAGAATTGCCAGACGACCGGAACTCTGCTGGCTGGTCCTCGGTCTCATCTGGTGGCTGTGTCTCAGAGGAAGCGGCGCAGGGTTCCTCCTGGCGATCATGTCCTGCATGTGGATCGCTGGGACGCACATGCTCAGAAGACGTTTCAGTCCCGCCATTCCGGGCAATTTGTAAAGTACGTGATCGAACATCGCCAACGCTGCAGAATGCTGCGGGCAGGAGCGCAACAGCGACTCCTGCGAATCACCACCGGTCGAGTCGCTGAAACAGACTTCTCGATACAACTCGACTACTCGTCGATCTTCCCGTATCGAGTATCAACGCCTTTCCCAACTGTCAGCTCGATACGAACGAGCGCTTTGACGTTGGCGCAGGCATCGACTTCAGCCGTTCGACACGCAGCGGCAGCGGGAATTAGAAACCTGAATGGTCCGCCTGCTGACTCCGGCAGCGGTTGTCCGTCGAGTTGGAAGATGATCAGGCCCGTGTCTCGAACTTCGTCGAGCGGAATGCTGGCCGAGAATCCGTCTGCCGAATGAAGTGTGACATGTGTGGCCGAGTCATCGGGCCGAGACTCATCGAGTAACCAACCAAGGCGAACCGCTTCGCCCTGCCGATGGGGAACAACCTCGCCCACATCAGCGATTCGCCCTTCGACGGGAAGTACCATCAATTCCTGACGGGTGAACGATCCCGGCTTGCAGACAGCACCTTCGATGACGATGGCGGCGTCACTCATTCTTCTCTACTCCGTGTCTGCTGACTTCGGGACTGTTACCTTCGTACCCGGAAAGCAACTTCAGATAACTCTGTTGATGATTCGAGACCGTCAGGTGATTTTGTCGAACGATGACGACTCAGCCTTCGTTGTCGTAACTGATCAGGCTGAAGCAATCGGTCGGTGCGAGTTTTTCACGACCACCGATAAAGGTCAGCTCAATCAGAAACGCACAGCCAATAACTTCTGCTCCCGCGTGCTCGCAAAGCTTGACACACGCTTCCATTGTCCCGCCAGTGGCCAGCAGGTCGTCAACCAGCAGAACGCGGTCTCCCGCCTTGACGGCATCGGTATGCATTTCCAGCGTGTCGGTGCCGTATTCCAGTTCGTAGTGAAACGCTTTGGTATCGAATGGAAGCTTGCCAGGCTTCCGGATCGGCACAAAGCCGGCGTTCAACTCCAGGGCCAGTGGAGTGGCAAAAATAAATCCGCGAGCTTCTGCTGCGCAGACTGCCGTAATTCCCGCGTCTCGGTACTTGTCCGCGAGTTGCCGGATGACCTCTCGAAACACGACCGGATTGGCAAGGAGCGGCGTGATATCGCGAAACATGATTCCCGGTTTCGGAAAGTCCGGTATGTCTCGAATGTATGCTTTCAGATCTGACATCGCGATTGTCCTCAACGTTGCAGTTCAGAGATGTTTCAAGATCACAGGGGTTCGTCAACGACAGAACTCTGGTTTCGTCTGTTTGCGGTTAGAGATCGTCGCTCGCGCTTCGAGGCTGTGAATCAGCTTCCGGAAGATGATCTGCGAAAATAAGTCGTGCGGACGGGACTGAAATCTGCAGAACGTATTCACGAATGGATTCGCCATGCATCCGCCACTATCCTGCCTCGCCCTGTCATTGCCGACGTCGATTTGCCCATTGGAAATCTGTTGGTCGTTGATGCTCATAACAGTTTCAGCCCAGAGGAATCACTGAACTGTGGCCAAGCGAAAGCAAGTTTCAAAAACCAGCGACACGACGCGGGAGAGGATACAGGTCTCCGCTCTGACTAACCACTGGCCAAAGTCTGTGGGGATGGTCGTGCTGGGATGCCTCGCACAGGCCTTCGCCTTGCAGAGTATTCTCGGCAGCGACGTCACGGCCACTCGTTTGCTCAGTCATTCGTTGTGGAACGACCTCGTCAAACAGCTTGGTGGAAAGATTCATCTCAATCAGATCGACCAGTCGGCCAGCAGTGATGTCCCGTTTCTGTCTCTGTTTCTAACGCTGATATTCGTGTCGGTTGTCGCGTTGGTCGGCTGTGCGGCGATCGTCGGATTCAGACGGAAACTGAAACGATCGACAGACGCGTTGTCGCCGATCGAACAAACCTGCAAGGTCGCGGCTTCAGGGTGGCGCTGGTGGTTTCTTCCCTGGTTCTGGGAGATGGCTCGCATTCTCGTTTTCACCGGCGGATTGGAGACGACGCTGGTCCTGATGACGGCGCTGTACCACTATGTGCTGGCGATTTCGCTCGCTGGCTGGTTGACAGAACTCGTCGCCCCCCTGCTCCGCTCGAAAGAAACTTCAGGTCTGCTCCGAGAGTCCGAAGAAAATCCAGCCCCCCGGAAATTAGACGCCTTGCCGATCGCACTACTGGCTGCGGTGGTCGCTTACGTCGTCGTGTTTACGGTCATGAACTGGCAGTTGTATCGAGGGCTTCTGGTTCCGCACGGCGATTCTGTCATGTACGAAGAACACTTGTGGAATGTTCTGCACGGCAAGGGATTTCGCAGTTACCTGGACCAGGGACTTTTTCTGGGCGAGCACATTCAGGTGATCCACCTGGCATTGCTTCCGCTGTATGCGTTGTGGCCGTCGCATCTGCTGCTGGAGCTTTGCGAAAGTCTGGCGCTGGCCGCTGGAGCGTTTCCGGTTTTCTGGATGGCTCGTCGCTGGTCAGGCTCCAGTCGCAGCGCAGCCTGTCTTGCCATCGCCTACCTGCTGTATTCGCCGTTGCAGTTTCTCGACATCGCCATCGACCTGAAAACGTTCCGTCCGATCAGCTTTGGTATGACGGCCATGATGTTCGCGCTGGATCAACTCGAACGAGGACGGCTCAAATCGACGATTGGACTGTTCGTGGTCGGGCTGGCAGCCAAGGAAGACTTCGCACTGATTCTGGCACCACTGGGAATCTGGATTGCGGCGCAGCCTTTTCTCAAGGACGCACGCAGGTCCAATGACGGCGAGCATCGGTTGCCTGAATTCCTGACGTCACGCCGGCGGTCACAACAGTACGGAATCGGTCTCGTCGTCGCTTCACTCGGTTACCTGCTGTTGACGACACGCATTCTCATTCCGTGGTTTCGCGGCGGCGCTGAGGTGCATTACGCTCGCTACTTCGCCAGGTTTGGCGACTCGCTCGGCGAAATCGTCGTTAACATGCTCACGCAGCCAGGACTGCTGATTGAGGAACTGGTCACCATTTCGTCAATCAGCTACCTGCTGGCACTCCTGCTGCCGTTGGCGTTTCTGCCTTTGCTGTCGCCCGCTCGGTTCAGTGTTGCCGTTCCGATTCTGGGGCTGCTCTGTCTGAACGAAATCGTGAAAGGCGATCCTCAGCCGTACCACCATTTTCACGCTCCGGTCGTGCCCGTTCTTTTCTGGGCAGCCGCACATTCGCTGCAAATCTTCAACGGCAACTCGAAAGGTCGACTTCGATTACTGGTCGATCAGTTCCTCAGCTCGAATCAACAATTCGTACCAGTGTTTGTGCTGCTCCTTGGTGGCACCATCGGAGCCGTCGTCGGAATATCACCGCTGAGCATCAGGTTCTGGGACACGGGTTCCTTCTTCTATTGGAAGAAACTCTATGTTCCCTCTGAACGCGCCGAAAAGTTTGCAGTTGTGCTGGAGCAGATTCCGCCAGAATCCCGCGTCGCATCCACTGACTTTGTGCATCCGCGATTCACTCATTACGAACGGTCGTACGACTACAGCCACTATCTGAGAAAGGTGGCCGGTTACGAAAACCAGGTGCCGGAAGACACAGACTTCATCGTGATCGACACGCGGCACTACTACAGCGACATTAAGAGCCCGGAACAAATCCGAGAACTTCAGACGGAACCGGAAAAGTGGGAGCTACTGGAAGATCGCACTGACGGTTACTTCATCATTCTGAAACGGCGGCGTTGATTTCCTGAAGCAACGCCGTTGATTTTTCGGTGCGGACTCGTGCCTGCGGAGTGATCAAGATCGGTGTGATTACGGTCGAGGAATCTCGGCCTCGACAAAGACCTTCGCCATGTTCGTGTAGCACGTTTTCATCGCCGCGATCGGGTCGTAGCCTCTTTTGCCGGAAACCATTCCGCTGACCTCGCACGAGATGTCGCCCGCATAGCCACCGGCATTCAGAGTCTGCAGGATGGTCACAAAGTCGATCGTCCCGGCTTCGCCGGGCAGTCGGAATTCCACGCGAGACTCGCTGCCGTCTTTCGACGTGGTCTGAACCGCATCCTTGACCGCTACGTGCCCGATGTGCGGCAACGATTGCTGGATCGATTCTTTCAACGGGATGTCTCGAAACGCGTAATGGCTGAAGTCGTACACCATTTTCAGCCATCGAGCCTCGCCGATCTGCTCGATTAACCAGACCGCTTCTGACGGTTTCGACATGCCGCCGCCGCGGTGAGGCTTCACGCAGGTCACCACTCCGAGCGACTTACCGAGCGAAGTCCAGTCGCCAACGCGATCAACGAACAAAGCCTTCTTCTCGTCCCAGTTTCCACCGCCCAGAACGGTCTGCACGACCGGCGGGCTTTCAGGGCCAAGGTCGTTGGCCAGCTGGTACACCGATTTCAGCCGTTCGAGCGACACCTGGTGCTTTGCGGCGTCAGCTTCCGGAGAAATGTGCTCCATGAGTGAAGTGAGTCTCAGCCCCGAGTCGCTCACCTGTCTCCTCACACGGCCCCGTCGATCTGGCGGCATATTTCCTGGTGCGGCATCCCAGTCGGGCCAGACGGTGATCTCGACGGAGTCGTATCCCACGTCGGCTATCAGATCGAGTGTCGTTTCGGTCTTCAGATTCTTTGCCCCATAAGTGCTGAATCCAAGTGCCATTTTCGAGGCGGCCTGCCCGTCTTTCGACTCGGCATTTTCACTGGAAATCAACGTGCCGGCAGCCGCCGAGGCCATTGCGAGAGTGGACTGTGACAAAAAACTCCGTCGGGACTGTGCCATGTTCCATTTCCAGACTAACGAGGGAATCATCAAAAGCCGCCCTGCGAGCGATCCCAGCAGAGGCGAGGGTACGCAATCTGTCGGTCGTTGGCGAATTACGATTGGCCTGGTGTCCGGCGGACTGACGCAAACTCACCCTCAAACCTAAACAGGGTATTGCCCCTTGTTTCACTGAACGGCCCATTCCACAGAACGAAGACGCCACATTCTATACATTCTTCCCAATCACCCTAACAGCTGGCAGCCAGTTTTAGCCTGGAGTGCGTCAAAACGGAAAAACCCCTACTTCCGCGTCAATTCGGAGAATCGTTCTAAGAGGGCATCTGGTAAGTCAGGCGATGTGGGCGAGGAGATTTTCGTTCTGATGCTGGGGTTTTGGTGGTCGGGTCAAAC
>JABMPE010000095.1 GCA_013203845.1 Rhodopirellula sp. | reverse complement strand
GGCCAGCCCTGCTGCTCGATCAGCACCGTGCGGACCTCGGCAGTGGCCAGGTTCAGAGAGCGGCGTTCGGATTTCAGTTCCGGATCGGCCTGCGTGTGCGGTTCGGCCTGCGTGTGCGGATGTCGGCAGCCAGTTGCGGCAGCCAGTTGCGGCTGCCGATCCTCACTCCTCCGTCGTCCGCAGTTCAGGTGCCCGGTGCCCGGTGGCGATCGGTTCGCCGGTCTGTCGTTCGATCAGCCCTTTGCGAACGGTTTCGCGACTCCAGCCGAAGCGTTCTTCAGTGAGCCGTTCCCTGCCGTCACACAGCCGCAGGGCCACTTCGGTGACAAACATCCGACGGTCCGCTCCGGTGAGTTTCCCCGCTGCGAGCCGTAACAGTTCCACCTGCTCGGCATCGATCGGCATCCGGAACCCTCCCCGGTTCTGCCAGACTCATGTCACTTTCACCAGCACACTATCGAGAATCTCATCCGTCCCTCCAACACCATTCATCCGGTAGATTCCTTCTGGCCGCTCGCCTAATCACGTGAGATTGAGGCGGAGTTTGTGTTTTTGTGTCAGATTGTGTGACCGGAAGGCTGCGGGCAGCCGAAAAATCATCGTTGCTGTGAGGGGCCCCCGGATTCCGCCTGCTTGCCGTGGACAGGAACACGTCGCCTGAGGCAATTCCCAGAAGACGACATTTGACAAGAGCTCGCTGTGGCACAGAACCTGCTTTCATGTTCTGGAGCCGGTGCTGGTTGTCATCGCCGGGATATCTGGCGGTTTGAGAGCTTGTGGCAGAGTCGTGACGGTTCAGGACCAGCAACCGCAAGCTGGCGTGTAACAGGGTCAGAGGAGGGCTCATGCGCGAAGTCGTGAGACGGATTGTGGCCGCCGTGTGCCTGTATGGTGGGATCACTCTGTGTCTGACACAGGGCCGTGGGCTGTATCAGGTCGAGCCGATTGACTGGCAACGCGAAGCGTACGACCGCCAGCAGCAGTCGCAACGGATGCTTGGCATGATGAGTAGGTATACGGGTCCGGAAGCCGTCGAGGGCGTTGATCTGGCGTCGAATACTCGAGGTTTACTGCAGGAATACATCCAGTCGGAAACGGAAAATCGGCTGATTTCTGTGTCTGGCGATACGTGGGCAGGCTTGTGGTCAGACACCGTCGCCACGCTGGAAGACCGGCCTCCGTCGTCCGCCTGGCAGTCTCGCCGGGGGCTCGACCACCGCAGCGATACGCTCTACTTCCGGACAGAGGAAGGGCCGCTGAGCGAGCTTGCCCGGCAGTGGCCCGAAGGCTCCACGCTGGTCTATGTCCGGATTGATCCGGCGGCGGGAACAGACGCAACGCCACAGTATCTGTCCGTGATGCGGTGTTCGGCGTACGACGTGCGTGATGGAGCACCCGGGCACATCGCGTATCCGTATCGCACATACGGAGCAGGACTGCTGCTGGCCGGGTTGCTGGTTTATCTATTTTTGCCACGGCGTGCTCGACCGGAGCAGGGAATCTTTTATCAGGCGCGTGCCGCGGGCTGGCTGCCGGATCTGCTGGCAGCGGGAGGCTCGGGTGTCTTCTTCGCGCTGCCGTTTCTGATCACGTCGGATTCGGACGGTGGACCGTTCAGCGCGGACTGGTGGCCGCTGACGCTGATCATGTGCCTGTTCGCCGCGATGTTCGGCAGCATCTTTGTGATCACAACGTGGTATCAGACGCGGCGGCTGACCTGGGATGACAACGGCATTCGTGTTCAAACCTGGGGACAGTCCGAGCACTTTTATGCACGCGACGAACTGCAGAGCGTCGGGCCGTTCGTGTGGGAAGCTCCCCGCTGGCTGCGCGCATTGGCGTGGATCATCTCCATCTTCAACTGGCGAGCGACGACGTCCGCCATCCTGCTGGATCGCTCTGATCCCGGTCTTCGGCTGGCACTGACCAATGACCGGTCCTTCTGCTTCACTGGCGACGGACTTTACGGAGCTGCGTCGTTTCTGAAATGGCTGGATCGCCAGCACGTTCCGGTCGATGCCGATGTGCGTGAGCTGATGGCGGCGCACTCGGATTATCAGCCAAGTCGCGCTGGCTTTGTGGCGGGGCTGATCTTTGGCGTCGGAGCGCTGGTCGGCGCAGGCTGGCCGTTAATCAGCATAGCGGCGGACTACTGGCCACAACCGGCTCCGGAGTTTCACGCGGGCAGGATTGCTCCCGCGACACCGTTTGTCCGACCCATTCCTGCCAGGCCGACGATCACGCCGGAAGTGCTGGCGCGTGAATCGGCGATCATGGCCGAGATGCAGAAAGTGCGAGACGAACTGCAGTCAGTGCGGGACGAGATTCACATCGGCATGCCGAAAGACAGTGAGCCCATGCGGAAATTCCAGGCGGCGATGGACCGGTTGAAGGTGCTTCAGACAGAGTTCGATGCCGTGCGAAAGGGTGAACAACCGGCCGACACCGAGCCCGAGCCCGAGCCCGAGCCCGAGCCCGGTTCGAAGAACCAACCGGCGACGGGGCAGCCGGTCGACACTACTGATTGAGTTGTCGCACGCAGACGCGGCGAGACGCGAGTTCTGTAACTCGCCGTTTCTGTGCTTTGTGACTTCTTGTGAAGCATCGGCGGGAAATCAGACTACAAGCAGCGACCGAATTCTGCGTCACGAAATCTTTCTTTGAGTAATTTGGATATTCAGTATCCGGGAGTGCGGATCATGGCTGGTCGTTTATCACGTTCTGTGCTGTCGGTGCTGGTTCTCCTGGCGACCTGCGGCAGCACTCTGCTCGCGGAAGAGACTCAGGAAGAGAAGAACGAGCAGAAGATCTATCAGCAGGCGCATGCGGAACTGAAAGAGAAGTTCACCGCGGCGAAAGAAAACTTCACGACTGTGCATGAGAAGTTCGAGAAGTTCCGCGAAGCGATGGGCAACTGGCGGAAATCGGTCACTCAGCGGAATCAGAAGAAGTCGATTGACGAGATCAACAAACTGCTCGACGGCGTGAACGACGCCGGCTTCAAAACGGCGCTGGAACAGTTCCTTGGCCAAGACGCCATCAAGTCACTGGAAGAACTGGAAGAGCGTTTCGATTTCAAACTCTCTGACAAGGTAAATCTGCTGGATGCTGTTGGAGCTGACCCGCGCAAGCAGTGGGACTGGATGTACAACCTCAGCGCGTTCGATCGAAAGCTGAAAAATGACGGGATTTACGACCGTCTGAATTCCGTCAAGGACCTGTTCGACAAGGCGAGTCCCCACATCGATCGCGTCGGTCAGCTCACTGAATTCATGAGTGTCTTCGATCCGACGTCTGTGGATCAGACAAAGCCCGGCGGGTCTCTGCGGGCAGTTGGGAACGCATTGAAGTATGCCTCGTCACTGGCAGAGAATGTGCCAGGCATCGGGCATCTGATCAACTTCTATATTGAAGCGACAGACGCCTTTGCCGATGCGCTGGACCGGCTGGACGGCAAAATCAAAGACGCTCGACAGGGCGCCCTTGGTGGGCAGTTCCGCGACAACGAGGGGATCCAGAAGGCATTTGCCAAGTTGTGTCCCGATTCCGACTTCCACTCGAAAATGTTCCTTGAGATCACGGACGAACGACCGGCGTTGAAGCCCGCCACAGATCAGATCGGGCCGCGTGTGTGGGAGCATTTCGAAGACAAGCGGATCTTCCTGTTTCTTGACGCCGACCGGGCGGCGCTGCTCAGCGGCACGGCGTTCGGTCATCTGTATGACGGTTTCGCCGGGCTGCGGAACAGTGCGGTCGAGGCGCATCGTGAACTGGTGAGTCTCGACGAGTTCGTGTCGATCGTGCAGGCGGCCGGGGCGGCGGGTAGCGACATCGCCAGTAAGGCCGCCGAGTACGATGCGCTGTATCAGAAACTGTGTGGACCGGACTCGCTGCAGATGCGACGCGTGCTGGTCCATGTCGGAGAAATCTCAGACCCGTATCAGGGCGTGCTGGTGGTGACTGGAGCGGGCGGCAAACGACTGGAGTTTCCCGTCCTGTCAACTCGCGCGGCGGAATTCCGCGGCCTGTGCTTCTACAGCGCGAAGTTTCGTGAAGCGATGCGGCGGCTGGTCTCTGAGAATCAGGACCGCATGGTCATCACGCTGATGCTGATTTCCTCGGACAGCAAGCTGAGCGTGCGCGATCCCAAAGTGCTCATTGACGGTCAGCCGGTCACGCTTGAGGTGAAGGACAGGGACTACGAACTGTTGCTGCCGCGACGCAGTTACTTCGACATGCGGATCGATGCCGCTGGCTTTCTGCCGGTGGTCGGCAAGTATTCGTTCGGAATCGGCGGCACGGTGCGAGTTGTGCTGCAGACGGTGACGCCCGGGGAACCGGGATCAGTCACTCCGCCTGCGGGAACGGCACCGACCGGAACGAATCCACCGCCGGAAGTTGCACCACCGACTCAACCGCCGATTCCACCAGGACAGGTGAAGCTGACGATTCAGGGAGCGTCAGAAACTTTGCCCGGCATGGACGTCTCTCTGACGGCGTCTGTCGCGGGCACTGACCTGACGCAGCGTCGACTGGCAATCGTCTGGTACGACGCCGCGAAGAAGCAGGAGATCGCGCGCGGTGAAAGTTACGTATTGAAAGCGCCAGCGAGCGGCACTCTGGGCATCATCGCGCAGGTGGAAGAGCCTCAGGCTTCCGGCAAGCCACTGATTCATGCGAGTGCCCGGCACGACGTGAAGGTCGTCAAGCTGCAGCCGGTGACAATTGCCATCCGTTGCGACAGGGAGATCGTTCCACTGGGCAGTAGCGTGCGGCTGTCGAGTCAGTTGACGGCGCCCGGAATTCCGTGGAGCCGGCTGCGTCTCGAATGGAGCCACCAGCTCGGTAAAGAAAACTCGGCGACGTTTAAGGGCACCACGCCAGGTCCAGCCGAGGTCCGATTGTCCGTGTTTCAGAAACTGGAAAGCGGCGAGGTCAAAGTCGGCGAGGCCGTCCACAAGCTGATCGTTGTCAGCACGAAGCTGATCGTGCCGCAGTCGGTGCTCCAGGGAAAGGCGTTTGATCTCGGAATTCAGCCGGCACCGCAACTGGCGGCGCGTGTCAAACACTATGCCTGGTCCGGCGGCGATCAGTTCACTCCCGCGTCGAAATCGTGGAATGAATTGCAGGGAGTCGATGCGCCGAGAATCTCGATGATGTATCCGATCAATCGTTTTGCGCCAGAAGCGAACGCGGCGCGTCCGCTGACGATCAGTGTTGATCTGCAGGACGAAAATCACCGCTCGCTGTATCGCGCCGAGGCGACCAGTCAGTTGCGTCCGGTCGCTCTGAACGGTTCTGCGAGTGACGTCTGGGAAGGTGGAGCTAACGAACGGAACTTCGGACTGAACCGCAAGGACTCACACTCGGCACCGCTCACGATCGGCGGGACAACTTCGTCAACGGCGCGGGTCGGTGGCACACTGCGTCTGGAGCTTGAGTCTGCGTCCCGCGGTGACTCACTGCAGGCTCTGCAGGCACGCGCTCAGCAGGAAGCCAGCCAGCAGAAGAACTTCACTGTCATAGCCATTTCGATCCCGCCGTTCCGTGGCTACCTGATTAAAGAACGCTCCGTTCACTACAAGGCGGGCGGCGGCAGTCCGCTGACTGGCTATCGCGATGCGGGCAGCATTCGGCAGGCACATGGCTGGCTGATCAACGGGCCCACGCAGTTGAAGGTCTCGTTTTACGCGGCTGGCAGTGGCCGTTTCGACAACTCGGACGAAGCGTGGCTGAAGTCGAAGACCGAGGCCGTATTTGGTGAAGCGGAAGCAATCATCGGCAGTCTGAGTTTCCAGCCGGACGGGCGGTTCCAGCAGTCGAAGTACACTGGTCCCGCGCTGGACGGTTCGCAGGATGTCCCGCCGCTGAAGCTCGTGCTGGATGGTCCGACGCAGGATGTGCCACTGGGGCAGAACGTCTCTGTGCAGGCTCAGGTGACTGGCGGTCGGACTCCCTACCAGTTTGTGTGGAATGGCGAGCATGCCGGCAGCGGCGCGAGTGTCCGCGTGCCGACGTTGCGACCGGGCGCGCATCAGATTGCCGTCACCGTCACCAGCCAGGACGGGCAGTCCGAATCCGCGTCGCTGACGTATCGCGTGGCCGGCACCGTCGGGAAACTGACCGGGCTGCCTCATCAAGTGCAGTTCGGTAAGGAGTACTCACTGGGTGTGACGCTGCCCGGCGGTCTGAACGGCGCTCGCGTGTACTGGCAGGCATCTCCAAATGTGGAGTTCTCGCGTGTCGAAACCACAGTGCAGGGTTCCGCGAGTGCTTCAACGTCATCGACTCGCGTGCTGTTCGACCGCTGTCCTGACAACGGGGTGAAACTGTGGGCGCAGCTCATTGATGAACACGGCGCGACAATCGGCGAAGCGGAGCAGATCACGGTTGCGGTGCAGAAACCATCGTGGTCAGTCTCGTTCACGCCGCAGAATCCGTTCGTCGGTCAGCGGCTGGAGGTCAACGTCACACCGTCGTGGCCAATTCGCGCCGACCTGTTTGATTTCAACTGGACGACGCCCGCCTCCGGTGAGCGCGAGGAACTGACGGACAACGCAAGCCGTATTGCCATTGTGCCGCGTAACATGTCGCCGCTGACGCTGCACGCCGAGGTGCGTGTTCCGCAGGCGGGCGACGATCTGGGAGAAGTCCGGCAGACACTGGGCATCACCGCCGCGAAATACACCGTTGTGGCGTCGATCGTCGATTCCGGTCCGCAGCCGAAAGTCTGGAAGACAGGCGTCGGTCTGGTGGATGTTCCGCGCGGCACCTGTGTGGTCGATCAACGCGTGCTGCTGCAGGCTCAGATTCCCGGCTATCCAAATCCGTCGGTCGTTCGCTGGAAGTGGTCGATGAATGAGGGCACGTCTCTGACGAACAGCGACGCGCGCTATCCAACGGCGACGCGGCACGAACCGGGGACCGCGACACTGACCGCGGTGGCGACAGATCCCGACGGCATCGAACTGGGCAGCGCCACCGTGACGTTCCAGGTCATTCCGCAATCGGTCGATGTGCTGCCTGGAGCCGGTGGTGCTGCGATTGCGGGAACGGCTCCCGTCGGTGGACCGGGAACTGCTGGCACGGCGACAGGTGGAAGCACCTCAACCCCGTCGCCGTCAGTCCAGGCAACTCAGCTTGCGACGGTTGCCGTGACGCAGGCGGATCAGGGCGACTTCGAAGCGGCGGTCAGCACCGTGAAGCAGATTCGCGATCTTGACGCTGGCGTCGGCTATTCGACGGCGGATGCTGTGGCGGAACGACTGCAACCCGCGGCCGAGCAGGCTGAACGTGACTGGGACTTCGATCGCTCGGGAGAATTGTACGGGCTGCTGCACCAACTGCAGCCGGCGAGTGTGGAAGCGGCTCGTGGCGTTGCTCGCGCTCCTGTCTACGCACAGCGGAAACGTGAAGTTGAGACGTGGCGGAGCGACGTGGACAGCTCGCTTGACCGCGGCGACTGGGATCGTGCCGAGCAGAGATTGAAGTCCATTCGGCTCTGGGAAGACACAATGCCGGGAACTCCGCGTCCCGAGACCGAACGTCTGACCGCCCGGTATGACGAGCTGAAGGCCGCCTACGACGTGGAGTTCTCAGCGTTTCAGAAGGATGTTTCGGCCGATCACGACGCGCGGCGGCTGGAAGCGGCTCGCAGCAAACTCCTGGCGCGACTGCAACGCGGTGGACTGACGCGGTCGGATCGAGACTGGATCAACGGGATGCTGGTGGCTACTGAGCAGCTCAGTCATCTGCCCGCACCGAAGGTGACTCCGCTGCAGCAGCCGTGGGCGGGAGTCGCTCGAATTGAAACGCTGTGGACGCTCGATGTCGCGGGCACAATCGGAGAACTGGGGCTGAGCGTCGCTCCCGATCGGATTGCAGGCTGGGTCGATCTCGGAGCGGGCAGAGAACCGTTGAGCGAACTCACGTACGACCGCGCGTCGAGCACCATCCGCTTTGTGCACGCGAGTGCGTCCCAGGTCTTCAGCGGACTGGTCAACGGATCGCGCATGCAGGGGCCGTTCACCGCACCGCAGATCGAATCGGGAACGTGGATCGCACGACTCAAGTCGACGACCGTTGTCGGAGACACCGGTCAGCCAGCAGGCAACTCGATCACCAGTTCGGGATGGCTGCATGCTTCTCCGGCAATCCCGGTGGCGGGCGGTACGGCAACCGCGATTCCCGGTAACAACGCTGGACAGGCGGGTTCAGCAGTCACCGCGACGCCCGGTGCGAAGCCGGGAACGCCCTCCTCGGTGATGCCCGCTCCAGCGGCATCCGGCACGCAGTCACCAGCTGGAGTTGCAGGCGCGGGCGGCCTGACCATTCAGGTTGTCAATGGGACGACGGTTGAGCATCCGGCGGCACCGGCCGCGACAACTCCCGGAACCGTTCCCGGAACACCGGTTGCTGGTGCGCCAGGCAATGGAACATTGAGCGCCGGACAGGTTCTGGCCCGCGTATCCGGCCAATGGACGTCGCGCGAGTATCGTGAAGAACCGAAAGTGTTCGGTGTGTTTGAAGTAAAGACGGCCGGAAAGCTGCGAGCGGAAATCGACACGGATCCGCATGCAAAGCCGATCTGGAGTCTCTGGAACGCCGACACCGGACTGGTCGTTTCGTTCGAGCCGAAGCGCGGCAGCGGTTACGGCCCGGCGATCACTGTTGCGGCTGCGACCGGGTTGATTGTGGACAAGGCTAACAACAATCAGCCGCTGATGGCCGAAGGAAGCTGGCCGGGGCCCGGACGTCTGACGGTTGCCTGTCCGCCTCCCGGCGGCTCGGGACCGCTGACCGGCAGCCAGTTCGCACAGTCATACAAGGGTGTGGTCGAGATTACCGAAATCAGCGCGACAGCCGAAGCACTCGCTGGTCAGCTGCTGCAGAATGGTGATCGGATCCGCGTTGCCGAAGGCGGTGCGGCGATCATCGCCAGCGGCACGTCGCGATACCGAATTGGAGCAAACTCTGATGTCACGATCACAACAGCGCCTGATGGCAAGACGGGATCGATATTTGACATCCGGTCCGGTTCGATTCGAGTTGCCGATTCCAGTCAGGCGGCCAATGGCTCAGTTCGTGATCGACTGAATAATGCGACGCGCGTCCGCGTGCAGTTGAGCGGTAAAACGACGCCGGACACACCGCAACCGCCAGCCGGCCCGGTTTTTACCGTCACTCCGCGAGGCACCGACTACGAAGTCTTCCATCAGGGCGAGACGGCGCGCGTGGTGGTTTACTCAGGCGCGGTCGATGTCGCGGGGCCAGATGCGGAACTGATCGCCGTGGCCGCCGGTCAATCGCTCACGCTGCCGGGAACTCAGGTTGCTCCTGTTGATACACGGAACGATCCCGGCCTGGCGCTGGGAGGCCTGCCCGCGACAAGTCTGCCGTTTGATGACCGTATTCCCGAACCAGCCGGCGAATTCGGAATCTCGGTGGTCGACGGACAACTCGGCGACGGCTGGCTGTGGCAGGATCCGGGCGCCGATGCACAGCTCGCCGCCCCGCAATCTGACACGGTGCAGGTAACCGTTCCCGATGGAAACGAGTTCTGGGAGTGGACGAGTACCGCACCGCGAATGCTCCACAAGGTGACCGGTGACTTCGATCTGACATGCGAACTGCAACTGCAATGTGCCGGCAATCAGTCGGCGATGACTGAGTTCATGATCTACTCACCGGGTTCGTACATCGGACAGCACGCCGGTCAGTCCAAAGACTGGCTGATGGTGCATTACCGGATCATGGGTGGTGGCTGGCTGCGGCATCAGAATTTCAACGTGCTTCCCGAGTTCCGTCGCACGCTGGAGCAATGCTCGCCGGCTCCGGATCATCCGATTCAGGTCCGCATGACTCGCCGCGGCAACGTGTTCCGCACGTACTGGAGTCTCGATGGTTCACAGTGGACGCTGTCATCGCGCGCTGAGATGGACGTCAGCGACACCATCTGGTCGGGACTGCTCTTCAAACGCATTGCCTTCGATGGACTGCGCGAGGCACCGGCGGTCAGCACAATTCGCAATCTCCGACTGACGTCGCGCGAACCGCTGACGGAAACTTCGTGGGATATTGTCGGAACCGATGGCCAGACCCAAAGCACCGGCCAGACCGTTGAGTTGACACTGGATGGAACTCGCAACGGCAACCTCCAGGCGATCGCCACTCCGGTACTGACTGGGGATGTGGACGTCATCGTTCAATACGCGCTCAGCGGCTGGCAGCATCAGCCAGGACAATACCGTAGTCTGAATGTCGCGCTCAGCACGCTGGAAGATCCGGATCGCAACGCGACATACATCTCGCTCGCTCAGCACGACTCATTCAGCGGAGCCCGCTTTACAACGGACCTGATGCTCAACGGACAGTGGGGGCGACATCAGGTCGAGCAGCTCAACGAAGTTCCGACAACAGGCTGGATGCGACTGATTCGCCACGCTGATCGTGTCACGACGTTCTACTGGAACGAAGGCGAGTGGAATATTCTGGGCTTGTTTGTCGACAAGTTTCCGCAGCCGGTCGAACTGGTCCTCAGCATTGCCAACGACTGGAGCGCGTCGTCGAGTGCCCCGCTGCAGGTGAAGTTTGACGTGATCCGCATTGCCTCGGGCGAAGAGGCGGCGAAAGGGCATGCCTGGTCGCCACCGGGTGTCGGCGTGCTGGCGGATGTTCCTGTTCCAGCGGGATTGACGCTGCCGAGCGGAGTCCAGTCGCGGCAGTGGCGGTCTCCGTTTCCACTGGGACGCGTGTTCTTTGACGAACGCGACAATGCGTACGTGTTCTCATCCAGTCGCGACCGCGGCAAGCTGGTGCGAATCACTCCGGACGGAGTCAGCGAGACCATCCGTCGTGGCGACGTGTTTGCCGGTGTGAGTTACAAGAGTGCTGTGTTTGATGGTCAGGATCTGCTCGTCACTGTCGATGGCTGGGCCGAAAGTGGCAATGTGCTGTCCGGGCTGTATCGAGTGAAACCGGATGGTTCATTTCATCAGATCACGCTGTCGTCGAACTTCGGCGATCTGGGAGACATCATCCGGAAGCCGTCCGGTGGCTGGTATCTGGCCGAATTCGGCGTCGACAACATCTTCGATGTGCAGCGCTCGCGCAGCGAATTGCCCGATGTGAAAGAAGCCGCGACGGCGACGGCCCTCATCACGTCCGGCGACCGACCGCCAGGAATGCGCGAACTGCTGCTCGATCCACGCACGCAGACGCTGCTGACGCTCAACGTGACCGGCGGTTATCCGTTTGGTGGAAAATCGGGTGTGTATGCGATTCAGAACGGAGCCGCCGCACCGTTTGTCATGGCTCCGGAAGGCGTCACGTATGAGAGCCTTGATGTCACAACACGCAGTGCCCTGGGTGATGGCGTGTTCGTCCTGACGTCAACCGGCCAGTTGATCCGCAATTCCTGGGAAGGCTATTCCGCAACGGCGCTGACGGGTCTGACTGGGTACCGGCAGATTCGATTCAGTCCGACGGGCGCGTTGTATGCTGTTGGCGGCGAGGATGGTCGTCTACTGCTGAAGCTGTGGTCGGCAGGCCCGCCGGCCTCGATTGCGATCACCGCACCGACAATGCCAGCTCCGACGGTAAAGCCCGTGACACCGCCGCCGGTATCTGTCCCGCCAGTGCCAGGCTTACCGGGAAGTGCGCCGACCGCGCGCGGGTACTTCGGAGTCAATCTGCGGAACGCCGGACATCCGGATGTGCAACGACTCAACATCCGAGCGGCCAGCGGAGCGGTCATCACACGCGTCTGGCCGGATTCACCAGCCGCAAGAGCGGGGCTGCAGATCGGCGACGTCATCGTCTCCTGTAACGGAACGCTGATCGCCAGCGTCGAAGAACTCGTTGTAGAAATGAAGGACGTCCGGGTCGGAGCCCGATACGTTTACGACATTCACCGCGGTCGGCAGGCCGTCCGCGCAGAGGTCGTCCTGGGTCCGTGGCCGGCCGGGATGTCGAAGGCCGAAGTGCTCACGCCGGGAGCAACTCCAGGACCGGCCGCCGGGCAAGTGGCCGGCCAGCCGGTTGGACGCATTCTCAACCCGCGGCCGAAACTGATTGGCATCTGGTCCGAATCTGCAGGCAGCCCTAAAGCCCGGCAGTTGGGGATTGAATCTCCGCTTGGCGCGGTCATCAGTCAGGTGCAGGCGGGCTCACCAGCTGACCGTGCCGGATTGCGGGCCGGTGATCTGGTCGTTGAATTCGGAGGCATGCCAATCGAGAACTACGAAGACCTGGAAGCAGCCACGCTCAGCAGCGCTGTCGGCAGCATTCAGCGCGTGGTCATCGTGCGTGGCATGCAGCGCGGCGAACTGAAGTTGCCGATCGCTCCGGGTGACCCGCAGCGTCCGCCACTGGTGACGTTCACGCATCCGACGAACGCCTACACCTTTCAGTTGCCATCGTCCTGGCAGATCGCCGCCGGCATGCAGCGAGACCCGACCAGCAACCGCATGTTCCGCGGAGCACAGTCGCGTGACGGCAACTATCTGCTGTATGTGTACGAGGACTCGCATCCAGCGCCATCGGCTGACGCCGCGCTCCAGGAATTCCTGCGTCAGACCCTGCCACAGGAGCGCAGCCGTCGGATTGGACGAATCACGCTTGGGGGTTTTCCGGGCGCTTATGTGGGAGTGTCTGGAGGCACGGAACAGCGCCGCGTCGTGGCGTATCGAGTGGCCTTCGTGATCAATAACCGTCGCTTCGATGTCGATGCCATTGCACCGCCGTTGTCGAATCCGGAACATCTAACGGAAGTACTTACCGCCATTCTGAACACGTTGCAATCGATTCAGAGCAAGTAACGATTCTCCAGACTTGTGTAAAAGACTGACAAAAACTGGATTCCGCTTGGTGGACCACTGACTGCTTCGCTCCAGGCTACAGCAGACACAGATGATCCACCAGTGCTGACAGCGCTGTCTGGTTGTCCGGCGAATGGTATGGACAGATGGTGAGACAATTCTGGCGCGTCAGATAATCTCTGGCGCGTCAGATAATCTGGTTCGAGGGGAATGTGAGAGAGCATTTCAGCGACTCCGGCGAACGAGACCGAAGGGCACGAAAGAAACGCTCGAAATTGCCTCTGGAGGACCTCACCGACACGCTTTCCGCAGCATCTAAAACGATCGCGGTCGCGTCCAACTCGACCTGACGCAAAGCAAAAGCAATCTGCTCGATTGTAATTCGAGACGTCTTCATCCCGATCGACTCCTGGTTCTCAAAGACAAATTCGATTTCGATGTACGCACTTTCGATGGTCCAGATTCGTGGGAGCAGGGTACGCACTCGTGCGGCCAGTAAGGCGAACGGGCAGAATGATTATACCGCCGGAGTCGAAGTCCGGGGCGTGATGGTGATGTCGTATTTTTCGAGGCCGGGTTTCCGGTGCAGTCGGGCTTCCCAGGGGCTCATCTCGGTCCTGCTCAGTTTCACTCCGGTCGGGTAGTCACGCTCGGGAAGTTGATGCACTGGCGGGCACTGGCCTTTCCAGATCATGCGCCGGGCGCAGTCCAGGACGAACGACACACCGTTCAGAAGCACGCCGCTCCACTTGCGTTCCAGGGCCGACCAGCAG
>JABMPE010000094.1 GCA_013203845.1 Rhodopirellula sp. | reverse complement strand
CGGCAGCACGGTCGTCATTACTCCTGCCAGCGATATCGAGAAGCTCAAATGGGACCTTATTGAACAGGCCGCCGAAATCGTCATGGGTCCGATCGGCGAACAGGACGTTCCGATGGTTATCTTCGACCTGAGCGAAGTCAGTTACTTCGGGTCAGTCTTTCTGGCGTTGCTGCTGAGGTGTCACAAGCTGGTCAAGAGCCGCGGCGGAGAACTTGTGCTGTGTGGAGCCAGCGACCTGGCCGTCGAACTTCTGCGGATCACAGCTCTGGACACGCTGTGGGCGATTTATGACTCGAAAGAAGAAGCGCTGGAAGCCGTCGGAGCGTAACCCTCGTTCTCCGGCAGAGTCCGATCTGGCAGATTCCGAAACAAAAGTGTCTACCAGTCGGTTTGAGTTGAAAACGGAGCGAGCAGACTCATGGACGAACCTGACAACCAACAGCAGCCCGACGAGAAGCCTGCTGCCAACACGCCGCCCTCTGCCAATACGCCGACAGACCACGTAAAGAAACCAGGACGTGGCCCGGTCAGCAGTCAGCGGCTGCTCGACGACATGCGCGCAACGATCGACAAGCTGCAGAATGACGACGCCACAACCGGTGATTTGAAGCTTCTCAGCCGCACTCTGCAGGAGCTTCGATATTCCTTCAAGGTTTTTTCACAATATCGCCATAACCGGAAAGTGACGGTTTTCGGTTCCGCGCGAACCAGGCCGGACGAGGGCGCGTATCAGCATTCGGTGCTGTTTGGCAAGGTGATGGCTGAATCCGGCTGGTACGTGCTGACCGGGGCGGGCGGCGGCATCATGGAAGGCGCACACGTTGGCGCCGGTCGCGAAATGTCGATGGGAGTCAACATCATTCTCCCGTTTGAACAGGAAGCGAACCACGTCATCGCGGGCGATCCCAAGCTCGTCAACCTGAAATACTTCTTCACGCGGAAGCTGCTGTTTGTCAAAGAAGTTCACGCGATCGCACTTTTCGCTGGCGGTTTTGGAACTCAGGACGAAGGCTTCGAAGCCCTGACGCTCGTTCAGACTGGCAAACGTGACATGCTGCCAATTGTCTGCATCGACGAACCCGGCGGCTCGTACTGGAAAGAGTGGAAACAGTTCATTGAACGTCAGTTGCTGGGCAACGGGCTGATCTCACCTGCCGACAGGTCGCTGTTTCTCGTCACCGATGATATCGAAGAAGCGTATGACGAAATCATGAACTTCTACACGGTTTACGACAGCATGCGCTACATTCGGGATCGACTGGTGCTGCGCATCCGTGTCGAACCGAGCGACGAATATGTCGATCAGCTCAACGACGAGTTCTCCGACCTGCTGTCCGGTGGCCGCATCGAAAAAGCCACGACACACCTCTTCGAGCAGGACGAACGACACATCCGCAACCTGCCGCGGCTGAAGATGCAGTTCAACCGCCGCAGCATCGGTCGCCTCAGGCAACTTATCAACAAGCTGAACAAAGACTTGGATCCGGGCGACGACTTCGCCGACATCCCCGTTCATCCGAACCAGACGATCGGTCGCTGACGGAAGGGCAGAAGGAATATCGAAGGCCGAAGTGCTCACAACGGCAACCTTCTGATTTCGGCATTCTTTGTTCGATATTCGTCATTCAAATCGGTAAACAACAGGCTCCCCGAATTTGTGTGCCACTGGGCTTTGCCAGTGCTCGATGGAACAACGTTTCGTCTCACCGGCGGAGCCAGTGGCACACTTTCATTGATCAGACCGAGGTATCACCCCTGAAAACTGTTCAAACCATCGAAGAACTCCGAGCGGAAATCCGCTCCGCCCGCTCGGCAGGGAAGAAGATCGGCTGCGTGCCGACCATGGGCGCGCTCCACGACGGGCACATCTCGCTGGTCGAATCTGCTCGACAGGAAACCGATTTCGTCGTCGTCACCATCTTTGTGAATCCGACACAGTTTGCTCCCCACGAAGACCTGTCAAAGTATCCGCGACCGCTTGAAGACGATCTCCGAAAGTGCGCAGACGCCGGTGTGGACCTCGTCTTCAACCCCCATGCCGACACGGTCTATCCAGCGAAAGACGCCGCTTATGTGGAAGTCCCCGCCTGCTCAACCATGCTGGAAGGGGCGCATCGACCGAGTCATTTTCGAGGCGTTGCGACGATCGTTCTGAAGCTGTTCAACATGGTTATGCCGGACATCGCCTTCTTCGGACAGAAGGATTACCAGCAGCAACTGCTGATTCGCCACATGGTCGACGATCTGAACGTCCCGGTCGAAATCCGCACCTGCCCGACGGTTCGAGAATCCGACGGGCTCGCCATGAGCAGCCGCAATATGTACCTCAGCGACGCCGACCGCCAGACAGCGCTCGCCTTGTCGCAGGCTTTGAAACTGGCTCACGACGCCTGTTGTGCCGATGGCAAGGCACTGGTCGAAGCCAGACAGGCGATGCTCGACCATCTTGCCCGGTTTCCGGACATCAAACTGGACTACGTTGTGATCGCCGATGCGAATACCCTTTCCGAAGTCGAACACGCCGTCCCGGAAATGGTCGCACTGATCGCAGCCAGAGTCGGCACCACGCGGCTGATCGACAACATGCTGATTTCTGCCGCAGTGCAGACTTAAGAATCGATTTCAAAACAACTTACCGAAGTGAACCACAGCTCACGGAGACACAGAGAAGGTTTGGTGTGGTTTCTTCTGCGTCTCCGAGCCTTGTGGTTTGAACGTCCTGTTTGCGATTTCAGGATGTTGTTTCGGTCCTGTTTCTTGCATGAGAAAACTCAGCCGCAGATTTTCGCAGATGAACGCAGATTGCTTCGGAATCAACTCACCATATCTGCGTTTATCTGCGTCGATCTGCGGCTAAAAACAAATCACTGGAGACCATTGTGCGACAGGTTCTTTTCCGTATTCCAATCCAGGGCGACTGGTCACTCGGCCCGCTGGGTGATTTTCCCGGTTTCGGGTTTGGCATCGTGCTGCTGGCCTGGTGCCTGTTTGGAGCGTTCTCGTTGTGGCGACTGCTGAAGTCAGAAGGCGGCTTCACCCGTGAAGTGAAAGTCGCCATCGGCTACTGGCTGGCTTTTGCGGTGGGGATCGTGCTGGTTCCCTCGATCGCTCCTCCTCAGATCACGCACCTGCCAATCTTCGGCTACGGAGCGATGCTCGTCTGCGGCGCGATTGCCTGCGGCTGGGTGGCCTCAAAACGAGCACCGCTTGCGAATGCAGATCCCACGTTCGCTCGGGAAATGGCCATCTGGATCGTTTTGTCCGGCGTCGTGGGGGCGAGGCTGTTTTACCTCATCCAGTACCGCGAGGCTGTCTACAAGGACTGCCATTCGTTCGTCGATTTCGTGAAAGCGTCGGTCATGTTGCCGGACGGCGGCCTGGTGCTGTACGGCGGGATCATCCTGGCGACGGCGACGTATTTCGTGCTGTGTTACAGAAACAAAGTTGATCCCCTGAAATTCGGTGACGCGGTCGTGCCGGCCGTCTTTGTCGGGATCGCGTTTGGACGGCTCGGCTGTTTTCTCAACGGCTGCTGCTATGGAAACGCCTGCTCGCTGCCGTGGTCTGTTCAGTTTCCCAAAGGCAGCGTGCCCTGGAACGCTCTCGTCCAGCGTGGATTTCTGATGCCCGACGCCCTGCAGACCATGCCTCTGCACCCGACGCAGCTCTACAGCGCGATTAATGGCATCGTTCTGGCTGTGGTCATGGTCGCTTATTACCGCTACCGGAAAGGCGACGGTTCGGTAATGGCTCTGGCCATGATGCTCTACCCGATTTCGCGGATCGGCCTGGAAATCCTGCGGAACGACGAACTCGGACAGCTCGGCACTGGTCTGACGATTTCGCAACTGGTCAGTCTGGGAGTTCTCGCCGCGGGAATGGTTCTATCGTGGTGGAGTTGGACTCGCCCGTCGTCGCAATTACCATCAGCGTCGTCGCCTGGTGGTCAGGTTTCGCCTACCGTTTGATTCAGCGTTCAGAACAGCCCGCATCCGTTGACTTCCGAAGACGACCAGAAACTGATTCAGGACTGCCTCGCGGGCAATACGGACGCGTTCGGCCAGCTCGTTGTGCGCTATCAGGACCGGCTGTATCACTCGCTGATGCTGATGGTGAAGTCGCCGGAAGACGCTCGCGACCTCGCTCAGGAAGCCTTCGTCCACGCGTTCCGCAAGCTGGATTCCTTCCGGGGCGACTCGCAGTTCTACACGTGGCTGTTCCGCATCGCGGTTAACGCGACGATCAGCTTCCGCCGCAAAACTGCCCGGCAGAAAACCACGTCCGTCGAAACCGCGCGAGAAGCCGCTGGCATCGAACCGGTCGACCAGCGAGGTGGCGCTCGCCCTTCCGCCCGCATGGAAGTTCGGGAAGAGCAGGAGATGGTCCGCCGCGCCTTGAGCGAACTGTCTGACGAATTCCGCCAGGCGATCGTCCTGACGGAAATCGAGGGTCTGTCCTACGAGGACGCTGCGGAAACTGTCGGCTGCCCGATCGGCACCATCCGCAGCCGCATCCACCGAGCCCGCAACGAACTCCGCGAAAAGCTCCGCCTCCTGCTGAAAGAACCGCCGAGCGACGGCGAGCCATCCTGACACTCCTGAATCAGCGCCCACCGAGTCACAGATCACAAACCCACCGGTTGCCGCCCACCGGTGTCGCGCAGAGACAAGAGGGTCAGTCTTCCCCTGCCGCTCTGGAATTCCGAGGTCAGCGTGGCTTTCGCCGTGAGTCAAGCGGGCTCCTGCCGCTGACACCGGGACGATTCAGGACATGTGTGTAAATCATGGTCGTCGACACATCCTTGTGGCCGAGCAATTCCTGCACGGTGCGAATGTCTGTGCCGGACTCGATCAGGTGCGTGGCGAAGCTGTGACGAAGTGTGTGGCATGTTGCCGGTTTGCAAATCTTCGCCGCCGCTGCTGCCCGCTTCACGGCTTTCTGGATTGTCGATTCGCCCAGATGGTGTCGTCGCACGACCCGACTCCGCGGGTCCACGGACAGTTTCGTCGCTGGGAACACATACTGCCAGTATGGTTCGACTTCCGCATTGGGATACTTTTCGGCTAACGCAAACGGCAACCAGACGCGCCCGTATCCTTCGGTAATGTCATGCTCATGCAGCTTCAGTGCGTGTGCCACCTGGTCCTGTAAGGGCACCGTCAGCAGCTCTGGCAGATAAGTAACCCGGTCCACGTTCCCCTTCGTGTCCCTCACTGAAATCTGTCCGTACCCAGGGTCGACGTCTTTGGCTCTCAGCCGCAAGGCTTCCAGCAGGCGCAAACCTGAGCCATAAAGTAACTGTGCTACCAGTTTCGGAAGCCCGTCCAGTTCGTCCAGCAGGCGATCGACCTCATCGACGGTCAATACAACGGGTAGCCGCTTGTCACCACGCGCTCGGGCCGTTCCCGACAAGTCGTTCAGCTCAACTTCGAATACACTCGAAAAGGCAAAGAGCAACGCGGAGAATGCCTGGTTCTGCGTGCTGGCGGCCACATTTCGCTCGACAGCCAGATGTTCCAGAAATGCTCGCACTTCAGTGTTTCCGAGTTCGCGAGGATCCACCTCACGGTGAAACACAACAAACCTCTCCAGCCAGTCGAGGTAGGCTTGCTCGGTGCTCAATGCGTAGTGCTGAGTTCTCAGCGCTCGTTGAACTTTCTGATACCACTCCGGTCGAGACTCATCGACCAGAGTAGCGACTTCTTTCATGTCCAGTCCGTCGCCGATGTTTGAACCGCCACCACTGCGGAACAGATCGGATATCTTTCGGGTGTCGATTTCCTCCAATCCAATGACGTTTCGCAGGAACAGAACCACGGCCTGTTGAGCCTGTTTCACTTGCCATTCAGGTGATGAGAATCGACGACACTGATCGATCAGGAATGCTGCAACGTCGTCATCTTTGAGCGTCCGAAACGACTGCCTGATCGTTCTGGTGCGAAAAGCGTCGAACCGTTCGATCCAGCGCACAAAGTACTTCCGGGATTTCAGCGGCACTCGACGATTCACCAGGACCGGCTGAAACAGATCGATCGCTTCACTCAATGTCGCAGGGCTGCCGGCCTCACGCGGAGTGTCCTGACTCACTTCCGAACTCATCAGTTCCTCCCATTCCTCGATTCCAGGCTGACGTCGCCGTTCCGTATTTACCGTGTTAGGCCGATTCCTTGATTACCGGATTAGGCCGCGTACAGATAAAACTTATGTACTCGCTTCGCATTTCGCAACTGCGGAGCTTGACACCCACCATCTGTGGCCGTACTTTCACCAACGTTGACGAATGACGCTCGATCCTCGATATTCAAATCGGACGCCTGAAAGCGGCAGACTGGCCAGACAAAGGCCGCGTACGGAGTAATCCAGCAAACACCGCGTCCACAGAATTACAAGTTCGTCCAACAAAATTCACTTCACTGGTAACTGCAATGTCGTGGGACGCAATCATCATGCGATTTGGTGACGCGAAATCGATCGATGACTTTCCCCCAGACTTCACTCCGCCACCCGTTGCTAACTCCGCTACGTTGCAAGAAACGCTACGCCGATTGTTCCCGGATGCTGACCACCAAGATGAACGCTCATATCTTGTCGGTGATGACTATTGGCTTGAATTTAACCATGGATGCCATACTGATGAGTCTGGCAGTGTTTCTGCCGTTAGCATTCGATCAAACGCAGGTAACGGATCAATCCCGCATCTAAAAGCATTGTGTGACGCACTTGATGCACGGTTGCTTGACATACAGACGAGCGAGTTCGCAGATTTTTCTACCAACACACAGAGTAGTATGAAGGCTTTCTCTGAATGGCGCGATCGTGCGTTGTCACAGAGACGCGACCAAGACTAGGACGGACGAACCAAGCAATGCACCCGAGTCGCGAAGTCGCGCGTTTTGACAACGGAAAATCTCTCATCGCGACCGGGTGATTGCAATACGTTGAACTTAACCGCTTCGCGTGGCGGGAATCTTCCGGGGTTGGTTGGCTTCGTGGTTTGATCGGGGGGCCGGTTGTGCGGGAACTCCAGGTTGTCCGCGCTGGCCAGGTGATATCGAATCTCCAGGTCGTCCGCGCTGGCACGATCATCCGCGCTTGCCAGGTGAGATCGAGATTCCAGGTTTTCCGCGCTGTAAGGCTGTGGTGAAAACCGTCTCGCGGTTTCCGGGCATCGCACGCGTAAGAATCGTCGCGTGGTGGCTGCCATGCTGCATGCTGAAGGGAACGCTCACCGGTGTGGTGAGTTGGCTGTGCCTTCCCTGAAATGCAGGAACCCAACGATGACTCCCTGGCAGAAACGTACCACCGGTCTGACGCGCCGCATGGCTGAAGACATGCAGCTGCGAAATTATTCCCAGAAGACGATCGACGCCTACACGTATCACGTGGGTCGGTTTGCGGAGTTTCTGGGCAACTCGCCCGAGCACGCCACCCCCGAAGACGTGCGATCGTTTCAACTGCACCTGATCAACACACGAAAAGTCGGCTGGAGCACCTTCAACCAGGCGGTGTGCGGGCTACGTTTTCTGTATCGAACCACGTATCCCCGCGACTGGGCAGTCAGCATGGTGCCTTTTGGTAGAAAGCCGAAGACACTGCCGGCGGTGCTCAGTGGTGAAGAAGTGACGAGTCTGCTGTCGTGTGTGAAGTCGCTCAAACATCGCACGTTTCTATTAACGCTGTACGCGGCGGGACTGCGTCTGAGCGAAGCAGCGGCGCTGACCATTGCCGACATCGACAGCCAGCGGATGCAGTTGCGCATCGCCCGCGGCAAGGGAGCGAAGGAGCGTCTGGTCCCGCTCTCGCCGCGACTGCTGGAAGCGTTGCGGTGTTATTGGAAAGAAGTACGTTCGCCGAAGTATCTGTTTCCGGGGAAGACGTTCGACGTGCCGCTGAGTTCCACCACGATTCAGAAAACGTGCAAAGCCGCCGTGCAGCAAGCGGGCATTCGCAAAGCCGTCACGCCTCACACGCTGAGACATTCCTACGCGACCGGACTGCTCGAAGCGGGCGTCGATCTGCTGGCGATCAGTCGGCTGCTCGGTCACAAAAGTTTCAGCACGACGATG
>JABMPE010000093.1 GCA_013203845.1 Rhodopirellula sp. | reverse complement strand
CGCTCGTCAAAATGGAAAGTCAGGATTCGGGTGGCTGGAGTCGAGCTTGCAAGCCGCCAGAGCGAATCACTGGGGCTCGCAAGCTTGACCCCAGCCGCCCTGGTTTTTCGTTCTGACAACGCACCCACCGCTCCTCAGACACTTTCGAGAGTGAGCCAGACCGGTGGCCTTCTGTCGTGACGAGCAAACCATGCAGGATCAGACATCCAGCCCGCTGTTGACAAACGACTCTGAGCAGTCGCTGCTTAAGGATCTGAACGAACAGCAGAAGGCCGCGGCTTCGCACGGATCAGGTCCGCTGTTGATCGTGGCGGGAGCCGGTACCGGAAAGACAACCACGCTGACTCATCGCGTTGCCTGGTTGATCCACAAGGGCACGGACCCGCGGCGAATTCTGCTGCTGACGTTCACCAGGCGGTCCGCTGCCGAGATGCTGTCGCGAGTTTCAGGCTGTCTGCAACGAATGCAGCGTCAGGCGACCGCATCGGGTGCGCAAGGTGCCGGTTCACTGTCCAACGCGATCTGGGGCGGAACCTTTCACGCGATGGCCTCGCGGCTGCTGCGGCAGCACGGCAAGCTGATCGGTCTTGAACCCGACTTCACCGTCCTCGATCGCAGCGACTCGGAAGACCTGCTGGATGTCGTTCGGTCAGAACTGAAACTCTCGACCGAACGTCGGCGTTTTCCGCTGAAGCAGACGTGCCTGAGCATCTACAGCCGCTGCATCAATTCGCGAGCCAAATTGCAGGTTGTTCTCGAAGAAGTCTTTCCGTGGTGCATCGACTTCGAAGAAGAACTGAAGCAACTTTTCAAAGGTTACGTCGAACGCAAAGATCGCTTGAACTGCCTGGACTATGACGACCTGCTGCTCTTCTGGAATGCGCTGGTGTCAGACGAGTCCGGAGCACGGGCGATTCGGCGGCAGTTTGATTGTGTTCTCGTTGACGAGTACCAGGACACGAACCTGTTGCAGTCTGAAATTCTCCAGCACCTGTGCCCCGACGGAACCGGGCTGACTGTTGTGGGCGATGATGCGCAGTCGATCTACTCATTCCGCGCGGCGACGGTTCGCAACATCCTGGACTTTTCGAAGCAGTTTCCCGGCACAAAAACCGTGCTGCTGGAAGAAAATTACCGCAGCACCCAGCCGGTACTGGATGCGGCGAACACGGTCATTGCAGAGTCGAAAGAGCGGCATCACAAGGAGCTCTGGACAGCTCGATCAACCGGAGTCAGACCTCAGGTTGTGAGCTGTCGCGACGAGGACGAGCAGTCGGATTTTGTGATCCGCGAGATTCTGCACCATCGCGACAAGGGAATCCCGCTGAAAAATCAGGCGGTGCTGTTTCGAGCGTCGCATCACAGTCTGAATCTGGAATTACTGCTGGCCGAGCAGAACATTCCGTTTCATAAGTTTGGTGGCCTGAAGTTCGTCGATGCCGCACACATCAAAGATTTCCTGGCGTTTCTGCGGCTGGCTGAAAATCCTTTCGACATGGTCTCAGCGTTGAGAATTCTGATGCTGCTGCCGGGGATCGGTCGCAAGCGGGCGATGGACCTGACCGATGGGCTCTATGAAGCAGAGGGCAATTTCGAAAAATGGGCTTCGTGGCCAACACCGTCGGCGACCAAAGAAATCTGGCCGCAGTTCGTCGGATTACTCAAACACCTGGCTGAGCTGAAGTCGAGTCGAAAAGGCGAATCGTCTGTCCCGACAGAACTGAATGCCGTACGAAAATTCTTCGCACCGATCGTTGAGGAAAAGTATCCCAACGCGCGAGAGCGACTGCTCGATCTGGAACAGGTCGTGCATCTCTCGGCGAGATATCCGAACCGCACCGACTTCCTGACAGCCATCACACTCGATCCGCCCTCTTCGACGCAGGACCTCGCCGCCGATCCCGTGCTGGACGAGGATTACCTGATCCTCAGCACGATCCATTCGGCGAAGGGGCTGGAGTGGGATTCCGTTTTTGTGCTGCACGCTGCTGACGGCAACATCCCTTCGGATCTGTCGACGAAAGATGAACAGCAGATCGAAGAGGAACGTCGGCTGTTCTACGTGGCTCTGTCGCGGGCCAGGGATCATCTCTACGTTTGCCACCCGCAGCGTTACTATCGTTCAGAGCGACGATCGTACCGCGATGATTACAGCTTCTCGCAACTGACCAGGTTTCTGACTCCTGGAGCTCGCGCCTGTTTCGACTGGCGTTTACCGGACAGCGACGACGTGATCTCGACTCTGCCAACGGAAGATCCTGTACGACCGGAAATCAAACCGCTGTTCAACGCTCGCGATCAGGCGAAATCGATGTGGGACTGACGTGTCGCGGCGCTGCAACCTTGCACTCCACTCCATTCGACTCCAAGTCTGTTGCGGAAGTGTTACTTTTCGTTCAGCGGATCATCGCGACCGACGATTGCGTCTTCCGGGTTCCAGTTCAACGTGTCGAAAGAGTCGTTGCCAGGCAGTTCTTCAAAAGGGATTCCCTGTTTGTCGAGGCGGTCAGCAATGCCGTCAAACGGATTTTTTGTCAGTTCAGCCGGGAAGAGTTCGACGAGCTGCTCGGAGTATTTGAGTACCAGTTCGACGTTTGACTCAGGTACAGAGAGCAGTCGTCGCGCCCGGTCATGGCGAGTAATCCATGCCGCTTCGTGGAGCACATTGTGCATGGCCTCGGGTGTCAGCGTGTTAAACGGCGTGCTGTTTGACCGCAGTCGCGACACCACTCTTTCTCCCTTGGCAACGATGCCGGAAAGATCCTGGTTTTCCCGGACCGTACTTCGCGAGAGTGCTGCCCCGATGGCCAGCGTCAATCCGACAAACTGTTCGCGAGTCATCCGCTTTCGAAGCAGCCAGCGATCGAGCCAGCGACTTTGCGGCAGTGCGTCAGCAAGCTGTTGAGTACCCCAACGCTCGGCCAGGGACATTTGCTCGGCGTCGACGAGATCACTGATCGGCAGCGTCCGTTCGGCATTCCAGTTTGGCAACGGCAGATAAAGATCAGGAAACGGCGGAAGTTTTTCGTCAGGCAGGTGTTCGACCAGCTCGAAGAACGTACGCAGTTCGCTAAGTGTCACTTCTTCATTGATTCTCTTGACTTCCGTGTACGTCAGCGTGGAATCCTCACAGCCCGCAAGCACGGATGCGGCTGCAAGGATGGTCACAAAGACGCTTCTGACTGTCGAAGAACGTGTCATCGCTTCGGAACTTTCGAAAACACAGAGAAGAACCTGTTCGCTCTACTTTAGTTCGGCACCGGAAAGGGACCCGGAAATTCGCTGCAACCATGATCGGGCATGGCAATTCACCAGCACATTCTTCGTCCATCTGACGGAATTCGTACCACTATGCGCTGCGAACTGAGGGAAACCCTCCAACCGGCGAGAGGTTCACCGCTGCGTCCAGAAACTGCGTCGTTCAAGCTCGCGCCACCGTCGAAGAACCCACTACGGATCTGTCCGTGGCGCAAACGTAAGACGAATCGATTTTCGAGCCATGCGGATGGACAGCCGATGCTGATCGGCGTGCGGCTCGAACGTGAAATCGGAAGGCGAACTGGCTCCGCGACGATTCAGAATATCTTCGCCGGATTCGCGATTGATCACGTGCAATACGGATTCAGTTGACTCCATGTCCGAACCCCGCGCGCGTTGATAACTCAGCACAATACACGGAGCGTTCTTCGGCTGGTCCAGCTGGAACCGAATTCCGTTGACCGTTCGTTGCCACTTGAGTTTGGCTGTCAGCGCATCGATGGCGACCAGCTGCCCGGTGACAGCCGGGTTTCGGGCTCCACCAGCAGAACGACCGTTGAGGAAGGCCGACTCAGAGGTGTCTGAAAAAGCAATGACATGTGACAGAGCATCGGAAGTGACATGGACGGAGCGAATCTGGTCGGGACGCTGCACGGTGAACGTCGAGACTGCCTGGCCGGAATGGCAATCGACAATCTTCAGCTGGCCGTTCATCTCGACGATGCCCAGCCATTCAGAACCAATGGCGAAGACAGTGGCGGCAGGATCAACGTCGGTCGACCATTCCATCTTTTCTGCTCGAAGGCTGACGGAAGCCATTCTGGAAATACTCAGCACTTCTGAGTTCTGCGGTGCGTCCGGCGATCGTTGAGCCATCAGAATGCGATCGCCCGAAACGCTTAAAACGATGTCTCGAAACCCGGCAGCGTCCGACAACGGAAACTCTGACACTTCTGCACCATCCACCACTCGCAGGACGGTCACCTGATCTTCGCCCGGCTGAACCACGTAAACGTGCTGGCCGTCTCCGCTACAGATCGACTGTCTGGGGAACTCGTACCGCTGCCACAACCGCTGGCCAGTTGAAGTATCCAGGCACACCAGCTTGCCGCGAGTCTGATAGCAGAGATAACCCGCTCGAACCGGGCCGACTTTCGTGATCGGTCGATCAAAGGCGTCGAGCATCGTCAATTCTTCTTCCGCAAACCCCGGTATCGCTGGCGCATACTCGTGGTCTTCCTGGCGGTTGTCAGCGGCCATGTCGACTGACCAGAGTCGCTGCACGCGTGGTTCGCCGCTGCTGTCGAACGGCGAAATACCGAACAGTTCGGCACCCAGCTGCAGCACGAGAAAATGTCCCAGGCCCCAGCCACGATACAGGCGGCTGACGGATTTCAACGGAGATGCCGACGTCGGAATAACCGTTTGCCAGGAACCAGAGAATCCGTCGCCGTAGAAACGCAGAATCGTGTCATTTCGAGACGAACGTGGATTGATTGCCACATTGAGTCGATCGAAGAGTGCCCCGGTCGAACAAGTCACCGGCACCGGAATGAAAGTCGTGTCCAGATTCTGCTCGGAATGCTCGCTGACGGTGACCGCTCCGGTGTTCCACGGCGAGTCGACCGGTCGCGACTCGTCAACAACGGCTTTCCACGTGAAGTTATCCTGCTGCAAACGACGGCGGATCGCAGCCGCATCGCGGGCGTAGCTTCGAGATTCATAGAGACCAATAAGTCGGCTGGACGCGTCAGCCAAAAGATTTCGATCGTCGGATTCGGCCAGAGCCAGTAAAGCCAGCTGCTTCAGCTCGTATCGCAATCCGATTCGCGAGCGATCATCGACAGCATATCTGGTGGCCATTGGCAGCAGCTGCCATTGCCGTGTAAACCGTTGCAGGGCAAAGGGGTCCCGGCTGGCCGATGCAATTTCTCCAAGTTTGGCGAATGCCTGAGTGAGACGCGCGACGACCTGCTCGTCGCGATGACTCAGCAGGTTGATCACTTCACCTTGAATCAATCGATCATGCCGGACGCTTCGCAGAGGTTCGGGCTTCAGAAAACGCGGCTCGCCAGACGGATTGAGTGATTGAAGTTGAGCATAGAAGTTCAGCGCAACGACCGGGTCGCCAGCCATTGTCGCGGCACGAGCGGCCGCATGACGAATGACAATCTGGTCCGCAATCGCCAGCTCGCCGGCCAGCTGCTCTGCTTCCAGAGCCACGTGTGCAATCTGTGGAGACGAAAGAGTGCCCGATTCCAGCCACGCCAGCAGCGTCTTCCGCAGTTCATCTTTCGCTGGAAGTGAGTCGGTCTGCTCACGAAGTCGCGTTGCCGCCTCGGAGAACAATCCGCAGGATCGTTCGAAGGCGGCCTGAGCATTGACCTGACTTGAGTCTCCAACAGACGTTCCCACCTTTGTCGCCTCTTCTGCCGGAGAGCGGCGGTCAGGTATCGACGACAGGATTGGCCAGACACTGAGAAGGTCCGGATTCATGGAGATCACGAGATCGCCTGTGGAAATCAGGCAGCCAGACAGCGACTCCAGGTGGTCAACGCTTTCCATCATCGCGCCGGTTTCGCAATTCACCGCAACGAGCGAACCGCCTCGCACCGGAAAGACGTAATGCGCCGCCGCGTGATTGTCTCCGCTGTCTGCTGCCGCTCTGGTTGTGTAGCCCGTTCCCACCGGTTCACGACACGGGATCTTCCAGATGACGTCGCCGGACTGAGAGTTCAATGCGGATACGAAGTGACGACTCACGAGGATAATTCGATCGTCGTGCGAAATCAGATCCACGGGTGAGTCCACACGATGATGCCACAGAAGCTGTCCCGTGCGAGGATCGATGGCCTTGACGCCTTGAGCATCAGGTCCCGCGACAATGAGGACTGATTCAGTGATCTGCGTTGCATCCTTATCGACCGGCGGTGCTGATCCGGAACGGGTGACGCGAAGAAATCTGTTGTCTCGCCAGCCGAGCCACCACGGTCGCTGAGGGCGAGCCGGTACGAAGGGAAGTCTGGTCACTTCAAGCGGCACGTCGGCCCGCGAATAACGCCGACTCCAGATCACCGATCGCGTTCCCAGATCGACTCCGATGAGTAATCCTGCTCCCGTGGGGCAGACGAGCACTCCGTCGATCAGCGTGACTCGACAGTCGATCGACCTCCAGTCCGCGTCGGAGGGCGAGAGTCGTGCAATCTCCGCAATACCGAGCGACCAGTCAATTCGTCCGGTATTGCGGTCCGCTGCGTAGAGCCGTAATGAACCGGCGACTTGAACGAGTCCAAGTACGTGTCGATCAACCTGCATCGGGAGTCCGCAGAAGTTGACTTCCGACGCGTCGATGCTGTCTGCTCCGTCTTCGAATTTCTGTGCCGTGGCGTGGCTGGGCTTCTGCGTTTCAGCGTTCTCGGTCAGAGGAACGTTGTCGCGCGCGGAGCCTGTCTGTTCGCCTGGTGGGATCGCGGCGAGTATTGAATCCGCCGTCAGATTCCATGTGACGTTACCCGTGCGAAGCTGCCGGGCCACGATCCGATTCTGATTCTGACTCTGATGATTCGAACCAACCAGTAAACCGGTTCGCGAACGCGAACGGCCAACCATCACGCCAGCGCCGGATTCAACGGTAAAAACACGATCGCCGTCGCTGGAAAGTCGCGACTGCAGTGAGTCGATCTGTAATCCTCGCGCCAGTTTCTGAGCCATCAACTCCTGCAGTGAAAGATTCATGGCGAGCCGCGACGCACTCTGTCCGGCTTCTGATTCGGATTCATCCGACCACAGCAGCTGTCCGGACTCCAGATCGTGTCCCGACACTTCCGTCAAAGATCGCCTCACAACAACTCCGTCGACAATGAGAGGTCGAGCCTGCGGCAGAATCGGAATCGATTGTTCGAAGTGCTCGTGCAAGGCGTGTCGCGCCAGTGTCGTTGATTCGTCGTCCAGGCCGGAACTGACCTGCCAGTCTGGACGTGTCAGCGAAGGAAACAGCTTCGCACGGAGCGCAAGTGCTGAACGTCGAGGCTCTGCCGTGTTCGGTCCTGACGCTTTCGGCGCTGGGACATTCACCGTTGGCGCGTCCCGAACTGCAGAGTTCGAGTTCTGTTTTGTCGGAAGAACCGTGTGCAGTTCGATGGTGCGCAGAGCGGTCGTTCGTTGCGCTGTGGAAAGGCCGGATTGCTGAATTAAACGCCGAGCAACTGAGTCTGCCGCAGCAAATTCATGTCGGTCAAGATGCCACGAGACCAGCAAACTCAACGCATCATGAGCCGCCGTTGTCAGCGGAAACCGGGACGGAAGAATTCGAAGTGTCTGGAAATCAGAATCGCGAACGGCTTTGAGATACTGGTTGCGAGCAAGCGGCTCGGCCTGTCTCCGATAACGATTCAGGAAGTCCGTTGGTAACGAGCCAAGCAGGTCGACAATCACTGATTGACTGTCCCGATACTCCTGCCAGACATTGGCGTTTTCGTTGACCAGAATCTGCGAACCAGCTTCAACGTTCGTCGCCTCGTGGATTTCGGCTATTGCTGACGCGAACTCACCGCGAGCCACCATTCCTTCGGCTCGCCGCAAACGTTCCTGCAGGACGCGATTCCTTTGTGGAACGGCTGAATGACTGAGAACCGCATTGTCGTCATGCGATGATTCATTGACCGAAGCGGGCTGAAAAGCGAAGCCTTCCGGCAACAGCGCGCACGTTTGACTCGCGGCAATTCCGCACAGCACCACCGCCCGGAAAGCCGAGGGGCACCACACGCGATCGATGGAGATGTTTCGTCGTCTCGGCATTGAATATTGAATGCAGCCAAATTCTGCAGCGGATCACCATTCGCCATCGATTGTGAATCGGTCGGAAATCGTCGCTGCATCGCCTGAAATTGATGCGTTCAATCTACCGCAACCGGTTCGCCTCCGACAGGCAGATGCTGAACGACTGGGGCCATGTGACCGCGTCTGGACACTTTTTCTCCGCTGGCAAGGAAGCCTGGAACGCATCTGACCTTCCCGGATCCAGTCCTTTCCCGATACCGTTTGCAGGTTCTCTTACCGGAAAAGCTCGACCATGTTGGCGTTGTCTGTGAGCAGATTCCGGAAAATCGACAGGCACGGACGCACATGCCACTGGAATCGCCCATGCGAAAGCGACTGTTACAGCGTGGCGTGTTCGTTGAGCAAGCCGGCGTGAGCGCGTCGGACGCAGCACTTCAGGTTCATCTTATTGGCGCGGGCGGGGCAGGAATGACCGCTCTGTCTGAGGTTCTGATGGACCTGGGCTGCGTGCTGACCGGCTCTGACTTGAACGTTGAGCCCGAACGTCCTCGCCATTCGAATCCGCTATCCAATCCGCAGCGGATTCTTCGAATTCATCACGGCCACGATGCGACGCATCTTCCGGCAACTGCAGATCTCGTTGTGTTCAGCCCGGCGATTTCGGCGGACAACCCGGAACGCGTAGCGGCGGAACGACTGGGCATCCCTGCTGTTTCTTACGTGGAACTGCTCGGCGTACTGCTGAACCAGAAGACCGGCATCTGCATCGCAGGCACGCATGGAAAAACCACAACGTCTGCGATGACGGCTTCGATCCTGCGTGAAGCAGGCGTGGCCAGTTCGGCGGCGATTGGTGGAGAGGTGATTCAATACGGTCGCAGCGGCTGGGGAGACGTCAATAGTCCATCCACCGTTGAGTCTGATTCGTTGTTCGTCGTCGAGGCGTGCGAGTACCGACGGCACTTTCTGCAGTTTCGCCCTCGAATTGCGGCGATCCTGAATGTCGAAGTCGACCATTTCGATTGCTTCAGAACGATCGACGACACGTACGAAGCGTTTGCCGAGTTCGCGTCTCAGATTCAGCCGAACGGCACGCTCATCATTCGGGCGGACTGTCCGCTCATCGCAAGCCTCAAGGGCCAATGTCAGGCGAAAGTTGAAACATTTCTTCCAGTTACCAGCACGTCGGGACCGGGGCGAAACGCCGCGGCCTGTGCTGACTGGGCGATCTCAAGTCTGCGGGAAGAACAGCACCGGACCGTTTTCGATGTGGTTCGGCAGGGGCGTACTTTTGGGACGATCGAGTTGTTACTTCCAGGCCGCCACAATGTCGAGAATGCGTTGGCGGCAATCGCGGTTGCACACGCCGCTGGAGTTTCTCCAGACGCGGCCTGCGACGCAGTCAGCCAGTTCCAGGGCGTTCGGCGACGGTTCGAAGAGATCGGTACGTGGGACGGCGTCACGCTCGTCGATGACTACGCACACCACCCCACTGCGGTCCGGGCGACACTGGCTGCCTCTCGAAAAAAATATGGAGACCGACGGCTGGTTGTCGCGTTTCAGCCGCATCAGGTTTCCCGGACGCTGCAATTGATGAACGAATTTGCGATCTCGTTCAGTGATGCAGACGAAGTTCTGCTCGTGCCCATATTTGCCGCGAGAGAGAACACGGAACAGGCCGAGGCCGCACTGGCAGAACTTGCCCGCTGCATTAATCTGGCAGGATGTTCGGTTGAGGTGCTGACGTCGCTTGACCAGCTTCAAGCAACTTTGGAGGATTCGGCCCAACCGGGGGACGTCTGGCTGACCCTGGGAGCTGGAAACATAAATCGGATTCCGCATGAGTTTGCTCGAACGGTTCAGCGAAATTACACAGGCTGATCAGCCTCTCGCCCCACTGACCTGGATGAAAACCGGGGGCGTGGCGCAGTACATCGTGACGCCTCGCAGTCAGGACGAGCTGCAGGAAGTCGTCGCCTGGTGCCACGAAAACGAAACGCCGATCCACGTCCTCGGAGGCGGATCGAACGTGCTCGTCCGAGATGACGGAGTCAGCGGCGTCGTGCTGCGACTGCCTGATGCGGCATTCGGCCACGTCGAGCTTGACGGCACGACCGTGCGAGCTGGCGCGACGGCTCTGCTTTCGCACGTAATTTCGGAAACAGTGACTGCCGGTCTGGCTGGCCTGGAAACTCTCGTCGGAATTCCAGGCACGATTGGCGGGGCTCTGCGAGGCAACGCGGGCGGCCGCAGCGGAGATATCGGGCAGTTTGTTTCGGCGGTGTCCGTTCTGACCGTCAAAGGCGAACAGTTTACACGACGCGAAGACGAACTGTCTTTCTCGTACCGCAGCAGCAGTATCAACGAACTGTTGATCCTCGAAGGCGAGTTTCAGCTGCAGGACGATTCGGCCGAAGAAATCACTCGTCGAATGCGAAAACTGTGGATCATGAAAAAGGCCACACAGCCGCTGGCGTCGCAATCGGCAGGTTGCATTTTCCGAAATCCGCGAGGCCTCAGCTCTGGTGCACTGATCGAACAGGCGGGTCTGAAGGGCACACGAGTCGGCGGCGCAGAAGTCAGCGACCGGCACGCCAACTTCATCATCACTCATCCGGAAGCAACTTCTTCCGATGTGTTGCGGCTGATCGATCTAATTCAGTCAAAAGTTTCAGAGCAATTCGGTGTTGAGCTGGAACTGGAGATCCAAGTCTGGTAAGTAGTCATTTCTTCGGAAACATCCGGGCTGCGATGTTCACGGCTGAACGACGCCCCGTTTCGAACAATGGATTGGAAGTTGGCCATGGACGGCATTTTTCATTCTTCGCTGAAGCCGCTGCGCGTGGCTGTCCTTTGCGGGGGTGATTCTGCCGAGCGGTCGGTCAGTCTGAAGAGTGGTGCCGCCGTCGCGACTGCCATTGCTGCACGAGGCCACGAGGTTGTTTCGATCGACCCGGCCAGTACGTCGCTCGACACCTTTGACTGGAGCGACATCGACGTTGCGTTTCTCGCGCTGCATGGCACGTTTGGCGAAGATGGCGGCGTTCAGCAGATTCTTGAGGCACATGACGTCGTCTTTACCGGCAGCGATTCAGAAGCCTCAAAGCTTGCCTTCAGTAAGTCTGCCGCAAAAGAACGGTTCACACTTTCCGGAATCAGCACGCCAGAATATGCCGTCGTCCACAAGGACGATGCACCGGCCCGAGTGATCGAGCAGGCGGCAGCCGTCGGTTACCCGCTGGTCGTGAAACCGAACTGCCAGGGATCAAGCCTGGGCGTTGTGATCGTTGCTGAAGAAGCAGCGCTGGCCGATGCCGTCGCGCAGAGCTTTGCCCTCGACAGCTTCTGCCTGCTGGAACGAGCGATCGTCGGAGCTGAGTGGACGCTTGGGGTAATCGACGACCAGCCTTTGCCGTTGATCAGAATTGGCACAGACCACCAGTTCTTCGATTTCGAAGCCAAGTACACCGACGATGCGACTGAGTACCACTTCGATGATTCGATCTCGGCAGAATTCCGGGAACAGCTGACAGATATCGGAGTCCAGGCCTGCAGGACGCTCGGCACGCGAGGTGTCGCACGTGTCGACATCATGGTCGACCAGGACATGCAGCCGTGGATTCTGGAAGTCAACACAATCCCAGGTATGACCGATCACAGCCTCGTGCCGAAAGCCGCCGCAAAGATCGGCCTGGACATGGGCCAGTTGTGCGAAGTTGTCATCGAACGGGCACTGAGCATCGGAAAAAGAGAACGAGAACTTCGCCGAGCTTCGTAGCGAAAGTCCAAAACAAAAAGGGCGGACGCCCTACACGGCTTCCGCCCTTTCTTTCTGCGCTGTGACAGACCTGTCGCGTCGACCGCTCGTCAGCAGGATCCCGCGTTAGCTCAGCTCCGCGTGAACTCGATCGAGCAGCTCTTTTGATTTCTGGATGCCTGCTCGTTCTGGCAGCCCCTGTCCTTCGTATTCGATGCCGACGTAGCCGTTGTAGCCGGCGTCGACGACGATTTTCATCATGCGGAGGAAGTCGGTTTCTTTCTTCCAGCGAGTATCGATCGTGACAAACGGTCGACTGTCGTCGAAGTCGTAGGTCTTGGCACTGACGGCCTTTGCGTAGGGCATCAGCTCTTTGGTGCCGGTGTAGCGGTCGTACCAGTCACCTTTGTTCCGATCGATGCCAAAGTTGCCAAAGTCCGGCAGCGTTCCGCAGCCTTTGTGATCGACCGTTTTGATGACTTCGGCCAGCCAGGCACCGTTGGACGACAGCCCGCCGTGGTTTTCGACGATCACGCTGATGTCGTGCTTCGCGCCGAACTCGGTCAGCTTTCGCAGCCCGTCAGCTGCCAGCTTGACCTGTTCCTGATAAGTGCCGCCGCTGGCCGCGTTGACTCGGATGGCGTGGCAACCCAGAAACTTCGCAGCTTCCACCCACTTATGGTGATTCGCGACGGCCTTCGTTCGCTTTGCCTCGTCGGGGTCGCCGAGATTGCCTTCGCCGTCAACCATGATCAGCAGGCTGTGGACGCCTTCACCTTCGGCCCGTTTATTCATTTCACCGAGGTAAGACTCGTCGCCAGCTTTGTCTTTGAAGAACTGATTGACATATTCAACGCCGTCAATGCCCCACTCGCTCTTTGCTGTTTTTGCGAAGTCCAGATT
>JABMPE010000092.1 GCA_013203845.1 Rhodopirellula sp. | reverse complement strand
GATCGAGATCATCGAAAAACTGATGGCTAAGTCGCCCGACGACCGTTTTCAATCGGCAGGCGAAGTGGCGGAACTGCTCGACCGTCATTTGCATGACGTGCCTACCAGTTCGTCCAGGGTCGTTGCGAAAATGATGGCTAACGCCGAACCCGTGCCGACGCCTATCGCAGCACCCCGGTTAAGCCGCCAATGGCAATTTGCAGTTGCCCTGTGCGCCCTGTTGATGATTGCTCCGATCGGTTTCTGGATGGCGCAGATCGTGTTTCGCGTCGAGACCCCGCACGGGACGCTCATCGTCAAGACAGACGATCCGGACGTGCAAATCTCCGTCAAGTCGGGCGGTACGGAAGTGGCGTTATTCTTCCCCAGGCAAAACAAAGAAATACCGCTCAAGGTCGGCGCGTATACGATCGAACTGGTCAAGGGGAAGAACGGTCTGAAACTCTCCACGAACAAGTTCGAGATTCAGAGTGGCCAGGACCAAAGAACGGTGACGGTGGAGTTCGAGCCCGCAGTCGTGGTCGGCAGGGAGCTGCCGATGGCCAAAGAACCGGCGACGGTCACGGAGCAGGCGAAGGCAGACAAAGAAGAGCAGCCGTTTGCCTGGCCCGCGGAGGCTTTGTTGCACGGACTAATCGCGGCGCCGGACTTGAGCAAGGCGAAGGAACTGTACCGCTATGACTTTGCCAGTAAGTGGCCAATCGCCAAAGAGAATGGCGGTGAGATTGGGCGTGAACAGGACACGTATTTCATCGGTGTCAATCCTGGTCTGGTGCGGGCCGCATGGATCGACGACAAATCGTACACGAACTTCGCCTGCCAAGTGTTGGCCGTGTCGAGTCGAAGCGCGGCGGCGGCCCATGGTTCCTCAGCTACACGTCCGCGAACAACAACGCTACCCTCCGCTTCCATGTGAACGGCATCGGGGATGTGACGGTCGCCATTCTGAACTCCGGCCCGCCGCGGCAGGTCCAATTGATCAGGCATCCCGCGCAGAAGCAGGGCGCAGAGTTTAACAAGTTTCTCGTCGTGGCCCGCGGTAATCGGTTCGAGATTTTCATGAACGACGTCGCCATTTGCGATCCGATTGTAGTTGATGTCATTAAACCGCCGGGGTACTTTGACATCGGCGCGGCAGCCACTCCTCGCGATCCCACTCGAGTCGAGTTCAAAAGCTTCACCATCTGGTCCACCGAGGGCCTGCCGACACCCGAGGAGCGGCTAGCTCGGGGAGCGCCGTACAATCTGCCGCCAGCCCCGGCCAAACCGAAGCAAGTTGCCCCGCCGATCCCTCCTGACCCGCCGCCAGCGACCGCACCTTGAACACTCATCGATCGCGTGATGTGCATCACAGTTTGTCTCATGCCCTCACGTGTCGAGCGAAAGAGGACTGCGGTGAGGAAGATTTCGCTGATGTGGCGAACGGCGACGCCCCTTTCGTTGGCATCGTGATTCTGGCTTTCGCCGTGGTGATTCCATGTCGGGGCACTCACGTACGTGATGTCGCTGCACTCCGGCGAAGCCGGTTTATATTCCGCCGTTGGAGGCCAGGTTCGGACGTTCGACAACGATGTCGTTCAACAGGTATGGATAGACCTTGTGGCCAGGTTGCGGCCTGCTGGTGGAGGGAGCCCTGGAGCCATCCCTTCCAGACTCATATTCCGCGAACCCCGGAATGGCGTCTTCAGATACAGCTCGTCGATGATCCACATGCAAGTGCGGCCGCCGAGCGATAGCGAGGATGAAGGCCACGCACGCGGTAGTCAAATGCAGATTCTCGTCCGATTCGGGAACGGGTTCGTAGTACAATTGCGACCGATGCAGGCCCAGAATCTGACACTGCCTTCGAACGCTGAGCGTTTCGTGATTGCGGTCGATCCACTTCAGTGACTGGTCACGAGTTCTCGGCCACTTTTTTGAGCCATTCCAGCTCGACCTTCAGCCGACCAAACTGCTCGTACAGTTCCGGCGTTTCCGGCTCGTCATCCTTTCTCTTTGACGATACCGAACCGTTCTCGAACGCCAGCTCGGCTCCGCCGAGCAACTGCTTCTTCCACAGCGTTACCTGATTCGGATTAACCTTGAACTGCTGCGCAATCTCGCTGATGGTTTTCAGTCCGCGAATCGTTTCCAGCGCGACCGTCGCCTTGAACGTCGCATCAAACCGACGTCGTATCCGCGCCATCGTTTTCCTCCTGATGACGCCACGATACCGACCTCAATTCGCCACTGAAATCCTCACCCAAATCCACCTTAACCACTGGTCCGAAAATCGGGGTCCACTTCACTTGCTATGGCGTCTGTCCAGAAATCGTATGTTGCAGGACTTACCAAGTGGGTTAATTTAAGCACTCTCTGAGTGAAAAGAAGAAAATCCATACAGTCGTCACAACCGTCACGACACAACCCAAGGAAGTTCCGTTCAGGTGCAAGTCGTTCTGGCTCGATAATAAAAGCCAATGGCTTGGAGAGGAATCTCTCCTCAATCAGATATCACCGGAAGGAACCTGCGATGTTACAAGTGCCAGTTACAATTGGCTGTTTGGTTTTACTTGTGTCATGCGCTGGCTGCACGTCAACTAGCCAGATTCCTTCGCGAGCAATTGGTCATATTTCTGATTTTGTTCAGAACGCCGATCAAAAGCTGCTGGCGCGAATGGCAGCACGCGATGTTGAACAAGAGGCCCTGAAGGCTGAATTGAAGGCTGACAGAGAAGCAGAATTGGCTTGCCGTCTGGCTGAGATTAATGCTGAACGCGATGATATTCGCAGAAGCCAGGAATATCGCGCTGCTGCGTTGAGGGCCGATACAGACCGTCGTCGCGAGGCGCAAAAACAAGACTTCGATGAGTCCGTTCGTACTTCACTTGGGCTTCAGCTTGAACAGCGAGTCAAACTTGGCCAACTCCAGGTAAACATGGAACAGTTGGCGGCAGTTTTGGACTCCCGAGAAAAGGACTTTGAGTATCGAAAACGCATTTATGAAGAAGCACAGCGAGAAGCCGAAATGTACTCAAGGATGTCCGCGCTCCGATCCATGGCTGCACAGAAGAGTGGCAGTGGAATAGCAGCGCAAATGGCACAGGCCAATTGTGCTTCTCCGCCTGGTATGGCGGCGCAGCGTGCGCCGACACCGCAGCCTGTCCGTCAGCCGCTGCTGCCAACGGAAATTCCGTTTATGGTCCCAATCTCTCTCGAAATCGGAATGGTGGATGCGGGGCTTGACAATAGTGAGATCCGTCGTCTGCCAATTAAGCAGCCTTGTCGCTCCGGAGCTCCACTACGAAACGGTGGTTGTCAGGCTGGCTGTTGTCAGGAGACGGCCAACAATGTAAACGTTGAAGCATCGCCGGAAAGCGCGTTTGACATTCAGACTGTTAGCGCTGAATTCTTCCAGAAGTTCTCTGCGAAGACTGAAGATTGCCCGCCTGCTGACGACAAAGAGTAAGTTGGGGCTGCGGTCAACTCTGATCAGCGAGGGTTTCAGCACGCGACGTAGGATTTGGCGTCCACCCTTTCTTGATGGCAGCTACGAGATCCCAATCCTGCGGCTCATTAACTCCTTCGTAGACATCATGCATCAGCGTCGATGCGTCCCCTTCGTTATGGCCGATGCCAAGCAGATGGCCGATTTCGTGGCATATCGTGCCTCGGAAATCGTCGTAACCCCACTCGTAGTTTGCGTTGATCTGCATTAGCAGGCCACCGGATACCTGGCCTCCATGGCCTGCATCAACGAGCGAAGTATATGCCCTGTAGTCGGGACGCAGATTCGGGGTTGTCTCGACTCGCAGCATGGCGTCGTTCAGACTGTACGGCGAACCGTCAGGTTTTGTGGCGTTTGTGATGTCTTTCGGGTTTATATCAAACTCAAGTTGCCAGGAAAGCCATGCTTCGCGAAATGCCGCCCGGGCGAAATTCAGTGTCTGGTCTTCACCACTTTTCTTCACCATTGGGAAGGCATCGTCCGGCGCCCAGTAAAAGAAGGAATTCATCACATATTTGACGACATTCTTATCAGCGGCCGCAATGGCACGTGTTGATACGCGGCCTGTTGTGAATCCAGGACGCGAAAGGCAGCCGACATCCAGTGACCGTACAACATCGTTAAGAATCTTATCGCCCGGAGCCAGTCCGTTGTCCTGGCGAAAACTGGTGATGACCCCTTCGATCTTGGTCAGTGTTGCAGTAATGGCATCTTCTTTGAAATCTGCCTTACTAAGCTTTCCCAGTTGAAGTAGCTTCAGTAAGGATTGCTGGATGGTTGGGCCACTGGGAACCTCTGATGCTGGTGTCCCTGATTGGCCGTAATTCGTCAACAGACCAATGACTAGCGCGCCGATTGCAAACGGATCCATGCTTTGAACCTCTGAGTGCGGTTGGGTGGTTTACGGACCAAACTGAGTGATGATCGGAATGCGTCGGGGACGCAACGACGTCACGGGGACAGAAGCTTCAATGCACATGCCTTTCGGCACTTGCACTTTCCGCATTTGTCACAGAAGAAAGAATCTCCGTTCGAATTGCTATTACCGAACGAGGTATTACCGCTGCCCGCAAAGAACGGACTGTTGGCGAATCCACCTGTTCGAAAGTGTTCAACAGCCGTCTGGAATTCGTCGTCTTCAGCTTGTGCCTTACTGAATGCAACATGCAATTCATGGTAGAGCTGTGCGCGATGCTTCGCATTGCTCAGATCGATTTCATGCTTCTTTGACTTGCTGCGTACGAATTCATCCAGCTCTTTGTACAACGGCTCCCAAGCCTTTTTGCGAACAGGAAACTGCGGGTCATTCAGGATACCTCCTTCGCTGGTAATCTCATCCTGGAATTTTTTTGTGATTTCAGAAAGTGCTTTTTGCTGGGCGTCGCCATTCTTTTCCGATGATGCGGCCACTGACTTATTGTGTAGTTCTGCGAATAACGCAGACAGTTTTTTCAAAGTTTCGCTGACTTCATGATCCAGTTTCAGCGGCCAAGGTGGGCCAGCTGTAAAGTTCATCCGCTTTTCCAGAAACGTCGTAATGCCAAAAGACGGTACACCATCAACGGCCCGTGTGGGTACTTCACCAAATTCCGGGAGCGCCGAATCCTCCGCCGCTGGTTTTGGGGGACGCGTTTCTTCCTTTTCGGTCGTAGAGTCTGACACTACTTTCTGATCTTTGATCACGAACGCCTTGTCAACTGTCAGGAACTTTCCATCAGATTCCTTTATTGACGCATGAATGATAATTACTGCACGTGACTTTGACGCCTGCGGTGGAACAACTTCATAAACCCGCCTGGTGTGCTCTGGGGCATCGCTTGCTGGAGTCAGAAATTTGGTATTGAGTTCACTGTTCTCAATCTTTAACTCGCCCGTAGTGTTGTCTGGAGTGAGTTTCTGTTGAGTCACTTTAATCGTCGGCTTGCGATTTATATCGAATTTCAGTGGACCGGTTATTAAAAGGCTAAACGTCAGTTTGCCATCGTCCGCCACTTTCAAATCTTCAATGGATAGAGTGCTTTCCGCAGAGTAGGCGGTCTGCATGAGTGTCGTGAGCACAAGCAGCCCGAGAGTGGAGAAACAATAGCGTCTGGCTCGCGAACTTTTCATGGGGAGTCTCCGATGGGAGTTCTTTTGAACTCGCAAGATTTCAAATCTTAAGAGGTCGATTCCGAAGAGTAGCCATCAGCAGCGATGAACGCCTTTCTCTGATAGCTCGTTTCGACCAAGCGTACATCAATCGTTGGTAAATGAAAACGAAATTCATATGCCCGGTTCCCGGATTCTCAGACGGAATGCCGAATGATTTGTTTATGCCCATTTCCAGGACCAGTGAAACAGCAACGATTTCATTGAGATTACGGCGAACTGACTGACTGGACCGACAAGGATTCTGGCTGCGTGCCGCCATATTGCCGTTCGAAATTGCACGACCGGTAGACTTTCTTTACTGTTGGCCGCGGCGATTTGCACGAAACACGACCGGATTAAGAACTAATCAGGAGGTCAGAAATGATGAAAACTGCTTTGGCACTAAACGCGGTCCTTCATCTGGGATTTGTTTGCGGGGAAATGTTTCCTTGGCAGAAGCCAGCGATACTCGCGAATGTGCTCGAAAAGAAGTCGCTTGAGCTGACTGATCAGCAGTTGGAGCTTGTTTCGACGATTGTTCACAACGCGGGTATCTATAATCTCATTCTCTCTGCTGGATTCGTGTGGATGCTTTTTCCAGGCTTGCTGCTGGCAGCTCCAGCGAATGCCGGAACCACCAGAAGCATTCAGGCATTCTTCTTCGGTGGTGCTGTAGTGGCAGGCCTGTTCGGGCTGACCCTCAGTCCCGCGACGGCGATTCAGGCTGCGTGTGGAGCATTTGGGTTGCTGGCATTGCGGATCAGTAACTCTGGAAACCAGGCAGCGATTGGTGATTGATCGCGCAGAGTGCCGATGTTGGTTGGCGCGGATTGTGCTCTGAAGGCGTTACGACGTTGAGAACTGCTGATGGATGGGGAAAACGCCCGTCTCGGCAGTTGGATCGCAGGATGCTCCACTCGGCGTCGTAAGAGTTACAAGACTCCAGGGACGGAGACGTTGGATGTCTGGTTTGACCAGTCTGGTGGTGGCGCTTGCCGCGATGGGTGGAACTCCGGATGGAGTGCTGCTGGATTTTTCAGCGACCTGGTGCGGGCCGAGTTGGTCCATGATGCCGGTGGTGCATCGACTGCAGCAGCAAGGAAATGTGATCCGTACGGTCGATTTGGATCAGAAACGGGCACTCGCTCAGCGGTTTCGCATCACTCACATGCCGTCGTTCGTACTGGTTGTCAGCGGGAAAGAGCAGCAGCGGTTCACCGGCTCGCTAAGGAATGCGTCCGAAATAACTTCCCGAAATCATCAGAAGAATTTAGCCACAGAGGTACGGGGACACGAGGGAAACTCTCCTGTCAAACTCGGTGTCTCGGTGGTTAAAAGCTGGAAGTTATTTTGAACACGGTCGCTTACTTCAGCGAAGACAACGTTGAGTTTCTGGAAAAGACCGATCGCATCACAAAATCGGACATCGCCACCGGTCGCTTGAAGCATCACGAACGAGTCGCTTCCGCACCGAAAGTCGGCCACCCAAAGACCTGACCGCGAAAGAGAAGATGGACTCGCAAGCTGCGCACGAAGAAGGGCCAGACCGAGTACGCTCGGCGAACAGCAATCATCGAACCGATGTTCGGCCAGATCAAACACGGTCGAGGATTTCGCCAGTTTCTGCTTCGAGGTCTGGACAACATGACGGCCTAATGGGGTCTGGTGTGCCTGACTCACAACCTGCTGAAACCATTCCGCAGCGGCAAGCCTGCCACGGCCTGAGCAGGCCGCCTCTGGGGTATTGCGGCTGGTCTCTCTGCGAACATGCCCGCTCCAAACACTCGTCAGCACGCAGCCTCGACCCGTTCTGAAAAACCAACGCTACGCAATCAGAATCAAAGCTCAGCAAGTATCTGGACAGAATTCTGGCTATTCAGTCATGCGTCGCCATCGCGGTCCAGCTCGAAATTACCGATCGATTTCAAATCGGCCACTGGGGCAGTTTGCCCTTGCGATTCCTGCCCGCGAGTTTCCTGACCGGGCAGCAACACCAACAGAAGAGCAAGGCCGACCACTGCACGTGTGAGCCGATTCAATCGATTCATGGAGCGAGGCCTTGGATGTCGTTGGTTCAGGAAGTCGATCAGGAAAGGACAAATGGCCAACGCACAACTGAGCGTGCCTGTGTTTCGGTTGATTAAGCAAACAACGCTGCGACGGGTGTGCCGTGATCTGTGATCGGGACCGGACGAGAGCCGGCGAAGAGTTCGTGGGCGGGATTGATACCAAGAGCGGCGTGGATGGTGGCATGGAAGTCGGCGACAGAGACAGGATTCTCGACAATCTTCTTACTGAGTTCGTCAGTGACGCCGTACGCGCCCTGATGTTTCAAGCCGCCGCCGGCGAGGAGCAGGCTGAAGCAAGTACCCTGGTGTCCGCGTCCGCCGCGCCCGTCGTAAGCGGCGGGGCGTCCGAATTCAGTGCCGATCGCGATGAGGGTCTTGTCGAGGATGCCTCGTTGTTCAAGGTCGGTGATCAATGCGGACAGAGCGATGTCGAGTTCTTTGATGAGCAGGTGCTGGTTCTGCTGGCCCTCGTTGTGTGTATCCCAGCCGGTTCCATTGATGAAGTTCAGGTTGTGCGACACCTCGATGAAACGGACGCCGGCCTGTACGAGACGCCGAGCGAGCAGGCAGCGCTGACCGAACTCACCTCCATAGGAACTGCGCAGGTCGGCGGACTCGTCTTTCAAGCGGAAGTGACGCATGAAGTCGGGACCGGCGAGACGCAGCGCTTCAGTTTGTGCGGTGCGGTACTGCGCGATGACGGAGCCGTTGGGAACGCGGGCCGTCAGTGGTTCGAGAAGTTGCCGACGGCGTTCGACGCGGAGTGGTGTTACGTCTTCGGGTCGCGAGAAACCGGACGGGCCGCTTTCGGTATCGACGAGATAAACATACCCAGCCTTGGCGCCAAGAAAGCCGGGGCCGCGGCTGACGTTCGGATAACCGATCAACATGTAGGCGGGAACGTCCGGATTCGCGGCACCGCGCACGTGTCCAATGATGGATCCGATCGACGGATACGTGATGCTGCCGGTGGTAACGCGGCCGGTGTGGACGAAGTTCGTACCAAATGCGTGTTCGTCGATCAGATGATGATTGACCGTTCGCATGGCTGTCAGGCGGTCGGCGAGCTTCGCGGTGCGATGCAGGTGTTCGCAGAATTGCACGCCGGGCACGATTGTGTCGACCGTGCCGTATTCGGAGCCAGCGACTTTCGGCGATGCTTTGGAATTACCACGCGTTTTCGGATCCAGCGTGTCGATCTGCGCCATTCCTCCGCCAAGCCAGATGAAGATCACATGCTCCGCTTTGCCTTGAGGCATGTCGCCAGCGGATGGCGACGCGAACACTGACGATCCGGCGAGAGCAGCGCCGGTCAGCACGCCGGATTGTTTAATAAAGTTGCGTCGGTCCATGGGGTGATCCTGTCGTTGATTTGCTGAGCCAACGGTGCCAGCCGCGGGCCTTCGCTCAGTTTTGTTTTCAAGGCCCGCCGCTAGTGCGTTCGGCTCACAAAGAACTACGGTGTGTAAATCCATTCGGGAGCGTTGAGGACGGCCCATAACACGTCTTCCATACGGAGACGCCAGTCGTCGTTCAGCGCGTTGGTCGGTGGGTCGCCGCGACGGGCTGCGGCTTCCTTCTGCAGGGCAAGGGTGTTGGCCGGGCCATCAACGTGGTTGGACCAGCTCACGTAACGGACGGGCTCGCGTTTGCCAGGTGTTGGCGTGATGCGTTCCGATTTGGGGATCACGCGAGTGTCGTATCCTTCTGACAGCAATCGCACGTAGCGTTCTTTCTCTGCGGCAGATGGCTGGCGAGTCAGCAGTCGAAGAAACACGCGATCGACGAGTTGCTCGACGGACTGGTCTTCCAGTGCGAGTTGCGTGATGCCGTGGCGGTCACTCAGTCGCGTCAGCCAGATGCTCATGACGCCGTTCGCATAGACGGCGGGCTGGAGAATGTTGGGTTCTGTATCGCGGAGACTGCGAGGATCCTGTCGGGCTCCGCGCCAGCCGAACGTTTTCAGGACATTGGCGACGGCGGTGATCCGCGGCAGCGAAAGACTGGGACGATCGCGTTCATTGGACGTCGACGCGAGCATCCATGAGCGACGTGGTTTGCCGAGGGTCACGGAATTTCGGAGGTCGCGAACGCTGTCGATGTCCAGACTGACCTCTTCCAGATCAAACGGTGTGCCGGTCGCATGGAAGACCGAATCGACAATTTGCTCGGCGGTTAGACGGCGTGGTGCCGGTGAAATAAACAGCGGACTGGTCTCGGCAAGTGTCGCATCAGTCGCCCGTTGGTAGGCATGCGAATTCAGGATAAGACGACTCACGGCTTTGACGTCGTATCCAGACGCGACAAACTGGCGGCTAAGCCAACGCAATAAGCCGGGATGCGAGGGGCCGCTCTTTTCCCAGTCCGAAACGCTGACCACCAAACCGCGACCCATGAGTCGCTGCCAGATGCGATTGACCATCACCTGGGCGAAGCGTTCGTTCTGCGGAGCGGTGATGAGTGCGGCAAGTCGGTCGCGCGCGTTCTCGGGATGTTCCGCCAGCACATCGGCGACGGCTTCGTCGCAGTAACGGGCGAAGGGCCACGCCGGTTGCACTACGACTCCGGGTTTCAGAGTCACCTGAATGAGCGGCTGGCGACCGGTATGTTCCAAACGTCCCGCGGGGACGCTACTGGATTCGGGCAACTTGATGGGTGCCTGCTTTAACAACGCGGCGAGTTGCAGCAGATCTTCCTGCATCGAGACATGCGACGGGGCGTCGTGACACCGGGCGCATTTCATCTCGACACCGAGGAAGGCGGAGCTGACGATGATGCCTTTGGCAGCCATCGGTAGATCATTCTGGGAAGCTGTGGCAAAGCCGGCCGGTCCGCCGAACCGCTCGCTGCCTTCCATACGGATTAACTCCGTGACGAAGAGATCGGCGGGTTTGTTATCAATCAGCGACTCGTACAACCACCAGCGAAAGGGGCCGGTGTTGTTCAGCGTGGGGTTGATCATATTTGGGTTCTCGGCGAGGACGTCCAGCCAGTAACCCATCCAGTGATCCGCCCAGCGGGAATCGCTCAGCAGCCGGTCGATCACGTTCGCGCGGCGGGACTCCGGGGCGTCTTTGCGGAAGGCAGCGATCTCAGCTTCGGTGGGAGTCACGCCGACCGTGTCGAGCGTTACGCGACGGAGAAAGCTGAGGTCATCGGCCAGCGGTGTCGGCTTGAAACTGGCGACGTTGAACTGTGGCCATGCAGCACCGCCTGCGATCCAGCGTTTGAGCAGCGCGATTTCGTCGTTCGACAAGGGGTCGCCCTTGGGAGGCATGACAACGCTCTCGTCCGTCGAGGTGATCCGATCGATCAGTGTGCTCTCGTCGATTTTGCCGGGAACGACGGCGGGCTCTTCGGACTCACCGCCTTTCAGCATGGATTCGTGATCATCGATGCGCAGACCGCCGCTGGCCTTGCCGCCCTGGTGGCAGCTGGAACATCGCTTCTCCAGTAGCGGACGGACCTCTTTGTAGTAGTCCACGTCGCCCTGTTCGCCGTGTTTCGACTCACTGGCCACTGCGGCAATCCGCGCGGCGAGGAAATGGTCGATGGCGTTGCTCGCAGGAGAGCCTTCTGCCAGCGCGGGTACGGAGACCTGTTCGGTACTGGCCAGCCACTCTGATGCAGCGGCTCGACGGCGGTTCCAGTAATCACTGTTGGCAGCGCGGCGGACCGCTCGCGCCGTCGCATTCACATGGTCGAACCATTGTCGACGTTCGGCTTCGTATGCGGCCCAGCCTTCATCGGTATAGTCGACCTGTCGTTCGCCGGGGGACATAAGAGACCATGACTCGCTCCCTTCGAGCGAAACCGCAACGACAGTTTCACCGAGTTCGGAGCGGAATTTTCCTTTGCCAATAGTTCCGCCGACAAGCGTTTCCAGGATGACGAAGTGTTCGCCGCCTTGCGTTTCAAATTCACACCATGCATCCCGGTTGCCGGGAGGAGCGAAACGAAAGTCGGGACCGAGATCGAGATACGTGTCCTGTGCCGACAGCAGCCCGTGACCGCCTGGATCAGTCGGGCGGGGCGAGGTTTCCAGCAGATGTTTTCCATCGACAACAAGCCGACACGCGCCGCGTCCGCGTAACAGCAGGCGGTGCTTGCCTGCTGGCAGTTTCACAAGGGCGGCGGCTCGCAGGTGCAACGGGTTAGCTCGGTCGCCGCGCACGCCGGTGGAAACGTATTTCTGTGGGAGGTCGATCAGACCGAACAGATCTTCGTGGTACGTCTCGGTGACCTGCGGCTCTTCCGGCCAGCCGTTTGTCTCGGGAACACCCTCTTCACTGATTTGGACCAACACTTTACCAGCCGGAATCATCTCACGCGTCACAGCCGGAGGCGGTGGGACATAGGCATAACGATCAGCGATCACGTCTGGGGCGAAGGCTTGACGGTAAACAGCGATGTTGTCCATCCAGCCCTGAAACGACTCACCGGAGCCGCGAGTGTATCCGGTTCCAATGACCAGATCGGCTGCATCCTGCACTGGCGGCAGATCGGTTGCACCTCCCAGATCCCAGACGCCGTCAACTGGTTTGCCATCGATGTAAGCGTGCAGGCTGTCGCCTTTGCCGAAGGTGTAATCCAGTGCCAGGTGATGCCAGCCCGTTAGCGGCATTTCCGTCTTGCTCCACCAGCGGTGCCAGTCCGTCTTCTTCGTTTCGGGATGTTGACTGGTAAACAGGAAACCCAGTTTGGCACCGTCGTCGGAACCCTGCAGTCGGACTGCGTAGTTCTGATTATTTCCACCGAGGTTTTCGCCCAGTTTCTCATGCCGTCCTTTGCCCATGACATAAACCATCTGCCCCTTGCTGATGGATTTCACTTTCACCCAGGCTTCGAAGGCAAAGGTGTCTCCCTCGCCGAACCGAACATTGGTGAAGCCGCCTCGTTCATGGTCTTTAACGAGGATCCAGCCTTCGTGGCCGACAAACGACGAGCCCTGGTTTTCCGCACTGAATCCCGGGTACCGGGGCGCACGTGGACCATTGGCCGGCGTACCGAATTCGCCCTGCCAGGCACCGGGCTGCGATTCGCCGTCAAAGCGCCACCGGAGAACCGGTTCAGTTGCCCCGGCAAGGCCCGTGGTCGCGAGAAGTAATGTGGCAAGCGTACGCGTTATATTTGTCATGGATCGTTCCACAGTTACGTCACATTCGAATGAGAATTACACACCAGAGACGATTCCTGAATGCACATGTCCTTCATTCAGATCGACGCGCTCGGGGCGCCCTTTGTGCATGTAGACGACCTTCGTATGGTCGAGTCCGAGCAGCCCCATTGTTGTGGCATGGATGTCATGGACATGCAGCTTGTCTTCGACGGCGTACAGTCCAACTTCGTCCGTCGCCCCGATCGTTTGTCCGCCTTTTACGCCGCCGCCAGCCATCCACATGGTGAAGCCGGTCGGGTTGTGATCGCGGCCGGTCCCTTTTTCGCTCATCGGCGTACGACCGAATTCACCACCCCAGATGACGAGCGTTTCGTCGAGCAGCCCTCGCTGTTTCAGGTCGGCAATCAACGCAGCGATTGGTTGATCCACGCCGCGGCACAGACGACCGTGATTTGTTTCGATATTGCTGTGGCTGTCCCATTTGCTGCCAGCGCCTGAGTAAAGCTGAATGAATCGAACTCCGCGTTCGACCAGCCGTCGAGCCAGCAGGCATTGGCGTCCGTAGACCTCGGTCTCTTTCTGGTCGATACCGTACAGCTTCTGCACGTGTTCGGGTTCATTCTGCAGATCGATTGCTTCCGGAGCTTCTGCCTGCATGCGTGCTGCGAGTTCGTAGCTGAGAATGCGTGCTTCCAGTTCGGTGTTCGATTCGCGGCCTGCGTAATGGCGGCGGTTGAGGCGGTTAATAAAATCGAGCTTGCCCTGCTGCTCCGACGCGGAAATGCCTTTCGGATTGTTCAGGTTACGCAGCGGCTCGGCGCCGGTTTCAAACAACACGCCCTGATGAGTCGATGGCATGAAGCCGGAACCCCAGGCACGGGCTCCATTGACGACCATCGAACTGCTGTCCTTCATCACCACAAAGTCGGGCAGGCTGTTGCTGCTCGAACCAAGTCCGTACGAGACCCAGGCACCCAGTGAAGGCCGACCGCCGAAAACCGCTCCCGTGTTCATCTGGCAGACGCCACCGGCGTGATTGATTCCATCGGAAACACACGAGTGAATGACGCACAATTCGTCCGCGATGCTGTTGTGATGCGGCAGCCAATCGGAAATCCACAACCCGCTGTCACCATTCTGTGACCACTTTCGCTTGCATTCGAGGATTGGCGAATTCGCTTCTCCCATCGCCGTGACCGGACGCGGAAAACTTTCCGGCAACGTCTGACCAGCCAGTTTGTTGATTGCCGGCTTCCTGTCGAAGAGGTCCAAATGACTTGGGCCTCCTTCCATGAAGAGCCAGATAATGTTCTTCGCCTTGCCGATACGATCGGGAATCTTTGCCGCCACGGGATTGGTCGAGCCAGCGGCAAACAGCGATTGCCCACTGAGTGCCGCAAAAGCCAGTGCCCCGAAGCCACCTCCGGACTGGCACAGGAAGTCACGTCGCGACGTCGGATGATCGATGTTGTTACAGCGGTCCATTTAATTGCCCCTCTCAATCAGCACGTTTGATGATTAGAATGTTCGCGACTGACCGTGCTTCCTCAGTGGTGATGCCATGACAACTCTTTCCGAAATCGAAAATGCGGCAGCCGCTCTTCCCCCTGCTGAACAGCAGAAACTGTTCAACTGGCTGGCATTGCGTCTCCGGCAAAATGGCGGGCCATCAACGCCTGCGCATAGTGTTCTCGATATCCCCACACTCAATCTGGGCAAGATCCTCAGGCCACTGAATCGCGATGACGATCTGCTGGACGAAATGCTGGAGGGTCGCGGGTGAACTACGGCCTGGACACCGGATTTCTTGTTGCCGTCGAATTGCCCGAGCATCCAAACCACACTTCGGCCCGGTCGATGCTTGCCGAAATCGTGAAGCGCGGTGACCGTCTTTCTCTGGCACCTCAGGTGCTGGGGGAGTTCATTCACGTGGTCACCGATCCGCGAAGATTCACGCAGCCGCTGTTGATCGACGCGGCGCGGCATCTGGCTCTGCAATGGTGGACCGCTGCTGAAGTCGATCACGCTTTTCTCAATGCTCCGGCCGTCCAGCAGTTTCTGGACTGGCATCGGACGCATCGCCTGGGACGGAAACGACTGCTCGACACCATGCTCGCCGCATCCTATTACGAGGCTGGTGTCACCCACGTTCTGACACTGAACCCCAGCGACTTCAATGTGTTCGGCGAGTTTTCGGTCGTCGTTCCCGAACAATGACGGGCCGTTGAGTTTGCGTAAGGTCGACATATCAGATCTCAAGGTTATCGTCGAATTTGCGGACTGCGGATACGCTGTCGAACAAGCTGACTTCTCGCGAATCCAGCCAGGGCTCAATGCAGATAGAGAAACTCGTTGGAGTTAAACAGGGCGTGGCAGAAGTCGGTGACAGCGGCGAGCGTCTTTGCGGAATCACCAGAAGCGTGATCCATTGGAGTCTGACGCAGCCAGGCAGTATGTGGTGCTGGCTGCTCTCCGTCGTCGCCGTTGAACGCCCAGTCCAGAATGCGGTCGGCTTTCCCGGATTCCTTTCCGATCAGCAGTTGTTCGCGAGGCAGCGCTCCGTGACTGACAGCCAGTCGCGCGATCTGGCCATCCCAGAGATGACCGAGGCCTGTACGCCCGCCAGCGACGAGTTGCAGCGCCGGATTCTGAATCCGACCAACAACGGACGTTTCGATCGTTGCCGTTTCCAGCTTCGCTTCCGGATCGGAGAGGTCCTGCATGTAAAACGTCACCGAACCGCTGGTTGGATTCCCGGGTGATGTACTGGCTGAGATAGCCGCGGCCAGGTAGACAGGCTTGCCTAGTGGAAACCGCAGGCCGGAAGCCACCACTTCGTAAGTCGGCTCGTCCTGAAATGTCCGACCGACTAACTGCACGATAAAGTTCCGGGGTTGATAACCCGACTTCTCACTGGTGACGCCAATATTCCAGCCGTCCGTCTTTGTGCTGCCGTTCCAGCGCGACAGCAGCGTGTTGACACTCGCGTCGGGATACAGCCGATCGAGAATCGCGACTGCCTCGACGGTGAACTCGTCATCCAGTCCGTCTGCCTTCTGCACCTGCAAACGCTCGAAACGGCTGTCCGGCTGAATCCAGAGTGCTTTGCTGCCAAGGCCGAAATCCTTGACGGCGCTGAAATGCTGAGTCACCGGACGCAAGCCGGTCTCGTTCGGAAACTTGTCCTCGATGGCGGGCTGAGAAATTGACTCCATCTGACTTTGCACAAAGCCCAGAGCCTCGCTGACTTCATCGTCCGCGGCGTCACGATTGAAGACCAGTTGATACGCCGTGCGGATTTCGTCTGCTTCGAGTTGCTGTTTACCGGACAGCAATCGCGTGGCGAACGCACGCGATCGATTCAGAGTCCACTCACCATTGACCAGCAGCAACGACTGGATGGGCGTCGTCGTGGCGATGCGGTCCGGCGCTGATTCAAAGCACAGTGGAGCATCGAATCCGCCGAGCATTTCGTCGGGCTTGTTCCGTTTCCTGATCACATAGACGCTGCGATACGGCGACGAGCCGCCGACCGAATCTCCGCCGCCGTCACGCTGTTTGAGTTCGCCGGATGCGGCCAGCATCGCGTCGCGTACCTGTTCGGCATCCAATCGCTGCGGCGGGAATCGCCACAGTAGTCGGTTTGTCGGATCGATCTTATTTTCTGTCGGTGATGGTTCGCGGCGGGCGGTCTGCCGGTAAGTGGCGCTGTTCATGATCAGTTCGTGCAGCGGCTTGATCTTCCAGCCGCCTGCGAGAAACCGACGTGTCAGCCAGTCGAGCAGTTCAGGATGACTGGGCAATTCGCCCAATGTGCCGAAGTCGTTCGGTGTCGGAACAATGCCGCTGCCAAAGTGCCGTTGCCAGACACGGTTCACGATGACGCGCGTCGATAGCGGGTTGTCCTCACTGGCGATCCAGTTGGCCAGTGCTGTGCGGCGACCGGTACTGGTGGCCGTTGGTGTAATGGCCGGCTTTTGTCCAAGCAGTGTCAGGAACGACGGCTCGACGGCTTCTTTCGTGGTGCGTGTCAGCAGAAACGTCGGAGCCGGTTCTGGACCGATGTCCGTCGCCACAAACGCCGTCGGCAGTGGTGCAGGCTTGAGTGAGTCGAACTTCTTCAGCTCCGCCTCAAGTTCCTGGTAGCGTTTTAACTTTTCGGGGGCGCCTTTCAGAGCTTTGGCATAGTCGAAACTCGCCGCCGCCCGATCTGCCTGTCGGTCAACGAGATAGGACAGCTGCTTCTCATAGGTCGTCTTCTCGGATTCCGGCTTGTAGTAGATCACCTGAATGTCGTCCGGGAACTGCTTGACGATGTACTTCTGGTTGTTGTCGAAAGCCGACGGAGCCAGCGAGTTTATCTCGTCACGAATTGCCTGTGTCGCTGCTTCCCACTTCTGCTGATTGGCTCGATGAGTGGCAATGTCGTCCGGAGTCGCCAGTGGTCGTTTCATCGGCCAGGCCACCGACGACAGGAAAGCCTGCAGACCGTAGTAGTCCTTCTGCAGAATCGGATCGAACTTGTGGTCGTGACATTGTGCACAACCAATTCCAATCCCCAGAAACGCTTCGCCGGTCACGCGAGTCATCTCGTTGATAATCAAATCCCAGTGCATCCGAGCGTTTCGCTGGTTCCATTCGTAGACGCCATGTCGCAAATAAGCCGTGCCAATAAAGACGTTGGGGTCGTCGGGATTGATCTCGTCACCGGCCAGGTGCTCGCGGACGAACTGATCGTACGGCTTGTCGTCGTTCAGTGAGCGGATGACGTAATCGCGAAAGGCACTGGCATCGGGTCGGAAGGCGTCCTCGTTGTAGCCATCGCTTTCGGCAAAGCGGACCACGTCCAGCCAGTGCTGCGCCCAGCGTTCTCCGTAACGAGGACTGTCCAGCAACTCGCGGATCAATCGTTCCCAGGCATCCGGTCGATCGTCCTGCACGAACGCGTCGACCTGTGCTGGCGTCGGCGGCAAACCGTGAAGATCGAAATACGCTCGCCGCGCGAGTTCCTCGCGATTGGCTTCGCGAGCGGGTTCGAGTCCGGCTCTGTCCAGCTTTCGTGCGACAAACCGATCGATCTCATTCCGCGCCCAGCCAGTGCCAGCGTCAGGGACGTTCGGCTCAGTGACTGGCTGAACTGCCCACCACTTGCGGTCTTCATCGGTGATGCGGTCGCTGTCCTGTCGAACGATTTTCGAGTCGTCGCCGCCAGGCCATGGAGCTCCGAGTTCGATCCACTTTACCAGGATCGCGATGTCTTTTTCGGGCAACTTTCCCTTCGGTGGCATTTCGTAGGATTCGTACCGGACGGCATCGATGAGCGGGCTTTCTTCCGGCTTACCGGGGACGATCGCAGGCTCTTCGGATTCACCGCCCTTGAGAATCGCCGCCCGCGAATCGAGCCGCAGCTTGCCCTTCTGACTTTCCGCGCTGTGACACTCCAGGCAGTGCCGAGCGAGCAGCGGTCGGACGTGCATTTCGAAGAACTTGATTTGCGCGACCTTGCGGGCGTCATCGGCCCTCGCCGTCCCAGGCAGCGTGGGCAAAGGCAGAGCCAGCAGACCGAGTATCAGAAAGTTTCGGTAAGTCATTGAGCACCTTTCACAAATACGACGGAATGCTGTTCCGTCCGCCGCTGTGTGAGACAACCTGGTGATCCGTCCTGCAGTCACTCCGTGACCGGCCGACCGCCGATGAACACGGGATCGACGACATGTCCGTCGTTCGCAAAGGACGTTCGCACCGCGTTGCGAAATGTTCAAATGCAGCAGCGTTACCGCGCAGCACTCGACGCAGTGACTGCTCAAACGGATCGACGGATGTTGTGTCAGGAAGAATCATGTCAGTGAATATGGCAGAAGCCGGCGGAAAGTTACCCACATTCCGGGCAGCGATTGAAATTTGTCCCGGGTGGCACGGCAGCTGAAACGACGGCTTACGGTGCAAGCGGGCGGCTGATCAGCATCCCCTTCGATGTGCGAACCAGCATCCACAGCGGTTGGTTGTTCCACAGCCAGCATGCCTGGCGTCGCAGCCACAAGGGCAACAAGAACAATCGACCGGGTCGTTTCGTAAAGTTTCATCGTCAGAATACTTCCGTCAGTTGAGAACGTCACCGGTAACGCAACTGACAGTTTCAGGAACGCCTGACGATTGAGCCAGGCATCATCATTGAGAAACGACATCGCCCAGTACCAGAATCTGCCCG
>JABMPE010000091.1 GCA_013203845.1 Rhodopirellula sp. | reverse complement strand
TGTTCATGAGATTCAATCCACAGCCCGGTGAAGCACGCGCGCACGTACTCCCCAAGTCGCTCTGTGAGCGTCATAAAACTCTCCCGTTGATTGGTGTTGTGATGGGTAAGTAGAAACACGGCTCGATCGTGGAAGTGGATGAGCCATCAAGGTGCGGATCAGCAATCCGCAGCGGGCGATTCGGCAGAGGCAGTCTTCTCGACGCTCAAAATGTGGCGTCGACCTGCCGATTCATCGCAGTAGTCGTGTCCGCCATCGCCGCAGAGTGCGGCACGACGGGCCTGGTGTTCGTCATCGATGAGAACATCAACGATGACGGCGACAATGATATGGACACGAATGGTTCGAGTGAGGCGGACGCGGTATTCGGCATCGCCAGATCACCGCTGCTGCGTGGTCTGCTGATTCACGGTCTGGCCTTGATGAAACTCGGATGTCAGTTGTTCCGAGCCTCGCGACCCCAATGCTCGTTCCAGAAACTCACTCGCCGCCCGGCATCCGTTGCCCGCAAAACCTTTGGTTTCCAGCGACGTGGAGCCGTCGGGCTTCACCGTAATTTCGATCGTCTTCGGTGTGGACGTCGTCATACGGCACCTCCCACCTGCACCGTCAGCTTGATGGAACCGTCCGCCAGACTTTGCTCGGACACCGAGTGTCCCTTCCGCCGAGCCTCGATCTTCGTCTGCTCAACGGCGTACGCCTGCAGAAACTGATCCAGCCGCGACTGCTCGCCCCAGCGTCCTTCGTAGTTGTCGTATTGGGCTTCTCCGGTCGCGGTCTTGAAGACCACCGGATACCGCCAGTCCCGCAGCCGAACAGCCAGCCCTTCCGCCTCCCGACTGAAGAGCCTGGTTTTCCCCTCAACCGGCGGCTCCAACCGCAGCCGATCGCAGGCGGCACGCACGCCATTGGCGTCGCGCACCTCAGTTCTGATTTCCACGATGTGTGACAAGACTTCCTCCTCAAGGCATGGCCAGTGAGTGTGATCATATCGCAGAACGCCATCACCAGGCGTTCCTGAGAGCTACGCAGCTCGCACTACCTAATCATGCCCCGTTTTCGGTCAGAATTTAGCCAGACAGGCTGTTGCCGCCTCCCGCTGCCCAGCAGATAGCTTCTGAACTGATTTGTTTGTCTACGGAAGCATTGGTAAGGTTCTGCAATGCTGACGGAGCACATTTCCTGAGCCATATCCGAGGAGATTTCGAGAACCATGAGCGTTCGCGATCAGTATCTGACCGTCAAACAGGCGGCTGCGAGACTGGGGATTGCTTCCAACACTCTGAGGGCCTGGGGAGCGTCCGGAAAGATTCCCGAGTACCGGCATCCGGTCAACAACTACCGGTTGTTCAAACCGCAGGACGTTGACCACATCCTGCAGGAAATCGAGGCGTCAATTTCGACGACTCGTCGCAAACCTCGCTGACGATTCTTCAGGCGAATTGTGGCGCAACTGTCGAGAACATGACCAGAACTTCAACGAACGCCTGAAACCAGGCGACTTGTCGCGGACCAGCGAATGGCACAGTCGAAGCCGGCGAAAAACTGGATAGTTCACACCGAGTCAGGTTTTCCGTGGGAGCGGGAAGCTCTGGAATTTGTCCGCACGCAGTTCCCCTCGCACGAACCCTACCGGGCCTGGACCAACTTCGAGTTCATCGGTGACGACGGGAGCATCAACGAAGTCGATCTGCTGCCTTTACGCCTCAGGGATTCTTTCTGATCGAGATCAAGAGCCGACCCGGTCGACTGCGTGGCGATGCCGGGACCTGGCGCTGGGAGACTGACGGCAAACCAACAGCCACGGTCGATAACCCGTTGTTTCTCGCGAACTCGAAGGCGAAGAAGCTGCGGTCTCTTCTGAGCCGGCAGAAGGCGGCAAAGAAACATGGCAGTGTTCCCTGGATCGATGCGGTCGTTTTCTGCTCGGCATCGGACCTGCAATGTGATCTGACGGACACTGCGGCGCATGGAGTCGTGCTGCGTGACACCGAACACCGCTCTGGCGTCATGGGGCTGATTAAACGTCGCGAGTGCCCGGGCCTGCGTGACCGTCCCTCGGACCGGCACGACAAGCCGGCCTGCCGCGTCGTAACACAGGCGATGGATCAGGCGGGGATTCGACCCTCACAGCGCAGCCGCAAGGTCGGCGATTATGTGCTCGATCACCTGATCAACGAAGGTCCGGGCTACCAGGACTGGCAGGCGACACACACCACACTCAAGAGCATTCGCCGTCGAGTCCGCATCTACAACGTGCGGACGGGAGCCAGCCAGGACGAGCGTGACACCATCGAACGTGCAGCTCATCGTGAGGCCGAGCTGCTGGAGTCTCTGCAGCATCCGGGAATTCTCAGACGCGAGGGGTACACGCAGCACGAACTCGGCCCCGCCCTGATCTTCGAACATGATCCGTTGATGATGCGGCTGGATCATTTTCTGGCAGAACGTCACGAGCGACTCGGGCTGGACGAGCGACTGGACCTCATCCGTCAACTGGCCGAGGTCGTGCGGTTTGCTCATCAGCGGCGAGTCGTGCATCGCGCCCTTTCACCGCAGAGCGTCCTGGTCAGCGAAGGGGCCGGAAGCAGGCTGCAGTTGAAGGTGTTTAACTGGCAGGTCGGCTATCGCAATCCGTCGTCCTCGACCGACGAATCTCGAGGCGTCACCGCGACGTCACATGTGGACAGGCTCGTCGACGATGTCAGTACCGCGTACATCGCGCCTGAGGCTCTTTCCGGAGAAGACAACACCGGCGAGCATCTGGATGTGTTCTCGCTGGGAGCGATCGCCTGGCACGTTTTTACCGGACGGCCTCCGGCTGCCAACGGTCTGGAACTCCGCAATCGGCTGCACGAGACCGACGGGCTGCAGATCAGCTCGGTGCTGAATGGGGCCGGTGAGAACCTGCAGGAACTCATCCAGTGGAGCACGCACGCAGATGTCGGTCTGCGGCTCGACACGGTGGACGAATTTCTGACTTTGCTGGAGAAGGTTGAAGACGAAGCCACGGCTCCCGATGCCGAGCACTCGGTCGAAGACCCGAATCTGGCCCGCAAGGACGACGTCCTGCCCGGCGGCCTGCGCGTCATCAAACGGCTGGGACGCGGTAGTTGCTCGATCGTGCTGCTGGTCGAGCGGGATGGTGAAGAGTTCGTCCTGAAGGCCGCCAGCGATCCCGAGCACAACAACCGGCTGCGGGATGAAGTCGATGTGCTGTCCCGGCTCCATCACAACCACATCGTCGTGCAGTGCGGGACGGTAGAGATCGGCGACCGCTTCGCCTTTCTGATGCGTCCCGTGTTTGCCGACCGCGAAAAGCGTTCGATCGAAACCCTGCGGGACCGGCTGCGGAGCGAAGGCCGACTGCACGTCGACATGCTGCAGCGGTTCGGCGAGGACCTGCTGGACGTCGTGAAGTATCTGGAAGAAGAAGCCGGCATCCCGCATCGCGACCTCAAGCCGGACAACATCGCCATCGGCCAGATCAAGCGAGGCCAGAAGCTGCATCTGGTGCTGTTCGACTTCTCGCTTTCGCGTGCTTCGACCGAGTCCCTCCGGGCCGGCACGAACGGCTACATCGATCCCATGCTGCCGCTCCGCAAGAACAAGCAATGGGACCTGCATGCGGAACGCTACGCAGCGGCGGCGACGCTGTACGAACTGGCGGCGGGGCCAGGGATTCTGCCGAAGTGGGGTGATGGAGCCAGTCTGCCATCGCTCACCAAAGATGAAGCCACAATCGACGGCGACCGTTTCGATCCGTCTCTGCGGGACCCGCTGACGGAATTCTTTGTCCGAGCGTTCCAGCGAGACCCGCAGCAGAGGTTCGACAATGCCGAGCAGATGCTTATCGCCTGGCGGGACTGTTTTGTCGGCATCGAAGATTCGACGCCGCTGTCGGACCACGACGACGACACCGATCTGCGAGCGTTGCTGGAGTCGGCCACGTTCGACACGCAGATTCCGGAACTTGGTCTGGGGACGCGGACGACGAACGCGCTCGACAAAGCCAACGTCCTGACCGTCGAAGACCTGTTGACGGTTCCCGTGCGACGCCTGATGAAACTGCGTGGCGTCGGAAACAAGACGCGACGCGAAATTCTGGACGTTGTCCGCATCCTGCGGGAGCGACTCGGGCGTCCGCAGCAATCCGACGTGCCGGAGGTTGAGGACGAGGTCGTCGAAGCGGAGGTCACCGACGTCGGCAGCCTCAGCGTGGACCTGTTGGCTCAGCGGGTGACGAAGACCGCGGCAAAAGAAGGCGACTCATCACGGGCGACGCTGCTGGCACTGCTGGGGCTGGACGAACGCCTCACGGAAGCCTGGCCGAGTCAAACCGAAGTCGCTCCCGTCGTGGGCGTCACACGAGGCCGCATCGGGCAACTGGTCAGCAAGTTCCAGACGCGCTGGACGAAAGATGCCGCTGTGACCGCTCTGCGGTCTGACCTGGCAGGCATCGTGACGACGGCTGGCGGTGTGATGTCCGCTGCTGAGCTGGCTGAAGCCCTCCTGGTGGCTCGTGGTTCGACGCAGGACGAGCCGCAACGGTCACGACTGGCGTCCGCTCTGACACGAGTCTGCGTTGAGGTCGAGCGGACGATGTCCTCGCCGCGTTTTCTGATGCGGCGCAGTCAGGGCCGAGTTCTCATCGCTCTGAATTCAGAACTGGCCGACGCAGCACTGCGGCTGGGGGACGAGGCGGATCAGATTGCAGACGAAGACCCGCTGGTGGCTCCTGTGCGAGCGCTCGCTCGACTGCGCGACATTCCCGTTCCGCCACCGCTGTCTTCCGTAAGTGACGCCCGGCTGCTGCGGCTGGCTGCTGCCGTTTCGCTGAAGGCCTCGGTCTCCAGTCGGCAGGAGCTGTATCCGCGCGGACTCGATGCCGGCCGGGCGTTGAAGCTGTCGCAGGGGGCTCTGTACGGAGTTCCGCGGCTGACCGTCGATCAGGTTCACTCGCGAGTCCGAGGTCGCTATCCAGACGCTGCTCCGCTGCCTGGTCACCCGGAACTGGAGCGTCTGCTGCGAGACGCTGGATTTCCCTTCGAGTGGGACGCGCTCACGGGCGACGGAGGCTGCTACGTCAGTCGGCAGAAGGACAACGTCACGGTCACCAGTGCCAGCGAGTCGCCTCCTCGCCGCTCGACCGCACGCACGTCAGAACGCGCCCTGGCACCGAACGAGATCACTCCCGAGATCGCTGACGCCCGCCAGTTTGAAGAGAAACTGAGTCGCGGCATTCGCGAGGGCGCGTTTCTGACGCTGCTGGTCAATCCCCGCGACTATCAGCAGGCAGCGGAGGAAGTGTCCCGTCGCTTCCCGGTGCAGCTGGTGGACTTCGAGGGCCTGCTGATCGATGCCCTGCGCGAGGTCGCCGACAAAGCAAAAGTCAACTGGGAACTGGTCCTGTCCACCGACGCCAGCCCCGGCACCGGCGACTGGGATCGGCTGCTGCTGCTGCTGGGGCGAGCGATGCCGCTGGTCGAAAAGCAGCTCGCCGCCGCCGACCGCACGATGCTGATGATCTATCCCGGCCTGCTGGCCCGCTACGAGCAGATGTCGCTACTGCAGCGACTGAGAGACCAGGTCGGCCGTCGAGACGGCATCCCCGGCCTGTGGCTGCTGGTCCCCGACGAGCAGCACGCCACGATCGACGGCAAAGCCATCCCCATGATCAGCCCGGCACAGTGTTCCCGCATCCCGTTGAGATGGCTGAAGAATGAACATCGCGCTGCTTATCAGGCAGAATGAGACGCCAACTGATCTTTTCACAGACGGAGGTCACAGAATGTTGAAATCACTTGAAGCACGGGTTCAGGATGGGAAGGTCGAGTTTCTCGAACCGATTCCGGCCAGTCTGCACGGACGGGTCATCGTTACATTTCTGGAAGAGCAGGTCCCGATTGACCTGGCCGAGCGTGGGATCGACGAGCAGCAGGCAGGCGATCTGCGGCATCGGCTGCAGGCATTCGCTCCGGACTGGGACCGGCCGGAAATGGATGTCTACGATGAAGAATAAACGTGGCGATGTCGTACTCGTTCTGTATCCCGACTCGAATCTGCGAACGGCGAAGCGCCGGCCGGCGATTGTCGTTCAGGCGGACGGACTCGGCACAGGGCTGAGTCAGTCGATCGTAGCGATGATCACCAGCAATCTGGCTCGGTCCGGACACACCAGCCGCGTTGCTGTGAAACAACGCTCTGCCGAAGGGCAGCAAATGGGACTGCGGATGGACTCGGTCATCATGACGGACAATCTCGTAACCGTTCTGGACTCCGAGCTTGATCGCACGATCGGTCACCTGCCGGACATGGAACCGGTGGACGCAGCTTTGAAACACACCCTCGGCCTGACAACCAATTGAGCCACCATGATTGACCGTATTGCTCTGCTGTCTGACCTGCAGTCGCTGCTCAAGCGGCTGGAAGCTGATCTGCTCGAACGCAGTGACTCGGATGACGTGCCTGAGGTGCGCCAGTGGCTGCGCGCGGAGTATGACAAGGCGAAGAAGTCCGAACGCACCGCGCAGACGCTCCAGCAGTGGGTCGATGACTTCATCACGCAGGTCGCGGCAGCGTGGGTGCTCAGTGCGGTGTTTGCCCGGTTTCTGGAAGACAACGGGCTGGTTGATCCGCCGAGGATCAGTGGGCCGCAGGACGTGGACAATCCTGCCAGCAGCCGGCTCAGTCGCGCGCGGGATGAGCATGAAGTCTATTTCTCGCAGCATCCGAAACACTCGAACCGTGACTACTTTCTCGACGTGTTTGCCGGGCTGGCGAAGCTGCCGGCGACGGCGGACGTGTTCGGGGAACACAACCCGCTGAACGCGCTGCCCAACTGGCTGGGACCGGATGCCGCCGGTGAGGTGCTGACGTTCTTCCAGAAGATCGATGCCGGCACCGGGCAACTGGTGCATGACTTCTCCGATCCCGACTGGAATACCCGCTTCCTGGGCGACCTGTATCAGGACCTGTCGGAAGCCGCCCGCAAGAAGTACGCGCTGCTGCAGACACCGGAGTTCGTCGAAGAATTTATTCTCGACCGCACCCTCGATCCGGCGTTGGATGAGTTCGGTCTGGCCGGGTTCAAGATGATCGATCCAGCCTGCGGTAGTGGTCACTTTCTGCTGGGCTCCTTCCCCAGAATCCTCGACCGCTGGAACCGTGAGGAGCCGGGGACCAACATTCGCGAGCTGGTGCAGCGGACGCTCTCGTCGATTCACGGAGTGGATATCAACCCGTTTGCGATTGCGATCGCGAGGTTTCGGCTGCTGCTGGCGGCGTTGCGAACCTGTGAAGTAACACGTTTGCTGGACAGTCCACAGTTCAAGATGAACCTGGCCTGCGGTGATTCGCTACTTCATGCCCCCGTCCGAATGTCTGCGACCGAGGGCCAGCAAGTCTTCGAATGGGAGTTGACTGGCGGCGACTCTGATTGCGAGCACGCCTATCAAAGCGAAGACCTGCCAAGCCTGAAGAGAATGCTACGACCTAGAATGTACCACGCGGTTGTCGCCAACCCACCGTACATCGTGCCGAACGATGCAGAGCTGAATCAGCGGTACCGCAATCGTTTCAGGTCTTGTCACAAACAATATTCCTTGGCAGCACCGTTCATGGAGCAAATCTATCGAGTAGCTACGCGGGGCGGATATACGGGTCAGATCACGGCCAACAGTTTCATGAATAATGAGTTTGGCTCGAAGTTGGTCGAAGAGTTTCTGCCTCGCGTTGACCTAACTGCGGTCGTTGATACGCGATTCCTACAGCCGCCCGGGCATGCCACGCCAACGGTGATCCTGTTTGGGCGAGCAAGGAGCCCCGTACGAAGTGACGTGAGATTGGTGATGGGGATCAAGGGGGAGTCGCCATCACCATCCAACCTCGCAGCGGGAAGAGTCTGGACAGCGATTTTGAATTGGACTGATTGCCCCGGAGCAGAAGACGAGTACATCTCGGTCGTTGACATGTCGCGCGATTCGCTCGCTACGCATCCTTGGTCAATCGGTGGTGGCGGCGCCGCTGAACTTAAGACGCAGATGGGGAACAGCACTACGCAGAGACTTGGTCCACTAACAACGGCGATTGGACGTACGACTCATACCGGGGAAGACCCCGCCTTCGTAATTGAGAATTGTGCAGATCGTACTCACGGTTGGTCTCGCTATACCGTTCCGATTGTTACGGGTGAGGACGTCAGAGACTTCGCGATCCAGCCAATGGCTGTCGTCATTTTTCCATACGACCAGACGTCTGCTGTAAAACTCCCACTGCTGCCCGTCCCGTTGTCACGGCATTTCTGGAACCATCGCGTGACGCTAAAAGCGCGACGAGACTTCGGGCAAACGATAGAAGAACGAGGATTGGATTGGACCGACCATTCCATGTTCTTTCCAGCCCGTTTTCGTGCCAGACGCTCTATCGTGTTTGCCTTCAAGGCCACGCATAATCACTTCGTGCTTGACAGAGGAGGGAAGGTTTTCAATCGGCCTGCGCCAGCAATCATTCTTCCCGCTGACTCACATGAAGACGAACTAATGGGATTGTTCGCGGTCTTGAATTCGTCACTCACGGCACTATGGGAACGAGAGGTCCATCGTCAGGTAAGCGGCGCTGGCGAGGAACGATGGGAAGTACGACTGGAACGGAACGCAACCAAGTACAAGGAGTTTCCACTTCCAGACGTGCGTCCTGTTGAGTTTGGACGACTGCTGGACGAGTTGTCTCAGGAACGCCAACGGCAGTTTCCAGCAAGAATCTTTCGATCAACAATCCCAACTCGGGAAATGTTGGCAACTTCGCAGACAGTGATGGTCGCTACCATCGATCGAATGGTCGCAGTTCAAGAAGAACTCGACTGGGAGTGCTACCGGCTATACGGACTCATCGACGGAAATTTTGCACTAAGTGAGCCGCCGCCACTCAAGCTTGGCGAACGAGCCTTCGAAATCGTGCTGGCCCGCAAGCTGGTCGCGGGCGGTGTCCAGACAACTTGGTTCGAGCGGCACGGCAGCACGCCCATCACCGAACTGCCCGACCACTGGCCCGACGATTACAAACGGCTCGTTGAGCGGCGGATCGAGGTGATCGAAACCAATCCCCAGATCGCCCTCGTCGAACAGCCCGAATACAAACGCCGCTGGAACACCGAACCGTGGGACTCGCAGGTCGAACGCGCGCTGAAGTCGTGGCTGCTGGATCGCCTGGAAAGCTACTTCGACTTCGACGGGCGGATGCGTGAGCTGCAAGGCGCTAATTGCGGGTCCGGGGCAGAGCAATCACCGGCGGCTAGCGTCTTGCCGCTGGCGGACATCCAGCTCGTATCCGTTACGAAACTGGCCGACGTCGCGGCGAAGGACGCACAGTTCATGGAAGTCGCCGAGGTCTACCGCGACGACCCGGCCTTCCACGTCCAGCGACTCGTCGAGGAACTCGTCGCTGGCGAACACGTCCCCCTGCTACCGGTACTCCGATACAACGCCACCGGACTCCGCAAACGCGAACAGTGGGAAGAAACCTGGGAACTGCAGCGCGAAGAGGACGAACTGGAGCGACAGCGCACAGAACTCCGGGAAGCCATGAAACGTCGCGAAGAGGAGCTGGGCCAGCAGTTCACCCAGGAACTGGCGGCCATCGCCAACGTGCGAAAGTCGCTGCTGGCTGCCTGCCACTGCCTCAAAGAAGTGCTGCCGGATTCGCCGGAGATCGATGACTCCCGAAATGCCGAGGACGTGGCCACACAGTTGCTCGCCATGAAGATCGAAGGAAAGCACATCGCGACCGCCACAGCCGTGCACAACGGCCAGGAAACTGTCCTGAAGGCCAAACGCGACCTCGCCCGAGCCGTCCGCAAGGCAGCGGCAACCGACGAGAAGCACCAGAACCTCGTCACACAACTGGAAGCTGTCCCCGAGAATCCAGAGATTGCAGTCCCACCCAAGTACGCCTCTACGGATTTCATCTCGACTGGCGGAGCCCGTTACTGGTCTCTACGAGGCAAGCTGGACGTGCCGAAGGAACGCTGGATCAGCTTCCCTCACTGTCACGCCGAGGACGGGTCTTTAATGATCTGCTGGGCGGGCTACGACCACCTGCAGCAGACGACGGCGATCAGTGCCTGGTACATGGATGTCCGAGACCGTCAGGGCGGCAAAGAGGACCCGCGTCTGATCCCGCTGCTGGCCTGCCTGGTCGAGCTGCTGCCGTGGCTGAAGCAGTGGCACAACGAGATCGACCCGACCTACGGCATGGCCATGAGCGACTACTTCGCGGGCTTCGTCCAGGAAGAAGCCCGCAGCCTGAACCTGACCCCGGCAGACATCAAAGCCTGGACACCCCCGAAAACGACGAAAAAGAAAGCCACCAGGAAGAAAGCAACCCGCAAGAAAACAGCAAAGAAGCAGGCTTCGGAAGCCGAGGAGTAGGTATTTCTCTCCAGCCTTCCGGATTCGGGAGGAATTCCGCACAATCTGCGAAGAAACAGCAATCAATAACTCCAGACATAAGAAACAGGATACCCGAGGCACCCGATGGCAGAACCACAGGCAGAAGCAATGCGGCAGATGATCGCCGACCTGACCGCCATCGCCCTTATTCCGGAAGCATCGATCACCCGGATCAGCGAAGCCCTGAAGACACAGACTGGTTTCCTGTCGGACTCAGCAATGACGAGCCTGATCATCGAAGCTGTCGAGGATGATGATCAGGGTGAAGCGGTCCTGCGGGCGCTGCAAAGCCTTGAGCCCGAATCTCTGGACCAGGTCATTGCTGTCGTCGATCGTTGGCGACGGGCCACAGGGGATGCGGCCAACCGATTCCCCGACGACCAGTTCGAAGGCCTGAAACGCCGACTCCCAATTCTGATCCAGCACTATCCCGTACTGGCCCGCTCGATGAAGGCGGCCCGGCTGCGAAATATCATCGGCAACGAATTCCAGGGGGCTGCTTTTATCTGTGACGCCCGCCCGGTCTACAACGAGGGAAGGGATCAGATCGAAGGCATGGTGCCTGTGACGACGTTGAAGCTGGTGTACGAGCAGCAGAATCTGCAGTCACAGGAAGTCGAAATAACGCTTACCAGCAGTGAACTCCGCTACCTGATCGAACAGGCAGAAAAGGCCGAACGGAAACTGCAGACACTGAAGGAGTCCATCGGAAACTGGATTCCTGGTAGCAGTGTGGCTGGGGAGGTTGAATAGGCATGTCGACGACAGCAGCAAAGAAGGCTCGACTGGCGACAGCAGCAAAAAAGAAGGCCGGGTTGAAGATGAGTTTGCGACCGCAAGATCGTGAATTCTTTCAGACATACTCAATTCCGAATTCAAAGGGGGCAAGGTCCCTTTCGATGTACGGACACCAAGCACCTGCAAACACTGGATATGTGAAGCTGGACAATGCTGACGTGCAATCAGAGTTAACGGCTGTGGTGTTCATAGGAACGTCACCAGAAGGGATCAGTGAGTTTCAGGGGCACTTGGCTGAGCACGCACATTCGACGCTGCTTTCTGCACTCGTAGCCAACTGGCAGGCCGTTCGTGCGCCAGAGTGGAAAGGTTATCGTCAGGCATGCATCGAGCCTCGCACTTCCGGAGAAAACGAGTTCGAGCGAATCGCTGCCGAACTTTATGGATGGAATTTCGGCTCACGTCGTGAGCCACGGCCAGCTTCAGAAGAAAGCGTTAAGCATCAGGCTGTCGCACGCGACGAGTGGGTTCAGAATGCTGACTCCATTCTTGAACGTCTCGAATGCGGTGAAGAATCTTCGGATGAATCGATCACCGCAGTGCAATTCGCCGAGTTCACAGCCTTCAGCGAAAAAGAGCGTCCGAGTCCCTCAGAGACCGAGTACTGGGAACTGTGTGAAGAGGCGATTCTGGAGCGACTTGAACGCCTTGAAACTCCGTTTCAGGAGCGTCTCACAGCGGTATTTGTTGCCGAAACGACTGGCTTCAACGACGAACAGCGTCCACGTCTGGTTCGAGCGCTGTTCGAGTTCTGCACGACGCACCGATTCACTGATAACGAGGAGCTTGAGACCGCAGTTGGCTCGGCCATACGCAAGCTCGCTCTGAACATGGCTCCGGACGATTTCGAACGGTACGCAGAACTGTTCGCCCCGACCGAGACTGACACCCTCTCCTGCGTCATCGAACTGGAACTGGCGAAGGCCGTCAGTTGGCGTCTTGAGAAGCTGACGAGGCAGCAACCGGGCGAGTTTCACCACCTGGAGTCCCGGTTGACTGATCTGGCGTCGGACTATCTGACGCCTCGTCTGATTCTGCAGAAGAACCACGCCTCGACCGTCATTCATGCCGTCATCGCGCTGGTTCTGTTGAAGGCTGCAAAGCACGAACAACTGGTTGGCCGAATTGCAGGACTTGGCATTGAATGGTTTCGAGACCTCTTTGAACGACGTCTGCGTGAAGTGGCAAAGCGGCGGGGTGAAGTTGATTCGTCGTCCGATGAGGTAATCCTGCATCTGTGTGACGAACTGGCATCGAAGGCATTGGGAGGCTAACCGATGCCCGCATGGCGTCTGAGTGAGGACACGCTGACTGTCCATGAATTCGACGTCGGTGCGATCGACGGACCCGATTCGACGTTTGTCGCACATGTGGTTCTCTGCCGAACTGAAAACAAGCAGACAGTGAGTGCTGCGGAGTCGGTGGTTGAAACTGCCGAAATGGGACCACCTCTTGGAGAAGCATCACAGGGCATTCACGCTCTGGGAACGACGTTGCTTGATCCGGATGGTTTGCCGCCCGACAAACGACGTCAGATCAAGGTGTTCGTCGATGACCGGATGAAGGAAGCGAAAGCTCAGCAAGAACTCCGCGAGCGACTATCGGAACCGGTTCGAAAGGCATTGATGCTCCGAGAATATGTGATTCTCCCTGCATACGAGTCATACACGGAAGAAGTCACTCGCTGGCGGTTCAGTTGCGCCGGGTTCGTGTTGAGAGCCTACGAAGAAGCCAGAATCAAACTCCTTGACCCGTCGATTCCGGATGTGACGCTTGATGAGTTGAAGAAGGCTTATCCCGACTGGGCTGACGACCTTGACCGTCAAAAGATTCGGGAGCGTCTTGGCATTGAGGGTGACGGTCCGTGGCCGGTGGTGTTGCCTGGCTACGTGATGAACTCTCTGAAGAGGACATCTGCCGAAATTGAATCGACTCCGTACCGTCCACAGCGTGGCGACGAATACTTCACAGACGGCAGTCCTGTTTCGCTGACAGAGGCCGTGCCTTCGCCAGCGAAGGGCAAAGGGAGAAAGCCGGTTTCTCCGCGCGAGCCAGGAGGGGAGTCAATGTCGGTCGATGGTGCAGAGTGACGTTGAATAACTCTTGAAATCAGAGATCGGGCTCATGGCAAAGAAGAAAGCAACTCGAAAACTGACCCGCAAAAACCGGGCTGTCGCTGCGCCGCCAAAGAAGCTGGTCACGGACCTGCGCACGTTGATCGAACGATCGCGCACACAGGTTGCCGCGACCGTGAACTCGGCGCTGGTCATGCTGTACTGGCACGTCGGGAAACGGATTCGCGAAGACGTGCTCGTCCACGAGCGGGCCGAGTACGGGAAAGAGATTGCGCAGACACTGTCTGCGCAATTGACGGAGGAGTTCGGGAAAGGATTCAGCCGGGCAAGCCTGTCGAGAATGATGTCGTTCGCGGAGTTTTTCCCCGAAGAACGAATTGTTGCGGCGCTGTCGCAACAATTGAGCTGGAGCCATTTCATCGAGCTGATCCCGCTCGACGACTCGCTGAAACGCGACTTTTACGCGGAGTTGTGCCGGCTCGAACGGTGGAGCGTCCGGACGCTGCGGCAGAAGATCGATGGTCTCCTGTTCGAGCGGACGGCCATCAGCCAGAAGCCCACGGTGGTGATCGAACGGGACCTGGCGGCTCTGCGGGACGAGGACCGGCTGACTCCTGATCTGGTTTTCCGCGATCCGTACTTCCTCGACTTCCTGGGGCTGACCGGAACCTTCAACGAACGCGACATCGAGCAGGCGATTTTGCGTGAGCTGGAGTCGTTCATCCTCGAAATGGGGACCGACTTCGCCTTCGTTGCTCGGCAGAAACGGATCACGATTGACAGCGAGGATTACTACCTCGACCTGCTGTTCTATCACCGCCGGCTGCGACGACTGGTAGCCATCGACCTGAAGCTGGGACGGTTTCAGGCGGCCGACAAAGGGCAGATGGAACTGTATCTGCGGTGGCTGGAAACGCACGAAGTGTGCCCCGGTGAAGACGCACCGCTGGGCTTGATCCTGTGCGCCGACAAATCCGAAGAACACGTCCGACTGCTGCGTCTGGACGAAAGCGGCATCCGCGTCGCCCGCTACCTGACCGAACTCCCGCCACGCCGTCTGCTGGAACAGAAACTCCACGACGCCGTACTGCTGGCGCAGCAGACACTCGATTCCCGATCTCAGACATCTGCAGACTGACCGCCGAAAGTGACACTATGACGCTGCTTAAAGAACTGATCGATATTCCCGAGTACGTCGACAAGGGAAAGTTCGTCCTGAAGCTCACCGAAGGGGTGACCGATCCGCAGGAGACGGTGGCGACCTACGTGCCCACCGATCAACTGGTGAAGTGCTTTGATGACGCTCTGAGCTTTGTGCGAGGAGCCATCGAGGGGCGGACGAGCAAGGCCACCTATCTGCATGGCAGTTTTGGGAGTGGTAAGAGCCACTTCATGGCCATGCTGCATCTGATCCTGCAAGGTAACTCGACGGCGAAAAGCGTTCCGGAACTGGCTGCCACGATCACGAAGCACAACTCGTGGATCAACAGTCGGAAGTTTCTGCTCGTGCCGTATCACATGATCGGGGCGAATGATGTCGAGTCTGGCATCCTGGGCGGCTATGTTGACTATGTGCGACGCGTGCATCCGGAAGCTCCGATTCCCGGTGTCTACGTCGCCGAAGGCATGTTCAAGGACGCAGAAGGTCTGCGTGAACGCATGGGCGATGAGGCGTTCTTCTCAGCAATGAATGGAACACTGGACGCCGAGAGCGGGTGGGGTGAGCTGGAGTCGGGCTGGGACGCTGACCGCTTCGACGCCGCGACACTGGCTCCGCCGCTGCCTCCGGGAAATGACATCAAAGACCTGCCGGAACCGGAACGGAAAGAGTTCGAGGAACGCTCGCTGCTGATCGGGCAACTGATCAAGACATTCTTCGGGTCCTACGACACGCAGGCCGGTGGGCATGGTGAGGCGTTTCTGTCACTGGACCAGGGGCTGTCCGTCATCAGCCATCACGCGAAGTCGCTCGGGTACGACGGACTGATCCTGTTCCTCGACGAGCTGATTCTGTGGCTGGCAAGCCATGCCCATGATCTGAAGTTTGTCCATCAGGAAGGACAGAAGTTGGCCAAGCTGGTGGAGGCTCAGTCAGCCGATCGCCCTGTACCCATCGTCAGCTTCATTGCCAGGCAGCGAGACCTCAGCGAGCTGATTGGTGACTCGGTGCCTGGCGCCGACCGCCTTAACTTCGGCGACGCGCTCAAGCATTGGGAAGGCCGCTTTCACCGTATCACGCTGGAAGACCGCAATCTGCCGGTCATCGCTCAGAAACGCGTGCTAAAACCGACTAGCGACGCGGCGCGGACGGAACTCGACGCGGCCTTCGAGCGGACGGTCAAGGTGCGCGAAGCCGTCATGAACACGCTGCTGACCAGTGACGGCGATCGCGACATGTTTCGCATGGTGTATCCCTTCAGCCCGGCTCTGGTGCAGACGCTGATCGCAGTGTCCAGCGTGCTGCAGCGGGAACGCACGGCGTTGAAAGTCATGATGCAGTTGCTGGTCGACCAGCGTGATACACTGCAGGTTGGTGACCTGGTTCCGGTCGGAGACCTGTTTGATGTTGTGGCGCATGGGGAAGAAGCCTTCAGCCCCGAGATGGCCATTCATTTTGACAACGCCTACCGGCTGTATAGCGAAAAGTTTCTGCCGGAACTGGAGAAAGGCGGAAATCGTGAGGCACTCGAAGCCCTGCCGTACGACGATCCGAAACGTGCGGCCTTCCGGAGTAACGACCGTCTCGTCAAGACGCTGCTGCTGTCGGCACTGGTCCCGGAAGTGGAGTCGCTACGGGGACTGACTCCGGAACGTCTCGCGGCGCTCAATCACGGCACGATCCGCACTCCGATTCCGGGTACGGAAGGCCGCGAAGTGTTGCGCCGCTGTCGGGAATGGGCGGCCAACGTCAGCGCGATGCGAGTGGGCGATGAGAACAACCCGACGATTTCCGTGCAGCTTTCCGGTGTGGATACAGAAAGCATCCTGAGCAAGGCGGAAGGCGAGGACACGCAGGGCAATCGTATTCGACGAGTTCGACAGATGCTGTTCGAACAGCTCGATGTTTCCGGGGACGGTGAGTTCGAGCACTACCACGACATCCTGTGGAAGAACACCAAACGCTCGTGCGTGGTCCTGTTCCGGAACATCCGCGAGCTGAGCGATCCCTCGTTCGAGAACGGTGATGAGGATGCCTGGAAGCTGATCATCGATTTCCCGTTTGATGAAGCGGGTCACGGCCCGAAATCGGACATCGCCAAACTACAGCAGTTCCAGAAGACGCATCCGGACGGGGCGAAGACGCTGTGCTGGATTCCGCAATTCTTCAGCGATGACTCGCTCAAGGACCTCGGCAAGCTGGTCCGTCTGGAACACATCCTGATGGGCGAACGCTTCGGTCAGTACGCCAGCCATCTGTCGCCGCAGGACCGGCTGGCTGCGAAGTCGCAACTGGAAAACCAGCGCAGCATGTTGACCCAGCGCGTGCAGAATCACCTGGATGCCGCCTACGGGCTGGATTCGATTGCCGACGGAGCACTCGACGAGACGAACCGGCTCGAACCGGAAGAGCAGTTCGGATCGCTGTGGAACGGCTTCGAGCCGCAGCCTCCGGTGGCCGCGAATCTGCGGCAGGCCATGAAGCATCTGCTGAGCCAGGCACTTGATCGCGAGTTTCCCGCCGCGCCGGCGTTCGAAACGGAAATTCGCGGCCACGTCCTGAAGAAGGTCTATGAGGCCGTCTTCGAGGCGACTCGTGCTGCTGACGGTCGCGTGCTGGTGGACAAGGCTCAGCGGGCTCTGATCGCCAGCGTGGTGAATCCTCTGCTGCTGGGTGAGATGGCGCACGACACGACGCACTTTGTCCTGGGGCAGCATTGGAAGAACCACTTCACCAGAAAGGCGGCCGAGAGTGGCGGACCGCTCACTGTCGTCCGCCTTCGGGAGTGGATCGATCAACCGCGAGCGATGGGGCTGCCGACGGACGCTCAGAATCTGGTCATCCTGATCTTTGCCGAGCAGACGAACCGCACGTTCACGCGTCACAGCACGGTCTGGGATGTTTCTCTGTCGAATCTGCCCGACGACTGCGAACTGCGCGAACAGCGCTTTCCGCCGGAAGATGACTGGAAGCTCGCGGTCGAGCGAGCCGGCAGCATTTTCGGTTTCGCGGCGTCGCCGCTTCTGAAAGCGGCGAACGTGGTCGCTCTGGGCACAACGATCAAAAAGCAGTGTGCGGATCGTCGGGAAGCGTGCCAGAAGTACTGTCGCGTCTTGATGGAGCGTCTGGAGCAGTTTCAATGCGATCCCGGAACGGCTGCGCGCATGCAGACAGCAGCAGCCAGCCTGTCGCTGATCGAGCAACTTCACAAAGCCGATGGCGACGACGTCGTGTCCAAACTTGCTGAGGCCGATGTGGCGACCAGCGAGTCAGCAATGGGCGAATGCCTCAACAGTGCGTCGCAGTGGACCGGTACACTCGAAGCCACGAACTGGGACATCTTTGCATCCATCCGCAACCTGCCGGCGGCCCATCAGTCACGCGTCGAGTCCATCTGCAGAAACGTCAGTGACGGCCTGGTCAGTGACGAGCACGTCGTCGGACTCGGAGCGGTCCTGAAGGAAGCTCAGGCCCAGGCACTGCGACTGATCACGGAAGCCGCTGGGCAAAAGCCAGAGCCACCGCAACGTGATAATGATGGCGACGGGACGGGGCCTGAAACCGGAGGGGCTCCCGAAGTGCCTCAACCAAAGCCACGCCGAGGGGCTCGGGTTGTCGAGCAGTCTTCGGCTTCCGACCTTGATCTCAAGGCAGCGACCGAGTTGCTGGACCAACTGTCGGCAAAAATGACCGACCAACAGCAGATCAAGCTCAACGTCAGCTGGACCATTGTGGAAGGAGTGCAGTGAGCGTGACCACGACGGCCCCCACTTTCAGCCAGATCAAGGCACAGATTGCGGCCGTTCGCCGGAAGATTCCGCACGCCCGCACGATCGCGATCCGCACACCAGAACGGTGGGCTGGCGAGCAACACTATCAGGACGGAGGCGAGCAGTTTGCGATCTATCAATGTGATTCTCCGCTGGCCATGCGGATTGCACTCCGCGAACGCAACGATGACGATGTCACCAAAGTTCTCGTCACGCCTCTGGAAGACCTGGAAGTTGGTCAGGACATCCTGATGCGGTTGCAGCCGCGAAAGATCGTCTCGCTGGACGGCTGGCAGATCGTCAAGGCTCTGTTCCAGGCACGATCGATCGACCCCCGGCTGACGCAGCATCGCTGGATCGCGGACCGACTGATCGAACAGGTTCCCCCCGAAGGCTTCGCCCCGGTCCCCGGAGGATTTCTGGATGCCGAAACCGCCTGGCCGATTCTGCTGGGCCGGATGATTGGTCTGAAGACCCCGTCGCCGGATTTAGTCTCGCTGCTGAAGTGGTCGCTCAATGACGACAACGTCGCACGCTTCTGCGCATTGGATGCGCAGTTTCAGAGCGTCGCGTCCGAATGGCTGGAAGGTCTGGCCGGCCCGGCGGCCAGCGTGATCCTGAAATGTCTGCGGTCTCTGAAGCGCCCGGATGCCGTTCCCGTCGGGATCGCGGCAGGCGTAGTCTTTCACTCCAGCGCTGGCGGTGAACTGCAGAAGGCTGCCGGCAAATTCGAAGAGCGATGCTTCGGTGGCCTGTCGCTGCCAGAGCACGTCATCGCGACCTGGCACGCGGCCGCGACTGAAGTCGTCCGCACGGGACTGACCGACACTCGGTCACGCGAGCAGATTGTGGCCAGAGCCGACGGGTTTCTGGAGAACGTCGGTGCGTCGACTCACGCCTGGCTCAGCGATACGTCACGACTGGGGTTCGAACAGCGAATGGCGACGTTCGGCCAGCGTCTCGAAGAAGTTCTGAGCACCTCGGTCGATCACATCCCCGACATGTTGACGTCCGCGCATGAGGCGGTTCTCGCTCATGACCGCAGCCAGCGAGAGCAGCGCCGCATCGAGCGGCTCAATATGGCGGTGCGACTTGTTCGCTGGTTGTGCAGCCGGCAGAAATCCGGAGCGGGCATATCGTCCACGTCGCTGGCTGACGCCGCGAGCGAGTACCTGCAGGACGGCGGCTATGTGGACTGGGCTCGTTTAAGTCTGCAGGGGGCGGAGCCCGAGCGGCAGTTGTCGACGGCCTACACGCGGCTCTTTGAGGCTGTCACCGCGATCTGCGAGGAAAAGTCACAGTCGTTTGCGAATCTCCTGACCGACTGGACGCGAGCTGCGAAAAACGACCAGTCCATTGTGCCGGTCGAAGAGATACTGGATCGAATCGTCGCGCCCATCGCGGCCAGTCAGCCTGTCCTGGTGATCGTGCTGGATGGCATGAGTGTTGCCGTCTTCCGGGAACTCATGGCGGACATCCTCGGGCACGAGTGGGCTCTGCTTGCCGCTTCTCAGTCCGGAATGCAGCCCGGACTTGCGACGATCCCCAGCCTGACGGAAGTCTCTCGATCAAGCCTACTGTGTGGTCGGCTGGCTCAGGGAAACCAGACGACCGAGCGAAACGGATTCGCCGAACATCCGGCTCTGTTTGCCACCTGTCGTGCCAAGAATCCGCCCGTGCTGTTTCACAAGGCGGCGCTGATGGATGCCGACGATGCGAGTCTCGCTGCGGACATTCGCGATGCGATCAGCTCCAGTCATAAGAAGGTGGTCGGGGTTGTAGTCAACGCGATCGACGACCACCTGTCGAAGGGAGACCAGTTGGGGACCCGGTGGACCCGCGACGAAATCAAGGTGCTTCCGGTTCTACTACACGAGGCCCGGCTGGCGCGACGGACTGTTATCCTGCTGAGCGATCACGGGCACGTACTCGACAGCGGCACGACTCAGCCCCTGAATGCCGGCAGCCATCGCTGGCGCAGCGCTGACGACGAGCCTCAGTCATCGGAAATCCGCATCACCGGCCCGCGAGTGCAGATTCCCGCTTCGTCTGGCCTGGACTCAAGCGGACGTTCCGTGATCGTCCCGTGGTCTGAAAAACTGCGGTACGCATCCAAAAGCAACGGGTATCACGGCGGCGTCAACTTGCAGGAAATGGTCGTGCCCATCGCCGTACTGTCTGCCAGCGACGAATACCCGGAAGGCTGGGACGAGGCACTGACGAACGATCCCGACTGGTGGAATGAAGAATTGGCGGCGGTTGACATCGGGGAACCGCCTCCCGTTCTTCGGAAGCCGGTGCGGAAGAAGCCACCCGGTCGTCTGTTCGCCATTGATGACGTGGATGAGCCCGATGCTTCTCAGGAAGCAGCAGCCACAGTGGCAAAGGATGGGGAGTCAGCTCCTGCGGCCGACTGGATCGTGGCGTTGCTGGAGTCGTCGGTCTTTGCCGAGCAGAAGCGATTTGCGGGTCGCTCAGTTCCACAGGACGAAGTGTTCGTGCAACTGTTGAAGTCGTTGAGCGCTCGCGGCGGAAAGCTCACCACGTCGGCACTGTGCAAGGTGATGAACTGGCCCCGGATGCGGTTGCCGGGCTTACTGGCGGTTGTGCAACGCGTGTTGAATGTGGACGGCTACGACGTGCTCAAGCGGGACGACACCTCAGATACTGTCGAACTGGACCGTGACCTGCTGCGTCGCCAGTTCGATGTTGATCAGGAGCAAGCATGAGCATCAGCCCTCAACGCCGTCAGGAAATCATTGACGCCCTGCGTCGTGGCACGGTCCCTCGGAACAGTCTCGACGCATTCGCTGTCGGTCTTGGTCGCTTTGAAGAGGTTCTGCAGGAAGAGCTGCGGCGCGTCGGCGCAGGCAGTGGACTCTTCAAAGCCGTGCGAGGTGAGTACGGCTGCGGCAAGACGTTCTTCGCTCGCTGGCTGGCGGACACCGCGAGGAAGCAGGGTTTCGCGACGTCGGAGATTCAAGTCTCCGAAACTGAGACTCCGCTGCATCGTCTGGAAACAGTCTACCGACGATTGACTGAGCGACTCGCCACGGCGGACTGTCCTCAGGGGGCGTTACGAAACATCATCGACGGCTGGTTCTTCACCCTCGAAGAAGACGTTCTGGCAGAAGGCACGATCGATCCGAACGATGCGGCAGCCCTGCTGGAACGCACGGGTGAACTGCTCGAACAACGGCTGGCGAAAGTCAGCAGCGCCGCTCCAACGTTCAGCGCGGCGTTGCGTGGCTATCGACAGGCGCAGGCCGAGGACAATCAGGCGGTCGCCGACGGCATTCTGGCGTGGCTGTCGGGACAGCCCAACGTGGCGGCGGCTGCCAAACGATACGCGGGCGTGAAAGGCGACATTGATCACTTCGGAGCCATGAACTTTCTGCAGGGCATTCTGGCCGTGCTGCGAGACTCCGGACAGCCCGGCATACTGGTCGTGCTGGACGAGGTGGAAACCATCCAGCGTGTTCGCAGCGATGTGCGTGACAAGAGCCTCAACGCCTTGCGTCAGCTGATCGATGAGGTCGACTCAGGACGCTTCCCGGGTCTTTACCTGCTGATCACCGGCACGCCGGCCTTCTTCGACGGACCACAGGGTATCAGCCGACTGGAGCCGCTGGCACAACGGCTGCAGGTCGACTTCGTGACAGACGCCCGCTTCGACAACCCGCGAGCCGTGCAGATTCGACTGCCGGCCTTCGACCTCGAACGACTGTGCCTGGTCGGATGCCGGGTGCGCGACATCTATCAGCAACACACGGCCGCCGGACAACGGGTCGCTCAGCACTGCTCGGACGAGTACGTCCGGCAACTGGCCGAGGCTGTCACGGGCAAGCTGGGCGGCAAAGTGGGAATTGCTCCCCGCATCTTCCTGAAGAAGCTGGTGGGCGACGTGCTCGATCGAGTGGACCAGTTCGAAGACTTCGATCCACGCCGCGACTATTCGCTGACCATTTCCGAAACCGAGTTGACCCCCGTCGAACGCCAGGCGACCGGAGCGGCCAGCGTGGACGACATCGAGCTGGACCTGTGAGCGGCTTCGACCAACTGCATCCCGCACTGCAGCACCACATCGTCAACAGCCTTGGCTGGCGTGAACTACGTCCATTCCAGGAAGCGGTCATTCCCCAGATTCTTGATGGCAAGCACATGATCGTGCTCGCGCCAACAGCGGGCGGTAAGACTGAGGCCGCCTTCTTTCCAATTGCGTCCCGCATGCTGTCAGAAGGGTGGACAGGGCTCAGCGTGCTCTACATCTGCCCGATCAAGGCCCTGCTCAACAATCTTGATGTTCGGCTAGATCGCTATTGCACACTGTTGGGACGACGCTCTGCACTGTGGCATGGCGATGTGAAATCGTCGGCACGAAAACAGATTCTTCGAGAACCGCCAGACTGTTTGCTGACGACGCCCGAATCTCTGGAGGTGATGCTGGTCTCGCCGAACATCGACGCTCGGAACCTGTTCAGCAATCTCCAGGTCGTCGTCATCGATGAAATTCATGCGTTTGCCGGCGATGACCGTGGTTGGCATCTTCTCTCTGTGCTGGAAAGAATTTCTCGACTGGCCGGACGCGAACTTCAACGACTTGGCCTTTCCGCGACGGTCGGCAACCCGGAAACACTCGTCGACTGGCTCGCCGGTTCGTGTCGGGGGCCGCGTGAGGTGTTCCTGCCACTCGAAACGGGCACAAGCGAAGCCGTCGTGCAGCTTGATTTCGTCGGCTCGCTGCAGAATGCAGCCGTTGTGATTTCGCGACTACACCATGGTGAAAAGCGGCTGGTGTTCGTCGACAGTCGTGCTCGTGCGGAACAGCTTGGTGCTTCACTCAGACAACTTCAGGTAACGACATTTGTTACGCATAGCTCCCTGAGTCAGGAGCAACGTCATCAGGCTGAGGAAGCGTTCGCCACTCGGGAAGACTGTGTCATCGTCGCGACCAGTGTGCTGGAGCTGGGTATTGATGTCGGGAATCTCGATCGCGTAATCCAAATCGACTCGCCACCGACCGTATCGAGCTTTCTTCAGAGAATGGGTCGGACCGGCCGTCGCTCCGGCACTTTGCGGAATTGTCTCTACCTGGCGACAACGGATGAAACACTAATTCAGGCTGCGGCCCTGATTGATCTATGGGCTGAGAGCTACGTCGAGCCCATCGAACCACCGCCGTTGCCATACCACGTTCTTGCCCAACAACTGATGGCTTTGGTGTTGCAGGAAAGCGGAATTGGCGGGGCCGAATGGTTTAGTTGGGTAGCGGGTGTATCAGGGTTTGGAACTGTTCCCCCGGATCGAATTGCCCAACTGGTCACAGCAATGCTCGATCGAGAGATACTTTGGGAAGATTCCGGAATCCTCGGGATGGGGCGTGAGGGTGAAGACACTTACGGACGCAAGAATTTCATGGAACTACTGTCCGTGTTCACGTCTCCCCCACTGTTCTCTATTCTGCACGGTCGTAACGAAATTGGATACGTTGACGAGATGACGTTCCTCGGCAAACAGGAAGGGCCGCGCATTCTGTTGCTGGGTGGTCGATCCTGGCAGGTGAATCACATTGATTGGCAACGGCGTCGCGCTTATGTCGAGCCGACGGAAGCCAAGGGGCGGACCAGATGGCAAGGTGCAGGTGAAGGCCTTGGATTCCGCCTTTCACAATCCATCAAACGCATCCTTGCAACGGAACTGAACGCTGATTGCTGGTCGCAGCGTGCTACCGCACGCATCGCTGAAATACGGTACGAGTATCCGTGGCTTCAGACGGACTCGTCGGTCGCTGTGCAGGCTGGCGGCGGTGAGATCGAGTGGTGGACCTTTGGCGGGAGCCGGGCGAACGCAACACTCGCTCGTGAGCTTACCCGTGAGACACATAACAAGGTTAGCCACGACAGCTTCACGCTGACCTTCGATTCGTCATTGAAATTGCAGGATGTGGAAGAAGCAATCAAAACGATACGCCCGCAGGGCGTCGCGGACATGTACCCAACCGTAGACGAAGCTGCCATCGACGGTTTGAAGTTCTCGGAGTGTCTGCCGAACGAGCTCGCGATCGAAATGCTGGAGCGACGTCTCCAGGACAAAGAAGCAACTCGTTACGTGCTGGGTGAGGATGTGAGATTCATTGTTCAGCAGTAGGAGATTGGAAACAGAGTGTTACCGTTTTTGACAGCATACGACCCGCTCGGTGGGAGTTCGGGAAGCATTGACCCGCTTGGTGCTCTCCAGACTTACGGTGCCATAGCGGACATGCTGTTGCCTGGCGTTACGACAATCACTACGCGTTCGCGCTATCTGTCGATGCTATGCGCGGCTCTTGCAAACGCAGAACGCCATCAAAGATTCTTGCCTGGAGCATCGGGTCTTACACAGCGTCGTAAGGCAGTGGAACCGTTTGAGCGTCTTTGGGCGTTGGCTTGCGTAGCGGCGAGGGAACAAGGAATCACCTTGGCTGCGGATGGCCTGCGCGGAGTTAGAGATGCCACAAAGGCGTATTCCAGCTTTGCTCACAATAAGAAGAAGGCAACTCCTGATTTCACGATGCTCAAGTATCAGTCCCGCACCGGAGCAGTCAGTACTTACTGGACGACATTGATCGGCGGCGAATTGGCTCATGCCGATTCTGGAAAGTTGGAGTACGAAGGATTTGAGCTTGCACGGCAGTTTCCCATGCCGCGGCTAACTGAAAAGGATCGCAAGCGACTCGCCGACCCGGAAGTAGCTCACCGCGTCTCCATTCAGTTGGATGATCTGACCGAATGGGCAGAGGCATGTCATCTCGTGGCGGCCGGCGATACTGAGCGAGAACAACTTGGGGATGCGCTCACTGCCGACGATCGCCGCGACTGTATGAACCGTGCTTTTTTCGAGATGGCAGGTGCGGACGGGCTGCCCGACACATGGGACGTGCAATCGTTGGAGCGACTTCGCAGCGAGCTGAACTCTACCGACAGAGCGGTTGCCCTTGGTCTCCCCACCGTGGTCGATGCCGTGCTTGTCACGGAGCGGTTCCATGAAGCCGTTTTGACCGTGTTTCAGTATCTGCTCTGGTGGGGCACTCAACAGGCAGGAAAAACCGTAGACGACATGGTTGCGGAACGGGACGTCCAACAGGCAACCAATCGGTGCCGAGAGACCGCATTGCTTCTGCGGCAATATCGGGAGAAGTGCGAACACACGGAAGTTCGAGAGGCGATCAAAGGCTTCGCAGGTTTCGCCTATGCGATTGATCGCGCAACCTCACCTCGACGCGTTGTCGATGAAATCCTGCATCATCACCACCAGGTGCAGTCCGGCAAGGTGGATGGCGGGTCACCCAAGCGGGATTGGATTGGGTTCGACGGTGGCAAACTTCTTCGTCCCTCGCCACGGTTCCAACGTATGGAGCCCCCGACTGCTGCGGTTGGCAATAGTTTGACCCATCCTTATCGACTGGAACCCTTCATCTACATGCTTCGCGAGAACAATTTACTTCCTCACCCAAAACAGGAAGTGCATTGACTACCGATGGATAAGAGTCAGCGCTTGATCGACCTGTACCTGCCGCCCGCCGAAGGATTCGTTTTGGAATCACTTTTAGCGACGACGTACCAGGTCGACTTCGAGTTCTTTGAGGAGGAACTCTTAGCGGCGGCACTCGGAGTGCGGTCTCCCATCAGTCGCATGCGAGCGTTTCGGTCAGAGCTGGAACGTCGTCTTCAAAAGACGGACGTCAGTGTGCTGTACGACCTGCGTGGCTGCGAACGCCTGGCGAGGATTTCGCCGCGGATTGACCCCATTCCCATTGTCGGTCGAAAACTTCATTCCAAGATCAGTCTGCTGATGTGGGTCCGTCACGCGTCCGATGAGGGCGTACCGGACCGTGTAATGCGTTTGATTGTCGGTTCGGCGAACTTGACCCGGCAGGGATTTCGCGAGAACTACGAGTGCATCGTGCCTGTGGATTTCGGAGGCCGAAGTCGCTCTCCACGAGTACTGCTGACCTCTGCGATCGACATTGTTGTCCAGATCGCGGCAGAGTCCGATAGTCCACAACTTGAACACCAACTCGAATTGTTCCGGAAGCAAGTCGCCGCGTTGGATGACGGTGAGTTCGCAAAGGACGATCCAATTGATCTCGTCATCGCGAATGAGGTTCTGCCACGAATCGAGACACGATGGGCAGAAAGCTCAAACTTCGCACCGGAAAAACTAACGGTCGTGTCGCCATTTTGGCCGGAAGGCGTAACTGCTGCTGATGCGCTAGTCGGCCTGATAGAACGATTTCAGTCTCCAGGACACGTGGAGCTTGTGTGCCGAGGTGTGCTGGATGGAACGGGACACGACTGGCTGCCCGAATTCGACGCCGATTTGGCGACCAGCCTGAAGGGCAGGCTCGCAGGTCGACTGTATCTACGAGCTGCCCTGCCGGACTCCGGGACCGAAGAATCCGATCGAGAGGCGGAAGAGATTGGAGATGAAACGGAAGAACAAGAGCTGGCTCAGGCCATGATTTCCAGGAAGTCGAACAACGACCAGATTCAACGTCACCTCCACGCCAAGATGATCATCCTGGACGGAGCACAAGGCAGCGTGCTTTACGCCGGTTCGTCCAACTGTACGCGTCGTGGGTTGGGACTGGGTGGGCCTACCAACTGGGAGGCGGGATTGATCTATCGGTTGACGCCGAAGCAACGACGGCTGCTTCAATCGCTCCAGACATTCTTTGGCCCGGCGACAGAGGTGCTACTCAATAAGCCGCCCAGGACTGAGAAACCAACGCGGGACGAAGAGCCGGCGGTTCCCTGGTTCCTTTCAGAAGTCACCGCAGAGGGAACGACGCTGACCGTGAGCTTTCGCGAGGGCGTTTCGCTACCCGACGACCTTGTGGTCTTGATGGAAATTCCATCGCGTGTGAGCGAGAGCGTTTATTGGCTGATTCACCAACAAGACCCGAACTGCGATCCAGTTCAAGAGGTCATCAGGGAGTTGGTGAGCTGTCCGAAATGCGACAGCAACCTTGTGGTGTTGCCCAAGGACGACACGGTCGGACAAACCCATCCGCACGTCTTCGTCGAGATTCGTTGGCAGGGCAATTGTGCCGCGTTTCCGGTCCGGTTCGATGATAAAGCCGCGCTTCCATTGCTGCTGGTTGGTCGAAAGCCGACTGAGGGCGAGTTGATCGAGTACTTCTTGTTCGGGCGGGAGCCGGGAGACGACAACGGTATCGGCGACGGCACAGGAACTGGAGGTTCAGGCACAAAACCGGATGGACCGATCGACACACGGCGCATCCTGGCCTACTTCATGCGGCACTTCGTGCAGGCTATCCCTGGTATCGAAGCCGAGCTTCAGCAGGCAAGCTACTCCCGCACCGCGCTTGACGCCGCGTTGCGAGGTCCAACCAGCCCCTTGGAGCTTGCCGAACGCGCATTCGCGAGTCTCAATCACCCTCCGCACCAGGACGAACCGGAAAAGACGCCCACAGCGGTTGGCTTTCAGCTCACGGAGATTCTGGCCGCACTGCTCCGAGCTCAGGTGAAGATCGAGGACGAAACACTCAAAGAGTGCTTTGTCCCGGTCATTGGCCGATGCCGTGCGTTGATCGCCATGCTCGTTGCATGCCATCCTGAACTCGGCGATGGAGTGTTTCGGATGTATCAGGACCGCTTCGTGGGAGGCTCACCATGAAACTGTCTCCAAACATCGACTTGGGAAAATCACTGCGACAAGTCTTCGGTGACGATCCGAAATCAGCGGCCCAGGTAGAGCATGACCGTTCGCGGCAAGAAGCGACTACCAATGCAATTCTCAAGAGATTTGTTGCTCGAAACCCTGGCAACCGTCGCGAACTGATGATTCTGGCCGACGAGGTTGGACTCGGTAAGACGTACGTGGCTCTCGCCGTTGCGGTCTCTCTCCTAGATGCGATTCGGAAGGGGGAATCTCCAGATGGCCTGCCCGCAAACAAGCCAGTCGTCCTGGTGCTGACACCATCAAACGATGCTCTGTTCAACAAGTGGATGCGTGAGGCCGAAGGGTTCAAGGCGGACTGCGCCCGAACTGGCAACGCACTCGACTGGTTGGAGATTCGATCCCCAATCGAAAACAGCAGTAAATCAGGAAACCTGGCCGATTTGGCCCGTGCAGTTCAGGATGCTTCGCGCAGTCGCCCGATGCTCCTGATCGCAAAGCATGGGGTACTCGGGGCGGCGCTGAATGACCGTGAATGGTGGCGAAGGCGGGCACTGGCGATTGTTTTTGAGGCCTGCAAGGTTCGTCCCGAAGATCGAAAATGGTGGTGTAAGCAGATTCTCGGGACGAGCGCAAAATCCAAAGTTCCAGAACTGTTGGACCTGCGGAAGTCGTACAGCCTGTGGGTCGAGGCGACGAGTGTCTCAACGAACCTGTATCAGGCCTTTCAGCGAGCCATCCAAAATGATCGTGCCCGATCTCGGATTGATCGACTCGTTTCGGAATGGAACGCGAAACGACTTCCGGACGCGCTCGATGACTTGACTCGCCTGGCGATCGCCGGTGGCCTCCCCAGTCTTCCTCTGGTTGTAATTGACGAAGTTCACAACCTGAAGAATGAGCATGTGCAATCCCGGAAGCACTTGGAGACGCTTCTCACTGGCCACGTATGTCGCATGCTTGGTCTGTCTGCGACACCGTTCCAACTTCGACAGGATGAGTTGCTGAGTATCTTGAAACTTCGGCACATCCTGTCGCTATCCCGTGATCGACACGAAGCCCTGGACGTCTCGGTCGACAAACTCTCTGGAGCGATGAAATCATCACGTGACGCTGGCGACATTTTCCGACGCCGTTGGCGTGCGCTTCGTCCCCGCGACCAGGCAACGATCGGGGAGTCCTGGCAGGCTGTTGTGAGCGCCGATTCTTCCGAACAGAAAGCCCTGGCGAGGCAGGTTCGTCCACCACGGATCGCGCACGCCCTGGAGACGGCGTTGGATTTGGAGCAGCTAAATACTGAGTTACAGAAGCACCTCCATCCTTTCGTCATTCGGCACCAACACACTCGTGGGTACCGTGAGCACTTTGTCGGTAAGCACGCCGACATCGGACACGAACATGGAACCCCACATTTCAGTTGGGCTCCCGGCCTGGAAGTACGCGGACAAGACGAGTTGGCACAGTACCTGATGATGCGTGCCGTGGCATTGGCGAAGAATGAGAAAGGACTGCCTGGCCTTGGGGCGGAACTGACAGGCAGTTACCGACATTTGGTTGAGACGGCCGCTGTCTGGAAAAGACTGGCTCAGGCCAGCAACCCGCTTCTGCAGGATTATCGAGCGGTTCTGGATCACATGATCGGGCGTCGCAGCGAGGACCATGATCCCGACCGAGAGCATCGTAAGGTTCAGGCAACTGCCCGACGCGCTTTGGCCTTCTTCAAACGGGGACAGAAGACGCTGATCTTCTGTGTGTTCACAAAAACCGCCGAAACGATCCGCGACCAAGTACAGGCCGAGATAGATGGTTTCCTCAACGAAGTAAAAGTGCGTGTATTCGGAGAAGGAGTGGCCTTCGAGAACTTCCGGAAGCGATTCTTCAATCGACGTGAGGCGTTGTTCTCGCTGATTCAGGACCATCCACTGCTTGGTCGCGTCCAAGGCGGCAACCCAGGAGTCCCCAGCCATCTCAGATTGACGGATGCAAGTCTGCGTGAGATCGCGGACTTGCTCGTAGCCTGGGGCGAATCGGCAGGCAACGAGAAACCTGATCGCCGACTGCTCTTGGCCGCAACCGAGCATGTTGTCGTTACGACTTGGCGAGAAACAACGGATGGTGACGAGTGGCTTGGTGAGGTACTTGCCAACTGCCCGGAACTCATCGACCGAATGGCCGATCCAAACTGGCTCGAAGCACGTGAGCCATTGTCCCGTAGTGAGCGGGCTGGCCGTGTTCGTCGTTCGATTGACCCCGAAGCCAGAGGCGATTCGGATGATCCACTAGATGTCGAGCAGTTGGACGAAGAGGCGATTACGTCGAGCGGCAGTGCTTCGCAGGCGAGAGAAGTTACTGCCTGGGTTCAGCGACTCCGACAAGACGCGGTCGGCGAAGTGATCGCCCCATACTTTCAAACCGGAGTAATCGCCTGCAACTGGTCGCGTCTTCCGCTGCTCGCAGAACATCACGGAAAGCTGTTGGCCAAGTTCGACTTAGCGACTCGCGCGGTCGCCGGGCAAGTCTTTCGCCGTACGCTCATGGCCGAAGAATTCTTGTTGCGATACTTGGCCGACGTCGAGCGAAACAACGCCGAAAAATGGGCAGACTACCTGGCCGAACGGTACGTCAAACCACTGGATGGTCACTTGGAAACACTGAACGACAGAGTGCATGCCTACCTGGAAACCCTGGCGCGTGCGCGGAACAACAAGGCCCTGTTAGCCGGATACCATGCAGCCGCCGAAAACCGCAACGTCGTCCAACTCGTGAAAGGTGAAACGCAGAGTCGCGACCGCTATTTCCTCGGGCTCAATACTCCGTATCGCCCTGAGATTCTGATTTCCACATCCGTTGGCCAGGAAGGTATCGACTTACATCGAGAATGTCGCCATGTGATTCATCACGACCTGTCTTGGAATCCAGCGACGATCGAACAGCGAACGGGGCGAGTCGATCGAATTGGTAGCAAAGTCGAACGGGAGCGTCTTGGTGCAAATGACGAAGAACTTCCGACCCTGGAGATTGCTGTCCCTTACTTGGCTGCGACTTACGACGAGCGGATGTTCGAGGAACTACATCGTCGTGCACAGTTGTTTGAGGTGACACTAGGCGGCGACATTCGAGTCGAGGGTCGCATTGAAATGGAGCATGTCAAAGGCGAGAAACGGAGCCGCCAGAAAGCCGGGATTGGCACAGAGGATGAAGACCTTGGGGAAGAGGGCGACAATACAGGATCGGTTGATCTTCCAAGGGACATGGTTGATAGGTTGCGAGTTGATCTGTCCGTTTGGCAACCAGACCATGAAAGACAATGCAATCAAAGGTGAACGGAGAGAAGTGTGGCGGGTGATGTAGCAAATCCTGAGGAAAATCCGTTGCGACAAACGATTTGCAACGGAGCCCCAAAAAGGTGGATTAACATGAATCAGTTTACGGACAAGCAAGGACAATACCTCGCCTTCATCTATCTCTACCGCAAGCTCCATCGCAAAGGTCCGTCGGAAGCCGACATGGTTCAGTTTTTCCGAGTCTCGCCACCAAGCGTGCATCAGATGATTGTCAAGTTGGAACAGGCAGGGCTCATCACAAGAGAGACCGGTGTGCCGCGGTCGGTGCGAGTTGCACTTGCCGTTGACGAGATTCCCGATCTCGAAGACATCGAAAATTGAAATGAATCGAATTCAAGACAATCAACGCGGCTGCTTCCTTGGCTTGGCCCTCGGCGATGGCCAGGCAGCTTGCGGACAAATTGTCCGGTACGAAGCTCTTCACTCAGTCGTCCATACCAACGATGCCACCGTACTTTGCAAACACGGTTTTCACATGAGCATCCAGAATGCCTGCCAGCGCCGGATCGTTCGACCTTAGCGGCTTATCTGAGGCAAGCTCTCCGTTGCGAGCAGCCAGCACGATTGCCGCCAGAACATGTTCGACATCGACAGGTAGATCAGTCGAACCTTCAAGCTGAAGTGCCAGATCAAACAACACATCGGCCAAAGATGGATCGACTGATGCTTGCCCTGAAGACGAAACGGAAATGCCAGGCACGATTTGCAGTTGGCTATCGGTCATCTTGCTCCCGGAACCATTTCATTTCTGATTCTTCTCCATTCCCGTGTGTAGCTTCGCCGTCATCAGTCAAGTTCCTCCAACAACTCAGCCCGTCGCAGTTCGATGGCTTTCAAGCGAGTCTTGAG
>JABMPE010000090.1 GCA_013203845.1 Rhodopirellula sp. | reverse complement strand
ATCGAACTGTCCGGGGACCAGAGAGAACGCCAGCGTCCCGTCTGACAGCAGGGCGAGTCCTGACGTTTCAGCCGCCAGGAACGTTCCATCGCCCTTGTTACGCAGGATACCGAACCGGTTGCTGGCGTCACTGTTTGAGAACGCGATATCCAGACTGCCGTTCTGATCCAGATCGATCAACTCGGCAAATGCCGGGCCTCGACCAGCAGATAAGACTGTCGCCGCTTGAAACGTTCCGTCCCCGTTGTTCTGAAAGATGGAAACGTCATTGGAAAGCAGGTTCGTGGTGACGATATCGTTGTGACTATCACCATCCAGGTCGCCGAGTTGCACACTCGATGGTGCCCTGCCGCCGACGGGCAGATGTTGATCGATCGAAAAGCGGCTACTTCCATTGACGCCGGAGTTCTTCAGAATGGTGACGTTGGCCGTGCCCAGATTCGCGATAACAAGATCAACGGTCAATCCGGCGTCAACGAGTCCCGCTGTTATTGCCGTCGGAAAATCAGCATCAACGCGGGGTAGAGTCAACGTCTGCTCGTGAGTGAACGTTCCGTTGCCATTGCTGAGAAACACGGCGACTGCTCCACCGGCAGGAAGCGCATTCTGCGAGACGACCGCGATGTCGTCGTTACCGTCGGCGTTGAAGTCGCCCGTCGTGACCATGTAAGGAGCGTTGCCGAGTCCTGCGAACTGGCCACCGGCCTGAACATCCTGGGGAACAATCAGATCGACGGTATTAAGGGGCAGCTACGAAATTAATCGTGCAACTGGGGGATGACGCGGTAGTTGTATCTGGGGAGGATGTCGTCGAATTCGATGGGCATGTTGGCTTTGAAGGTATCGCTGGCTTGGCGACCGGTTTCGTACAGCTTTTCGAGGATTCGTACCGTCACGCTCAGGCCAGTCTGCGTGGCTGTTCTGGACATCAGACGCACGACCGTTGACAGCGAGTCGAACAGGACGCCCTGACACGCTCGCGTCACGTGACTGAAGAGGCGGCGTTCGATTGGATTGTACTTCGAACAGTATGCCGGGAAGTGAGCGACTCGGATGCAGAGGCCCATCTCGTTCACCAGGGTCTGCAGATCCTGTTTGAAAATGTGAGTCCGGCAGCCGTTGCTCCCGCCGCCATCGCACAACAGCAGCAGTTCTTCCATTTGCGGGTACAGGTGCCACGCGTCTGCCAGCCACAGACGCAGGCTGTCGCAGGCGAACTCGCTGGTGTCGCGGCTCAGGCCCAGGTGCAGCCAGCCTTCGTTGCGGCCCACGTCGTACAAGCCGTGCGGAACAATCACGCCCTCGGCCCACGACGGGAAATCGTGGTCGAACGCCCGCGCCGCCTGATCGCAGTAGACGCGTCCGTCGCGATAGAGATTGCCCGGGAACTCCTTCTTCTTCGTGTCCATGCTCAGGACTGCTTGGCCGTCCTGCAGGTATTGATCGATCAGCGACCCGATGCGGCAGAACTGCGTGTCGCGATCGGGCGACTCACCACCGCTCACGACTTTGGCGATCTTCCGCAGCCCGCACCCGAGCGACTTGAGCAGGCGGCGAACAATTCTTCCCGAGACTCCGATGCCGGTCTGTTCGCCAATGTCCTCGGCGATGGCCCGCGGCGTGAGGTCGGTCCACAAGGCCGAATCATCCATCGGGTCGCCGGCCGAGCGATGCTTGAGCGTCTGCTCCAGTTGCTCGACGACTTCGGGATGCTTGTGCTCCGTCGCGGGCCGCCCGGCTCCAGGACGGCGGATGCGATCGCCAACCGGATCCCCCTCGGCGAGCTGCTCAAGTTCTTTCAGACCGTGCTCAATTAACTCGCGTCCGCAGCCGAACAGTCTGGCCAGATACGACACGCCGCCGTATCCGAGCCTGAGCGCTTCGAGAGCGGCGAAGCGTCTGCGATCCTTCTCGGACAGCGAGCCGAAGAGATCCCGCATTCGATCTTCAATGAGAGTTGAATACACTTCCGACAGTCTCGACGTCGTCATCCTTGACTCCTCGACCAGGCGGTTCAGCGGACACTGATT
>JABMPE010000089.1 GCA_013203845.1 Rhodopirellula sp. | reverse complement strand
CATGACAAAGAAAGGCTGGAACGGGAAGGCTGCGGCCCGGACGATCCATCATACTCAGCGAAAGTCGGAGCGTACGAGCAGCGGCTGCCGATGATGAACAAGCAGCGAACCTACCCGGACTTTCCGGCGTTTCCGGTCTGCAGTTTCTACCCGATGAACAAGATTCGCGATCCACACGCGAACTGGTTCACTATGCCCTTCAGCGAGCGTTCCCGGCTCATGGCTGAACACGCCACGAGCGGCATCAAGTTCGCTGGTCGCGTCAGCCAGCTGATCACCGCTGCAACTGGCTTCGACGACTGGGAATGGGGCGTCACGCTGTGGGGACGAGCCCCTGAACACATCAAGGAAATCGTCTACACGATGCGTTTTGACGAAGCTTCAGCGAAGTACGCGGCGTTCGGGCCGTTCTTCATCAGCTACATCGCCTCGCCGGAAGACGCCATCGCGCACGTGCGGATCTGACGCACGTGCAGATTAACCGACGATGGGCGATATGATCTTCAACGTCGCAAACGATCGGTTTCCAGGAGGGTATCTGGAAAGATAAATCGTCTGGGCGACGAGTAACAAAGTAGTGACCCTTCGTGCCGTGGCCGTGAGGTACGCGGGCTTGTGAGGTTTTCGTTACTTTCGACAGGTCATTACTTTCGACAGGGAAGTCGACCTGGCGGACGTTTCAGCACAGCGAGAGTGCTCTCGCCGCTCGATCTCAACTCGATCTCAACTCGGGCTCAACATACGGAGTCCGTCGAAGGACTGACAAAGGTCGAAAACTCACGCAACAACTGGAACAGAGACAAGGTCAAACCAACCAGGCCACCACTTAAAACCTGGATTCATTCACGGGCGCAGACAACCTGTACATTCAGGATACTTTCATCGCAACGCCTCCTTTCAGGCTGCATCTCGTCCCACTCCTCAGAGCGTAACTCGCATACCCGATCACTCCGGCACACTCTTGACCGAACGGAATCAGAACGTTGTTCAGCGACAACCTGTAGTGGGTTCCACTACGTTGATGTCGCAGCCTCCTGGCAGTCGGCGAAACGAGTAAAATTCCGGTTGTCTGGCAATTGGAGCATTGATCGCAACCTGGTATCTCTGCACCTTTGCTGCCAATAGTCGGCGGCGTGGAGGGGCAGGAGGTCCGATCGAACAGAGCATGAAGTTCACCCCGTGGCTATGGCAGCCCCCGCTCCGGCAATGTGCCGTTCGGGGGCTTTTTTCATGCAGACCGTTCTCGCCAGGGTCGTCCGAGCGTCCGAGGAAGCCATATGAAACTCGAACACACGATTCCTTCACTGCAGGTATCTGATCCCGACACGCTCGACGATTCATCGGATTTCATCGCGGCAAAAACGGAGCGACACACTCCAGACCAGGCCGTCCTGGACCGAAAGATGCAGGAAGCAGCCCAGCAGCTTCTGAACGCGACTGGCTATCAGATCCTCAACCGGGCCGAGGTCCATGTTGATGGTGGTGCCGTCCGCCTCAGCGGTCTGGTGCGGCGTTACTACCACAAGGCGGTCGCCACAACAGCGATACTCAAGCTCGACGGCGTAACCGATCTGAAAAACGAGCTGCAGGTCTCAGCACGCTGAGTGCCATCAGCCAAAGCCGCGACGTCGGCGACTGGGCGACGGCGACTGGGCGACGGCGACTGGGCGACGGCGACTGGACGACGGCGACTGGACGACACATGGGCTCGGCCTTAACGAGCGTCTTCTGGTTGTCGATACGAGACTTAGACGACATCACTGAAATCGACGAACAGTTGGACGTAGTCAGTTCGACAGAGCTGAGCCGTGTCCGTCCGAGGCAGGTTTTTAGGCTGAGAAGGAGTCACCTGATGCAAACGACCGTTGAGCGACCAAAAACGTTTTCCCCACGTGCTCAACGTGGGCGACTGAAGACACAGGGCGAGATCGAAGCTGCCATCTGCCAAGGGATGTCGCATTTCGAGCAGGAGTGCATGGGCCGGGGCCCCAGGGACGTCCGCGCACACTTGATTGATGATCTACTGGTGGTTCGCTTGTCTGGTGTGTTGACCGCCGCCGAGCAGCACCTGGCGACGGCACATCCGTTTGAGAAAGGTCGTGAACTGCTGAAGCAGGTCCGATCGCAATTGATCGAAGTGGCGCGACCGACCCTGGAAACGCTGGTTCAAGACATCACCGGCGCCAAACTCCTCAGCCTGCACCACGACATCAGCACCGTCACGGGTGAAGAGGTGGTGATCTTTACGCTGGACGAAACGCCTCATTTCCGTGAAAAGAAGACGAGATAGTCCTCGTATGTCCCAGTCCTTGCGAGTTGTCATCGTCAAGCCCGGCAGGCAGCTGGCTGATGGATTCGTAACGGTCGACAAGTAACGTCCATGCAGACGTGCGGTAGATGCTCCTGTTCAATCGGCCCCAGGGCGGTCGCACACTGCTGACGTTGGTGGGAGTGCAGAGCCAGCAGTTCCATCGCACCCTGGACCTTGCCGACTGTGCCCGCCGCCGCGGATGCATGGTGGTCATCGGCGGGCCGCATGTAATGACCTGCGACACGTCCCTGTTGGACGGACGCGTGTCAGCTTTGCCCAGGCGGAGGCAGAACTGATCTGGTCCGAGATCCTGTCTCCATCTGCGGGCACAAACTCCTGGTGTGATGAGATGTGGCTCAAGAGCGCGACGGAATGGCACATGAGATACGGGCACCCATGCACGCTGCACGTGACCAGTTCTCTCGAACACTGATCGCATTTCGCAGATCTCCCGAATCCCGCCCACCCCAGCATGAAACGCCGACACGGCGTGTAGTGGATTCCGTACTTGGCCAGCGTCAACTGACAATTCCACAACACTGGCATATTCCATGCATTGTTCACAGGGCATCGACATTTACGAACCAGCTTTCCGCCTCGACTTCAGACCGCTCATGGCAGAAGCACCGGTTCCTCTCAAGTGACCGCCCTGGAGGCGGTATCCGAAAGGCAGATTTCATGTATGCACCTGTATTTCTTTCCGGAACCGTCCTGTTCGCGGCAGTGCTTTGTTTCGGTGCCGAGGAGACAAAGCTGACTTCCAGACCGACCGAAAAGACAACGGCCAGTCAGCCAGCCACGGACCAGCGTCTGGACGACGAAGCGGCAATCCGTCAGGCAGACGCTTCGTTCCTGAAGGCCTACATACAAGGGGACGCAGAGTCGGCCGCAGCGCTCTTTACCCCCGATGCGGAATACGTCGACGAACTGGGAAACGTCTTCCAGGGGCGGGCCGCGATCGAGGAGTCATTGGCCGCTTTCTTCGCGAAGAACCCCGGCTGCAAGCTGGAGATGAACATCGACACGATTCGGTTCATCAGTTCCGGAGTCGCTGTCGAAGATGGAAGCACGAGAGTCACTCTTCCGGAGAGTGAGGTTGCTGTCGACAGCCGTTACACTACCGTGTACGTAAAGACCGACGGCAAGTGGCTCGTGGCCAGTGTTCGTGATCACGCTCCCAGGAATCGCCGGGAACATCACGCGCAACTCCAGCAACTCCAATGGCTGGTCGGAGACTGGGTCGATGAAGGGGACGACTCGATCGTCACCTTCTCCTGCCAGCCGGCTGATCATGGTAACTTCCTGCTGCGCACATTCACCATTCGCACCGCGGGCCACGCAGTGATGAGCGGCACGCAGCGTATTGGCTGGGATCCGCTGACCAGCAAGCTTCGCACTTGGATCTTCGACTCCGAAGGAGCCTATGGCGAAGGACTCTGGCATCGTGACGGCGAGAACTGGGTGCTCAAAACAAGCGGCGTGACGGCCGATGGCCAGATGGCTTCCAGCACGAGCATTTACACGTTCGTCAACGAACACACGATGACCTGGCAGTCCGTGGATCACGAGATCGCCGGGGTGCAACAGCCCGACAGTGAAGTGGTCACGATCGTCCGCCAGGCACCAGCCCCCGCACAGGCGATCGTTGACGACCGCCAGTAGCGCACCGAATCAATCACAGTGACTTTCGGCTGGTCGCAGAACCGGCCCTGTATCGCACAACTTTTCTGGAGAAATCCTGTTATGAAACGAACATTCTGGAAAACCACTCTCTGCTGTGGTCTTGCACTTTCTCTCAGCTCAGTCGGTCAGTTTGCTCGCGGCTTTGCCGACGCGGATGAGACTGATTTGACCGTCGCCCAGGCTCGTAAAGGCGAGGGCAAGCCTCCGGGCGGTGCCAAGGGTGGCGGCAAGCCTTCGAGTGGAGCCAAAGGTGGTGGCAGACCTCAAGGCGGTACCAACGCTGGCGGCAAGCCTCCGAGCAGTGCCAAAGGTGGAGGCAGACCTCAAGGCGGTACCAACGCTGGCGGCAAGCCTCCGAGTGGAGCCAAAGGTGGAGGCAGACCTCAAGGCGGTACCAAGGCTGGCGGCAAGCCTCCGGGCGGTGCCAAGGCTCCGGGCGGCGGCAAGCCTCCGAGCGGCGATAAGGATGGCGGCCGGTCTCAAGGAGGTGCCAAGGGTGGCGGCGGACCTCAAGGCGGCGGTGGTGCAAGACCGCATTCTGCTGTTGGTGGGACACGCACCCAGCCATCACACGGTGGCACGGCGCCTCACTTCAGCGGAGGCGGAATTCATGCACCCGCGATTGCCGGGCCACGGAATGCTCCTGGGAATGGTGGAAAACCACCGGTTATCAAACGCACGCCGTCGTTCGGCCTTCCGAAAATGGGGGGATCACAGCAAACCCACCAGCCACGAACCGTCCCGCAACGAGGGCAAGGATCAGGAATCACTCAGGGACACACGCCTGGCAGTGGATCCTCGGGAGCCATGCGTTTCGGCAATCAGGGTTTGCAGGGCGGCGTACGTAATCAAGCGGGGACGCGACAACCCAGCAACAACCGTTCTGCAATCGTCAACCAGCCCTTCACTGGCAACACCGTTCAGTTGCACAACCAACAACACGTCACTCTTGGTCACAGTTCGTACCAACCGGCCTACTACCGGCACTCAGGGTATCACGGCTACTGGAACGGCAATCGCGGCTACAGTGGTCCTTCAAATATCGGCTCCGGAAGCGGATCGCGTTCGGGAATCGGAATCAATATCGGCGGTACGGGTATCGGAATCAGTCTTGGTTCGGGTCTGGGATATGGTGGAGGCTATGGCCCCGGTTGGGGGTGGGGCCTGGGCAGTGGCTACGGATATGGTGGTGGATATGGCGGATATTCAGGCTACGGCGGTTACGGTTATCGTCCGTTCGGCTGGGGACTGGGAGGCTGGGGGCTCGGATCGCTGCTTTATAACAGCGGCTACCTCGGGTACTCGAACCCCTATTATCTCAACAGCTACGGTTCGATCGGGAACTACAGCTACTCGCAGCCGATTCCCGTTGCGTACAACGCTTCGGTGGTGGTCGGCCAGAACGATCCGAATTCAGCGGACGAGGTGTTGAACAACGCCGATGCCGCCTTCCAGCAGAACGATTATGACGCGGCTCTCGACATCACCAACAAGGGGATCTCCCAGTATCCCGACGATGCCGTGCTGCACGAGTTCCGAGCGCTGGTGCTGTTCGCCAGGCAGGATTACCAGCAGGCGGCTTCGACAATTCACTCGGTGCTGGCTGTCGGTCCGGGTTGGGACTGGACGACGCTCAGCAGCTTGTACTTCAGCGTCGCCATCTATACGGAGCAACTCCGGGCGCTGGAAGCCTTCACGGGAGCAAATCCCCAGGATGCCGCCTCGCGGTTCCTGTTGGCCTATCACTACATGTCCTGCGGATACCCCGACGCTGCCACTCGTCAGTTGCAGGAGGTCGTGAAGCTGATGCCCGACGACCGTGTCGCTGCTGACCTGATGGCAATGCTCGCGGCTCCGCAACCCGCTGAAACGGCTCAACAACCAACACCGCAACCGGCCCAGGAAGCGACGCGGCCAGCAGTAAAGCCGATCGATCCGGCGACACTGGTGGGATCATGGAAGGCGGCTCGCGACGACGGATCCCAGTTCAACCTGATCCTCACGAACGATGCGAAGTTCACGTGGAGCTTCGCTCCAAAGGGCCAGGCCCCGCAGGATTTCGGCGGCACGTATACCGTCGATGGAAATGTGCTGGCGCTGGAACGCACAGGAGGCGGCTCACTGATTGCTGAAGTCACGCCCAGCAGTGCTGCGAAGTTCAACTTCAGAATGGTGGGCGCTCCGCAGGAAGACCCGGGCCTCAATTTCAGCAAGTGACCGAGATAATTCAGCAAGCGGCGCTTTAAGAATTGCGGACCGAAGCTCGTCAACCACCAGGAATCCTCGATGCGAAAGGAAGGCGGATATGTTGGGCACTATCTTGTTAATCATCCTGATTCTGATGCTGTTGGGGGCGTTCCCCACGTGGCCGCACAGCCGGAGCTGGGGCTATTTCCCCAGCGGCATACTGGGGACGGTTGTGGTAATTGTGATCATCCTGGTGCTGTTGAAGCGACTCTGAAGGCCACTCCTGGACCGGTGCAACGTGCCAGGGTCAGCATATCGTGGAATGAGTTGTCACATTTAGTCAATTAATAAAAGGAAAATTGAAATGTTGCCCACGACACTGAGTTTGCTCGGAGCCGTAATCCTGATTCTGGATATTTTTGCAATCGTCAGCGTGCTGCTGGGGAAGACCAGTGTCATGCGAAAGTTGCTCTGGATTGCGATCGTTCTTTTGTTGCCGGTCATCGGCATGGTGCTGTACTTCCTTATTGGACGGAGTGCATTTGACGCACAGGTCTGACGCCCTCATGCAGGACACTCCCGGCGTTCTGGATCGGTACGCCGGGAAATCAGACGCTTCCGACCAAGATACGAAACAAGGGGCGAGACGCGGCACAGGAAAGAGATCGAACGCATTTTCGCCGGATGGCGCGCGGGTTGAACATGCCTCTGGTGCTACGGGACTGAGGCTGGTTCCGCAGAGCGGACGAAAGTTGCTGGAAGCGATGCATCGCGGGTCGTTCGTCTCGTTATCTGAACATGCAAAGGAGTTTTCAGTCGTGGTGCGAACGGTTCATGGAGTGATGTTGATCGGATTAGTCTCGGTCATGGGGTGCGTGCAAGATGCCACTGATCCGACGCCCGGAAAGGTCACGTCCGAAGACGTACGCCGCGATGCCGAACAGGCTGCTCATACAGCTGCCGAGTTTTCCGAGCAGACGAAGGAAGAGTTCCAGAAGAAGTTCGAGGCTCGACTCAAGGAACTGGACGCCGAAATCGCCAGGCTTCGAGAGAAGGGTCACGACCTGAAGGGTGAGGCCAGGGCCAACAGGGAACAGAAGATGGCCGACCTGGAAACGAAACGCGATGCAGCCCACGCCAGGCTGGCCGAGGTCAGTCAATCGAGCGCGGAGGCCTGGAAGGATGCCCAGAAGGGAGCCCAGTCGGCTTGGGACGTCTTGGACAAGGCGTTCCACGATGCCGCGCGGGAGTTTTAGCAAATAGCCTCGTTTTAAGAACCTTGAGTGGAGAATCGATCATGAGTGGCAAGACAGACAAAGTGAAAGGTCGGATCAAGGAAGCGGCCGGTGCGCTGACCGACGACGATCAGCTTCGCGCGGAAGGTAAGACTGATCAGGCTGTCGGCAAAGTGAAGGAAGTCGTTCAAACGGCAGTCGACAAGGTCAAGGATGTGAAGAAGAAACTGACTGAATGAAGTTGTTGCATTGCCGGGGTGGAAATGTCGTACCAGGACAGTGGTCGTACCAGGACAGTGGCAGAGCACTGCCTCCCTCGGTTCGCGGATTCAATCAAGGTGGCTGACTTCGCGTTCCATGCTCCCAGCGTGGCTGGTTTGCTACAACCAAAATGAACGTGCAGACCACAATGAATGATGCGCGCACGGCGCGCGTATCTTTTGCTGTAAGACTCTAAACCACGGAAGCTTATCTCCAATGTCGCGATCGATTCTGAATCCTGACCTGGAAACGGGCACAGTCCACAACGACAACAGTGATCTGACGACAATCACGTGATCAGCAATCGGCTGATTCCTCGTTAACGACGAGCACCTTGGTGCCGCGAACCGGTTTTCGTTTGAGGTCCACCAGTGCCTGATTGGCGGCGTGCAGCGGGTAGATTTCCACTTCCGGTCGGATCGGAATTTCAGCGGCCAGTGGCAGAAACTCGCGAATATCAAACTGTGTGACGTTGGCCACCGTCTTGATTTCCCGTTCCATCCACAGATGCTCGTGATAGCTCAGTCGCGTGAGTTCCTGAATATCCTGATTCTCTTTGCGGATCGCGTTGACGACCAGTCGTCCGTTCGGGGCCAGACACGCGAGTGCTTCCACAATCGGTTTCCACGCGGGAGTCGTGTCGATAATTGCGTCGAGCGGTTCCGGCGGGCGGTCTGTGGTATCGCCAGCCCACTCGGCTCCGAGCTGTTTCGCAAATTCCCGTGCCGCCTGATCGCGAGCAAACACAAAAACCGGCGAATTGGGAAACCGATGCCGAGCCAGCTGCAGAACAATGTGCGCCGATCCACCGAATCCGGTCAGGCCCAGTCGTTGCCCGTCACGAAGCTTCGTCAGCTTGAGCGCCCGATAACCAACGGCTCCGGCGCACAGCAATGGAGCGGCTTCCGCGTCTGAATACACCTCGGGAATCGGATAGGCATAGTTTTCCGGAACGGTCATGAATTCGGCGTAGCCGCCATTCACATCCCGTCCGGTCGCTCGGAAGTCAGGGCTGAGGTTCTCGAACTCGTCGCCGGAAGACGAATGAATCCAGCCGACGCCGACTCGCTGCCCTGCTTTCAATCGGGTGACGCCGCGTCCGAGTCGCTCGACACGAGCAATGACCTCGTGTCCCGGGATTACCGGATAAGACGGTGGCGGTGTGCGGCCCTCAATCTCGTCGAGTTCCGTATGACAGACTCCGCAGACCGAGACACGCAGCAGCACTTCGCCATCCTGCGGTTCGGGAACTGGCAGGTCGATACACTCCAGCGGTTCGTCACAGTCACTCAGACTGATGGTTCGCCGGAGAATCATCGCCTTCATCAGTCTGTCCTTCGATCGTTATGACTGGAGTCGTGGCCAGCCGGCAGTGTAATCAGAAACTCGGCGCCGAAATGCTCTTCGGGAGCAATTGCCTTCAGCGAGCCGCCGTGCGCTTGGACAATGCGCTGCGAGATCGCCATGCCCAGACCTGTTCCTTTGGGTTTTGTCGTAAAGAACGGCTCAAAGATTCTGCGGCGGCATTCGGTCGACAATCCGGGGCCATTGTCACGATAGCGAACTTCAATCACGGCCTCCTGTCCCATCCCAGTGACCGTACATGCAATCTCAATCTCGACCTGATCGGAGCAGGCGGCGATGGAGTTCTCCATCAGATTTCGAAAGACCTGTTCGATGCGAGAGACGTCAATACTCACCACGGGGGCCGGTTGACGTTCCGGGACAGCGGCAATGTTAATGCACAGTTTACGTGACAGATTGAGCGTGCGAATCTGATCGGCCGTGTCATGCAGAATCGTGATCAAACTGATTGAAGTCCGGTCAAGGTGAATGGGCGAGGCGTAACCTCGTACGTCTTCAAACAGTCGGCTTACTTTGTCCTGGCATTTGTGGATCCGCTCGATAAGCAGGTGTCCTTCGTCGTTTCCTTCAAGCTGCAGATCGAGCATGTCGAGATTCAGGCTGGCCAGTTGAAACGAGTTGCGGCTTTCATGAGCGAGCACGGTCATCATCTCTCCAATTGCGGCGAGACGCTCGGCCTGTTGTGCCCGTTCCTCTGCTTCGCGAACCCGCACGATGCGCTGCAGACTGAACCGCAGGGATTCCGGATCGATCGGTTTCAGAATGTAGTCCGAGACACCATAGCGGAGCGCCGTGATCGCGCCTTCGAAGTCCGAGTGACCCGTCACAATGACAACGGCCGCCATTGGCGCCAGTTCAACCAGCTTCGGCAGTAACTCCTCTGCCGAGCCATCGGGCAGCTGACGGTCCAGCAGAATGGCCGTGTAATCCGACCAGTTGCGACGTTTCAGGACTTCGCTGATGCGTGCCGCGACATCCACTTCGTAACCGTCGAGTTCCAGGATATCGCGCAGATTGGCCTGAATGTCGAGATCATCCTCGATGGCCAGGATGCGGTTGATTGCGATCATCAGAGCGTCTCACTGAAGGACGAAACGGGATTCGCCTTTGGGGAGGGAAGAGAGGCAGGCGGGATCAGGAGAGCCAGCGGTTCATCGACTTCAAAGTGTTCAACGCGGTGAAACACGCAGGTCATTATGCAGCCGGCCGATTCCTTCGACCTTCATGACTGCTGTTTGAGCAAGCTGTTTCATATAGTAGCTCGGGACATGGCCGAGCAGTCGCACATGACCATCCATCACCTGAATCTGCAGTCCCGACAGCATCCGGTAACTGGTCGTGCCAAGCGACCGTTGAACCCTCTCCTGCAGTTTGCGGTCGAATACCGCCTGGCACGTACCGCCACCAGTTCCCGTGGTGATGACATGATTCCCGGAAACCGCCCGGTTATCACGTGCTGATGATGTCTGTCGGACGGAAATCGCCGTTGCGAATGGCATGCTGCACCTCCTGTTCTCATGTTGTTCTTCGAGTGGCGGTAGACGGCAGGAGCGGTAGACGGCAGGAATTCAGGAATTGTCAATTCAGTCGATCCCACCTGTGATGGGCAGCAGCGTCTACAGAAGTACCCGGAACTCGATCGGGATCCAAGCAGGACGCTACTGTATTAACGTGATCCTTATGCACTTCCAGGTTCACGCGACGGCCTTGTCGCGGAAATCACTACATGACGTGTGTCTCGTCGTCGACACGGCAATCGTTTTGCCGGCGACGGGCCGACATTCGGCGACGCCGAGCCCATAAACTCCGTACGGACAGCAGCAGTTCGCCGATATCGATTGGTTTGGAAACCACCTGGCGAAACCCGGCCTGGCGAGCAGCCTGCTCGATTCCGGTCTCCACGCACGCGGTCATCAGGATCCCATGAATCTTCGGGTGCAGTTGCCGCATTCGACTGAACAGCACCAGTCCGTTCATGCCGGGCATATTGAAGTCCAGCAGAGCCACGTCGTAATCAGTGGATTGAATCAGATGCAGTGCCGTCGCGGGGTCGTGCGTGGCGTTTACATCAATACCATACGCTTCGATGCAGTCGAACAGGCTGTCGCAGAAATCTCTGTTGTCATCGACGATCAGCACAGATGGCAGTTGATTCCGCATGGTCCTGCTCCTCGTGAAGGCATGGCTCCTGTTGTGGTCGGCTGGATCGTGCCGCTGGAAGTTCGCGTTTTCCATCGTCGATGGGCCGCTGAACTCGTTTAACGCCAGATCATTGTGGACGCGTGACAGACGCGTAGTGGAAAACGCTACATATCAGTGGCTGACAATTTCAGTTGCTGGCAGAGGTCCACTTTTCGTCCACCGGATGTAGACTCACGCGTGTAAGCGTTTGATCCTGTGGACTGAATGAACATGGCGAAAAAGAAATCGAAATCGGCGACGCGAAAATCAGCATCCAGTGACCGCCAGCACATCGGGCGAAAGCGGGTGGCCCGCAGTGACGAAGCAGGCAGCAGTAACCTCGCAGATGACAGTCCCGTCGCGGGCAGCAACCTGGCAGAGTCCGAGCCGCCTCGCGTCCCGGCGCAGGCTTTTCCAGTCGTCGGGATCGGCTCTTCGGCTGGTGGTCTTGAAGCGTTGACAGCGCTGTTCGAGCACATGCCAGACGAGAACGGGATGGCGTTTGTAATCGTACCGCATCTTGCGCCGTCGCATCACAGTCTGATGCCGGAACTGCTCGATAGACAGACCGGCATGCTGGTGGTGGAAGCGGCTGAAGCGACTGTTCTGCAGGTGAACCACGTTTATGTCATTCCGCCTGATCGTTGCCTGACCGTGACGCATGGCCGCCTGCAGCACCACCCCCTGTCAGATCAACGTGGACCGTACGGCACGCTCGATATCTTTCTGGAGTCGCTGGCGCAGGATCAGCAGCAGCTGGCCATCGGCATTATTCTTTCCGGAACAGGACATCACGGAATTCAAGGGCTCATGGCAATCAAAGCCGCGGGCGGAATGGTGATGGTTCAGGAACCGGGCAGCGCCGGAAGTCCCGGTATGCCGGAAGCCGCCATCAGCGCGGGTGCGGCCGATTACGTGCTGACGCCGGAAGAGATGCCGGACGCCCTGATGAAGTACGTCGGGCATCCTTATGTCAGCCGGGCAACTCTATCAGAGCAGGAACCAGCAGACTCGACTGAATCGACGGACATCCACCGCATCATGGCTCGGTTGCGTGCTCACACGAAGTACGATTTCCACTGCTATCGGAAAAACATGGTCATGCGGCGTGTCGCGCGTCGGATGGGCCTCAACCAGATTGACACCGTATCGCGTTACATCGAACTGTTGCGTGAAGAGCCGGGGGAGACGCAGCGGCTGTTTCAGGATCTGCTGATCGGCGTGACGGAGTTCTTTCGCGAGCCCGAAGCGTTCGAAATGATTAAACAGAAGGTGCTTCCCGAACTGCTTCAGCGAACAGACCACGATACCCCGGTGCGAGTCTGGGTACCGGGTTGTTCCAGCGGTGAGGAAGCCTACTCCCTCGCCATGCTGTTGACCGAAGGCTTCAGCGAGGCCGGACGCGAGGCCCACCTGCAGATCTTCGGCACGGATATCGACGAGTCTGCGCTGGAGAAAGCGCGTCTGGGACGTTACGCGGAAAACGCTCTCGGGAACGTCTCGCCGGAGCGACGTCACCGCTTCTTTGTGAACGTCGTTAACGTCGACGAGCAGCAGTTTCACGTCCACAAGCAACTGCGCGAGTCCATCGTCTTCGCGGCTCAGAATCTGATCAGCGACGCACCGTTCTCGAAGCTCGACCTGATCAGCTGCCGCAATCTGCTGATCTATCTCGAACCAGAGGTGCAGGCCAAAGTCATCGCGATGTTTCATTTTGCGCTGAAGCCGGGCGGTTTTCTGGTGCTGGGCCCTTCCGAGACCATCGGTCGCGCGATCGATCTGTTTGAGCCGATTTCGCCAAAATGGAGGGTCTATCGGAGGATCGAGACAGCACGTCCACCGCACGCGACCTTCCCGATCATCCCATCCACGGGACCGTCGTTTTTGCCAGAACGAGTTCTCGAAACACCGCTCACCCCGACGACAGACCTTGGTCGTCTGACACAACAGCTGTTACTCCGGAACACACCCGCCGCGGTACTGATTGACTGCCGCCATGAAGTTCTGAACTATCACGGGCCGACCGGGCGGTATCTGGAACAGCCGGGCGGGCCACCAACGGACGATCTGTTGAGTCTCGTTCGGGAAGGTCTGCGGACAAAGATTCGCACCGCCGTACAACAGGCCATCCGGGAAAAACTGACCGTCGTCGTTGAAGATGCCCGCGTCAAACGCAACACAACTTATCACCCGGTAAAGTTCACGGTCGAACCACTGCGTGACTCGAAAATAACGGCCGAACTGCTGCTGATCACGTTTGAGGATCGCGTTCCCGACGCTCAGCGAAGTTCTGAAACTGCAGAACGTCGAGGCACCTCAAAGACTCGCGAATCCAGCAGTCGGACGGAAGACCTGTCCGGCGTTGTGGAACAACTGGAATTCGAATTGAAAGCCACGCGTGACGATCTGCAGAGCACCATCGAGCAACAGGACAGTGCCAATGAAGAATTGAAAGCGGCCAATGAAGAAGTGATGTCGATGAACGAGGAACTCCAGTCCGCCAACGAGGAGATGGAGTCTTCGAAGGAAGAACTGCAGTCGTTGAATGAGGAAATGAATACGGTCAATAACCAGCTCGAAGAGAAACTGCGGGAGCTGCAGGTCGTGAACGACGACATCACCAACCTGCTGCAAAGCAGCGACATCGCCACGTTGTTTCTCGATCGCCAATTTCAGGTCAAGCTGTTTACGCCGATGATTGACGGACTGTTCAGCCTGAGACCGGCAGATATCGGGCGTCCAATCGAGGAGTTCGCGAGCAAGTTCACCGACCCTGATCTGCTGGACGACTGTCGTGTCGCGCTGGAACGACTGTCGAAAATCGAGCGTGAAGTCTGGTCGCACGAGGCTGACAGCGAGGCTGAGGCAAGGGCGTTCGGGCAACGCCGTGACGGATTTTGAGCCTGTAAAACAAGGGTTTCATTAAGCGAATGGATATGCGAAAGGACCAGATTCCTGGGAATACCAGCTGAACACATTTCAGTCAGAAAGGAATCT
>JABMPE010000088.1 GCA_013203845.1 Rhodopirellula sp. | reverse complement strand
GTAACGGACAATGGCCAGAAAGAAAAGAAGCTCGATCGACGTTCGCGACGGATTCCACGTTGTCGTGATGGGCGAAATGGAAATCTGGGATGGTGCCGATCTTGCCCTGCTTCGCGAAACTCTCGCCCGATTGGCCGAAACCGAAAAACGACAGGCAATCGGCGTCGACCTGCGATTCGTCAAGTACATTCCGAGTGGTTTCTTCGGGATGCTCTATGACTACACCGATCGTGGAATTGCCGTGCGGCTTTATACGCCGCAGCCTCACATCGCCAACATGCTATGGTTCCGTGAATTCTTTGAGCCAGCCGGTGACGGAGCCTTCAACCTGGTGGTGAAAGCCCAGACGACTCACTCCGCCCGATCAGCAATGGCCGCCGGAAAGGCTCCCTGGTCAGACACGGAAGACGTCCCACTGGCATTTGCTGTTCCGGAAGATGTGGACGTGCCAGCAACCGTCGCTCACTGATCGTTCAAGAACCAGACTGGTCCCAAATCAACCTCTGGCCTGCACACTGCAGGCCAGAGGTTTTGTTTTTCCTTGCCGAGCTTCCATCCGGTGAATCGGCAGGCAACGAACAGCTCTACTCGACCGGAAAAAAACCGAGGATCAGCTCGACGTCGGAAAAGTCTTCGCACAGGAAGTCTGGATCACAGGCCTCAAGCTCGTCCATCGAGTACAAGCCAGTCGCTACAGCAACGACGGTGGCATTGATCGCTCGACCGCATTTCACGTCGGCTGGCGTATCGCCAATGACCCAGACTTCGGCATCGTTTGCAAGATTCCGTTTTCCCCGAATGTCCGCCAAAGCCGCCTTCGCGACATCATCCCGGTCGAAATGATCATCGCCGAAACCACCGCCCAGAAAATAGTCGCTGAGCTGATAGTGACTGAGTTTCAGCTCCGCTCCCCGGCGAAAATTCCCCGTGAGCAACCCCATCGTCAGCGACTTGCGGCGGTAAAGTTCGGCCAGCAACGCCTCGACCCCCGGTAAGATCAGTCCGTCGCGCGAAGTCAATTCGTGCGGCAACTGCGTGAGATACGCCTCGACAAATCTTATCCAGTTCGAGTCCGCGTCCTCGACACCATGAAACTGCAGGAGTTCGGTCACGATCGCCCGGTCGGTACGCCCGGCGACTGAGATTCCTTCAGTCGGTGCCGTAATCCCGAACGTCGATTCGAGTGCCACTTCCATCGCGGCCTGCCCCGCTCCGCCGCTGCTCAGCAACGTTCCATCGATATCAAACAGGCAAACTGCCATAGAGGTAGCCTTCGGTCAATCCGTGACGGGCGATGAATCAGCTGTTGACGGCCTGAAGTGCTTCCTCGCGGGAATCGTACGACGGCCACAGTTTGCCAAGGCGGATGCATTTGAGAAGCTCAGTCATATTCTCCGACGCGTTGCAGAAGACGGATTTTCCGCGTCGCTGCTTGCACTTGGTCAGGCACCGGAGAATCGAGCTGATGATTACCGAGTCGACATAGTCAACACATTGCATGTCAATCACAACGTGCAGCATGTTCGGGCCGTCCAACGCACGGTAAAGCTCATTCGACTCCAGGTGGACGTCGTTGTGCTGAAAATGCAGAGCTGGTCCCTGAGGCAACACAATCAGCGTGTTACCGACTCGCTCTACTTTGAAAACCTTTTGCGGATCTGGCATCGGAAAACTTCGTTCGAGTGGAAGACGGACTTGACGAATTTCGAAATAGAAAAAGACACAGAGATTCCTTCAAAGACTATCAGAGAAAGAACGATTCTCCTACCTCCGGCGGGGTGCCCGGATCAGTAACAGCCGAAAATGCCGTCAGGCAGCAATTCGTCTGGCAAAAGCCACAACTCTCAGATGCTCCGGAACGCTCCGTGTTCTGCTCTGTCCGATCTCACCGACTGCGGCACGGGGACGCGTCAGGAATTTTCCCAGCAGGATCGCGCCGTTCGCGAAACTGAAATCAGGCCCGATCATCCATTGTCTCCGCCTGGTTCTCTCCGATCGCGATGCTCTTCACTACTCGGACTCGACACGGCGGCATCGCGAAAATAGTCTGCTGGGGACACCGCGTCGCCGCATCCGGAAAAATGCCGCATCCAAAGAATCCTGCAACAATCAAGGCCTCGCTCGGGTACGTTGTGTGCGACGTTGAATCCAGATAGCCAGAATGACAAGGCCAGACATGACTTCCCCAGCCACGCAAGTTCGCCGTGTTTCCGTCTGGAAATGGGCAGTTCCCGTCCTGCTCACGAACTTTCTCACAAGTGCCATGCTCTCACCAGTTGCCGCTGCTGATACAGCAGGCCTCGTTGGAACAACGATTTCCGACTTTTCGGCAAAAGATTTCCGAGGGCGCACACACTCCCTCAAAGAATATGCCGACAGCAGGATCGTGGTTCTGGCGTTTCTCGGTACCGAGTGCCCGCTGGCAAAGTTGTACGGCCCTCGTCTGGCCAGCATCGCGCAGTCTTACGCGGATAAAGGCGTGACTGTTCTCGGAGTGAATTCGAACCGGCACGACTCGATCACAGAAATCTCAGCGTACGCACGAATTCACAACATCGAGTTTCCGATCCTCAAAGACCTCGACAATCGAATCGCCGACCAGGTGGGAGCGACTCGTACGCCCGAAATTCTGATTCTCGATGAGAAACGTGTCGTGCGTTACCACGGTCGGATCGACGATCAATATGGAGTCGGTTACATCCGCGACGAGCCACAGAAGTCATTCGTTACAGACGCAATCGACGACCTGCTGGCTTCGCGTGAGATCAGGACGCCGTCCACTGAAGTCATCGGCTGCTTCATCGGACGAATGCGAAAGCCAGACGCGGCAAGTGAAGTCACCTTCTCCAACCAGATCGTCCGGATTCTTAATAAGCATTGTGTCGAGTGTCACCGCGAAGGCGAGATCGCTCCGTTCTCGCTCACAAAATATGACGAGGTCGCTGGCTGGGGCGACACCATGCTCGAAGTCATTCGCGATGGTCGAATGCCACCGTGGCATGCCGATCCGAAGCACGGCGACTTTATCAACGCCCGCCTCATCACAGCTGACGAAAAGTCGCAGATTAAACAGTGGGTAGATGCTGGTTGTCCGGAAGGTGATCCATCAAAGCTCCCGTCAGCTCCGACGTTCACTGATGGCTGGCAGTTGCCGCGCGAACCAGACCTCGTCGTCAACATGCGGGACGAGCCATTCGATGTGCCTGCGGAAGGAACCGTCCGCTATCAGTATTTCCAGATCGACCCCGGCTTTAAAGAGGACAAATGGGTCAAGGCGGCTGAGTTGCAACCGGGCAATCGCGCCGTCGTGCATCACATCCTGGTATTCGTGATACCGCCGGAAGGCCGATCAAAAAGCAAAGATTCAACAACCGGCGAATTCCTCGCCGCATACGTGCCCGGCCACCGGGCTCCGCATTATCCCCGCGGAATGGCCAAGTACATTCCGGCCGGTTCGAAGCTTGCTTTTCAGTTGCACTACACGCCAATCGGAACGCCGCAGAAGGATCTCAGCCGGCTCGGTCTGATATTCGCGGAATCCGACGAAACCATCGAGCAGGTTGTCATCACTCAGCAGGCGTCGAATCATGGTGGATTGATCATCCCGCCCAACGCTGACAACTTTCGAGTGGAAGCGAAGTCAAAAACGGCTCCCACGGACGTTCAGATTCTCGCCTTCATGCCGCACATGCACCTGCGGGGAAAGTCGTTCAGTTACGAAGCACACTTTCCCGATGGGCGAAAGGAAACTCTGCTGAACGTCCCGCAGTACGACTTCAACTGGCAAACGGCCTATCGTGTCGCAAAGCCGATTTCTCTTCCCGAAGGAGCGTACCTGCAATGCGTCGCCCACTTCGACAATTCGGAAAAAAACCTGTCAAATCCCGATCCGACACAAACGGTCCGCTGGGGTGATCAGACCTGGAACGAAATGATGATCGGCTATTTCGATGTGGCGATCCCGGCTGAAGTCCTCAGTCCTGGAGCCGGCAAGGCCGACAATTCTGCAACGCGGAGTCCGGTCAGCAGCAACCGCACGAAGGCTCGCGTCCTGGAAATTCTGAAAGCCATTCGAGACTTCGACCAGCAGGGCAACAACAACGGTAAGCTCGAAAAAAACGAAGTTCCCGCAAAGCATCTTCCGATTTTCAAAATACTCGACGCCGACAAGGATGACGTCCTGACCGCCGACGAGGTCAAAAAGATGATTGAAAAGCTCCGCATTAAGACCGACTGATTCACTGGAGAACGTCGCTTGCCGGACATTGCGACGGCCCCACAGGGAACGTCAGAACGATCCGGCCAGACCAGATCTGCTTCGGACTTTCGATAACGATCTTGGCGAGTCTTCCGACAGAATCCAACGTCCGACCGCACTCTTCGTTCGCGAATCCTGGAATTGTGATCGTCCGACACTTCGAGCTAACGATCTGCACGGTACGATGTCGCTATTCGTAAGCCCTCATTCCAGAGAGCTGCTCCGTGGCTACACGTTTCAGACCGATCGATCGCTACCATGTCAAAGATGACGTTTGCTGACTTCAACCTCGTCAAGCCGCTGTTGAAAGCAGCAGCCGCGGAGCAGTACCACACGCCGACCCCGATCCAGGAAGCCGCCATTCCGAAGATCATGATGGGGCGGGATATTCTCGGAGTCGCGCAGACGGGCACCGGCAAGACGGCGGCGTTTGCGTTGCCGATTCTGCATCGGATCAGCAAAGAAAAACGATCGCTGACGCCGCGAACTCCGCGAGTGCTCGTGCTGTCGCCGACTCGCGAACTGGCGACGCAGATTTCCGAACGCTTTCTCGCGTACGGAAAGAAGATGAATTTGAGTCTGATTACTGTCTTCGGTGGCGTGAATCAGAATCCACAGGTGCGTGCTCTGAAAAAAGGCGTCCACGTTCTGGTGGCCACGCCGGGCCGCCTGCTGGACCTGATCAATCAGGGACATGTCGAACTCGACCGGCTGGAATTCTTTGTGCTCGACGAATCCGACCGCATGCTCGACATGGCCTTCCTGCCCGCC
>JABMPE010000087.1 GCA_013203845.1 Rhodopirellula sp. | reverse complement strand
GTGTTGAACCGCATGCCGACCATGCCGGCTTTGGTCACGCCTTCTTTGGTCTTGTCGGCCAGATCCCGCAGGTGCATGTTGCAGGGATTGCCTTCGTACCAGACCGAAGCGATGCCGATCTGCGGCTTGTTCATGTCGGCTTCGGTCATGCCGGTCGCGTAGAGCATCGCCTGCGACGCTCCCTGCGACGCGGGCTGCGTAATTTTCGAGCTGTACTTGTTCAATGTGGTCATTGTTCAATTCCGTCGGTCAGGTTTCTCCTGACCAGGTCCAACTAAAAGTAAGGCCAATTCAAGTCGTTGCTGATCAGCTCAGCGTCAATTATTCCCCCACCGAATCTGAGATTTCATCGAATCGCTGATTCGTACTCGCTTTTCGGTTTCTGGCACCTTGCACGAGCGACGCTCCTCAATGAAAACCAGCCGCGGCCATTTCCAGGAGGACTTCGCATGGCCGTGCTTTTCGAGGGTTTCGGATAATGTAGTCAAAGTGTCGATCGAGATCCTCTTCATCGCCGATCATGTGTCCTCGCCACCGTGGTCACCAGATGGACAGTCGACCTTCCTGCTGACCACTGTTCGAAAGAGTGCCGGCCTGACACCGAGCCCTGATACCGGACGGTCGGAACCGACGGGCGAACGATCCTTCATCAGGTGGAATGTTGCCAGCATCACGCGGCTGGCCACATCGCTCCGAAAATAGCGGCAACGATGACGGCATAGAGAACCGACTCGACGATGTGTCCGACGATGCGGTTGTGAAACCAGATGGCGTGCTGAACCATCGCCGCCAGGAAGGTCATCAGCCCGGCTGTGGCGACAAAACGGAAGACTGTCATGAAGCCTGCCCCGGGTTTGATGTGCAGTTGTGCCAGGTACGCGAGGCAGAAACTCACGACGAGAAAGTACACGAACGTCAGACCCAGGTTTCGTCCCATGCTGGGTTTTCCGTAGACCGTCAGCACGCCCACCGGGCCCTCTTCGAATTTCTTTTTGTACTCGTCGCTCTGCATCTCCTTCGGATCTACACAGCCGGGAATCATGTAACTGCCCTGCGGAACTCCGGCTGACCTGAGAGCATCCATCACATCGTCTTCTTTCTCCAGCTTGATCCAGTCCTGCTTATGAAACTGCAGGACCATCCAGGAAAGAAAACTGGCAAAGAACAGCGAGACACCGCTGAGCAGAACAGGGAGCAATAACGAAGTCAGCATGAGGCGGTCCCTGAGAAGTCGATTAGCTGGTTGCTATTTGGACTTGCCGAATTCGACGAATTCGCCAGCGTTGTATTTTTTCCAGTAGACCTTCAGGTCAGCGGCTACTTCTCCGGAAAGCAGGACCACGCCGATGACGTTCGGAAAGGCCATGCCGAGAATCATCAGATCGCCGAATTCCAGCACGTTGGTCGCGGAAACGATGGAACCCAGAAAGACGAAACAGAGAAAAATAACGCGGTACACCATTGATGACCCGTCGCCGAAGATATAAGCCCAGCAACGTTCTCCGTAGTACGACCAGGAAATCATTGTGGAATATGCGAACAACGAAACTGCGACCGCCAGCAGATAGCGGAAGCCGTTAATCTGAGCATCCATTGCCATCGACGTCAGTGTTGCTCCCTGATTGCTGTCTCGAGCGGCGACGAAGAGTGGATCCGGGTTGTTGTAAGCTCCTGTGATTACGATCACGAGCGCTGTCATCGTGCAAATGACGACCGTGTCAATAAACGGTCCGAGTAGCGCAACAATGCCTTCTCGAACAGGATACTCCGTCTTGGCTGCCGCGTGAGCGATCGCTGCTGACCCAACACCCGCTTCGTTCGAAAACGCCGCCCGTTTAAAGCCTGTAACGAGAATCCCGATGAACCCGCCATACAGTGCTTCGTCAGAAAATGCTCCTGCGAGAATCGAGGTGATCGCTGAGGGGATTGATGCCGCGTTCATCACAAGGATAACCAGACACGACAGCACGTAGAGTCCACACATTGTCGGTACGATTTTCTCGGCAACACGGGCGATCGAGCGGATGCCGCCAATGATGACCACACCAACCGCCACCGTCATGAACGCTCCGTAGATCCAGCGGTTGCCATCATCCTTGAGAAATTCGATCGACTCGGCCACGGCATTCAGCGACTGATTCACCTGAAATGAGCAGCCACCGCCAAACGATCCGCCAATACACAGGACGGCGAACACAATTCCCAGTACCGAGCCAACCGGTCCCAGGCCCATCTTCGCGAGGCCTCGCGAGAGATAGAACATCGCTCCACCCATAACGCGACCATCCGGTCGAACTTCGCGATATTTCTGACCGAGCGTGCATTCCACGAATTTAGATGTCATGCCGAGAAAGCCGGCGATGACCATCCAGAATGTCGCTCCGGGGCCACCCAGCGAAACAGCGATCGCGACGCCAGCGATGTTTCCCAGCCCGACTGTTGCTGACAGAGCCGAAGTCAACGCCTGGAAGTGGCTGACTTCACCAGCGTCTTCCGGATTGTCGTACCGGCCCGCTGTCACAAGAATCGAGTGTTTGAAAGCGCGGACATTGATAAAGCCCATTCGAATCGTGAAGAAGATCGAGCCCATCACGAGCCAGATCACCGCAAGCTGCAGATTGCCGATCGAGTCTTTGCCATCAACATTCTCGTTCCCGACGAAATTCAACACGTTGTAAAACATGTAGTAGGCGAGAAATTCATTCACCTTTCCGAAGGCATCGTTGATTCGCTCCTGGATTCCAGCGGGTTCTTCCTTTCCAGTATCTGACGCCGGTGGGTCAGGTGCCGTTTCCGTTGCTGCGGTTTCTGCCGGTGTGGATGCCACCTCTTCAACGACTGGCGGCTTTTCAACTTCCTGGCCAACCGCAAAGGAACCGCTGAATATCAGCTGTGAGGCAAGGACTGCGGACAGAAAAAACCGCGAAGGGAACACGCTGCGCATTAAGATTCTCCCGAAGTATCAGGGGATCGCTTTTGTCGTTGAGCAACCGTTTGTCTGGATGACTGGCAGACGCGGAAGATACTAGCAGCGGGCATTCAACATCGGAACCTGAGGCTGGCTCACGACGCTGGTGACGCCAAAAGCGATGCGGGCGGGTTGCTGCAGAAGCGGAAGTAGACTTCGCTGGCTTTTTCGAGCTGGTCGATTTCGAGCCATTCGTCTTTCGTGTGAGCCTGGTCGATCGAGCCGGGGCCGAAGACGACGGACGGAACGTCCGCGCCGCACGTTCGTGAAGCGTGGGTGCCATACGGAACTCCGACGGCAGAATGTCGACCGGCAACTTCGGAAATGTGTTCCTGCAATGCAGTGTTCAGCCAGCCATTGTCGTCGTTGCTGAGTGTCGGACTGACGATGTACGGCGGCTGCATGTCGAATTCAAAGTCGAGCTGGCTGGTGAGGAATCGCCGGATGTCGTCGTAGGCTTCGTCGGCGTCGTCTCCGGGAGTGAGTCGACGGTCGACTTCAATCGAACATTCATCCGGCACGACGTTGACACTCGCCCCGCCGGAAATCAGTCCGACGCTCAACGTGGCCGGTCCACACAACGGGTGTGCTGGAGATCGGCCTGGCAGTTCGGCGGCGTACTTTTCGAGGCAGCTGACCAGACGAGCCATCCGGTAAATCGCGTTGACGCCCTGTGTCGGATCCGAGCTGTGACACGCTCGACCTTTGGTCGTAATGACAAATCGCGTGACGCCTCGGTGGGCAACAACAACGTCGAGCAGCGTTGGCTCGGCGATGATGGCTGCGTCGGGTTTTTGATTGAGCAACGTTGAACGACCGTCGCCATCCTGCCAGTAGCGAATCAGATCGTTGATCCCCGTTGTCGTGGATTCTTCGTCGCAGGTGCAGCTCATGACGACGTTGGCGGCTCCGGCGGGCTGCTCCAGAACGAGCCGCCGAAACGCCCACAGCATCGCGGCCATGCCGCCTTTGACGTCCGACGACCCGCGTCCATAGATGCGGCCATCCTTGATCGTCGGCTCGAACGGGGGAATTGTCATGCCGTCGACGGGAACAGTGTCCTGGTGCGCGTCGAGCAGAAATGTCTGAGTCGCTCCCGGAGAATCGAACTTCGCCAGCACGTTGCAG
>JABMPE010000086.1 GCA_013203845.1 Rhodopirellula sp. | reverse complement strand
GAGGATGTTCTACCTCGGCCCAGACAAATTCACAGCACAGAAGATTGCGGCGGTGATATTCGCAGTACGAGCCGTCCGGAAGACGGCGGGCCAGGAGTGGCAGGAGGCCCATTCCCTGTCGCAGGCGGCACCTGCGATGCTGAGTGAGTTTCAGAAGATTATGGACTACGCTGACATGAAGGCGACTGGCTGAAAACGTGAGACTACCCTCGGGCCAACAGCTACAGGGACTTAGAAGCGAAAGTCTCAAAAACGGCAATTTTCGCACTTTCCGCTTCCGTCTGTGGCTGTCAAGAGTGACAATTCGATCTCATTGGCTGCGATCGATATTGGCGATACCGGCCATGAACATATGATGGATACGAAAAGGGCCTGACTCGTGCGCCCGCTGGTGATGCGATTCACGTGCTGTCTGGATTCCGTTGAGGTAAACCGAGGGAAGGAAAGCGTCCGATCCAAGGATTCGCAACTTCGCTCGGTGCTTGCGAATGTTCTTCTCGACGTTACCGATTGCATTATCGACGTCTCCGTCCAGCACATACCCCAGCATTCCCCCATGCCGCACCGAACGTGAGTATTGTCCGGTAACGAACCGCAGCATTCCATACTTCACATATTCAGAGGCGTAGGACCGCTTCCGACCGTCCTTGATCACGTTGAGTCGTTTGCACTCCAGGCAAAAATAGGCATCCTCATCGGGCACTATGTCCTTGCCCGTCGGGAGAAAAGCAATGTCCATTCGGCCCACTACTTCACCTGCATCCGGCTCCAGAATGACTGTCTGCGTCATCACGTAGAACATCAGACTTCTCAAGTCACGATTTCTTCGGAGCGCCACACACAACTGATCGGTAATCGCATCCTCAAGTTGATTTGGTGCGGGCGACGGCATCTTGCCCCACGTTTCAACTACCAAGCGGAGAATCTCGGGCGTCATCGGGTCAATCAGGTCGACCCACGCAGATGATTGTCCGCGCACACTCATTCAGTGCCCTTTGACGCTTGGGTCAGGATGGAACCTGCAATCTCATCGGCATCATTCAGCGCGGCCGACTCTGTCCAAAACCTGCGACCGATAGATTTGATAACGTATAACAGGTCGCCCTTGAATACCTTGATCCCGCGCACCAATTCGAACGTGTTCAGCTTGTGTTTCAGCGAGTCTCGAAGATCGTCCATAGTCGCAAGTAGATCGCTCGGAGGTGTCGGCGGCGGTACTTTGTCCCCTCGTAGCGACTTTTGCAACACCACAATGCCAACTCCTAACTCTGACGATCCTGACTGCTTGCCCTTAACGACAAATCCGCCGCGTTTCGACCAGCCATTCAAAGTTGCGCACAACCGCTTCGTATACACATCACGCTGCTTATCGTCAGCATGAATGATCGTCTGAACCGCTCGCCGCTTCAGTGTTGGCTGAACACTCGGAATAATAGTGTTCGCGGTGTCTTCGACAAGCACCTTTTCCGTCGGTAGAACGTCGAAATATTGATCGATAAGAGGCTCTATGTCGCGGGTTGCCGCCCGTACAATATCCTGGCGATCACACATAGGTTTGCTCGCCTGTTTGGCTGCTACCCGCACAATCGCCGCTACCTTGCGTACTATCTTCCAGCACGCCTTTGGATTAGGCAGTGAATCCGGCAATGGAAACGGGAGACGTAGTATTTCCTGAACATGCACCTCTGGTCTATACACTCCCCAGTTAGTTGAGGTGTGGAATAGGAGGTATCTCCCCAGCCGCGATCGAAGGTAAGCTGCGAGGAATGCGAGTAGTTCGCTGTCCTCTTCCGGTCCGCTAATTCCGCGCAAAGCGTGACGGAACGAGACGTCGAAGTCCGTGAACGCAACCCGCGTTAAGCCTTTAGCTATGATTACGTGGGGGCCACAGAATACCCCTGTCTGCTTGTTTGAACCGCTTCTGACGGTTACGCTTGATACTGGTAATCTATCGCATTCATTCGGTAGCAAAAAGAGACTCAGAAAGGATGACGTTGCCTCAATGAATCGTTTTGATGAAAGCAACAGCTTTGTTGCCTTGGTCGGATCATCATTCTTTCCAACCGGCTGAAACCCTTCCGCAATTAGCCAAGGTTTCTCCGAAATTCGCTCTCTTGCCTGGCGTACTTGGTCTCGAAGGCGAGGGTATGACGAAAGTCGATCAATTAATCGCCAGTCACGGGGAGTCGCCCAAAAATGTCGCTTCCAAACTTGTGGGGCGTCTTCTGCACGCAAGTCGGACAGCACCTCCTGTAGGGTGATCTCTCTACGGTCCTCTGGGT
>JABMPE010000085.1 GCA_013203845.1 Rhodopirellula sp. | reverse complement strand
CTGCTCGACAGTACGCTTATTATCTGGGGGGGCGAATTCGGCCGGCTGCCGCTGGTGCAAAAGGGGGGCACCGGACGCGACCACAATCCGCACGCCTTCACCTACTGGATGGCCGGGGGCGGCGTGCGGCCCGGCGTCCACTACGGAGAAACGGACGAATTGGGCCACAAGGCGGTGATCGATCGCGTCAGTGTCAACGACCTGCACGCCACCATTCTGCACCTGATGGGCATCAATCATGAGCGTCTCACATATCGCTTTAACGGACGCGATTTTCGCCTGACCGACGTGGCAGGTAACGTTCTGCACGACCTCCTGGCTTGACGCGGCACGAGTCACCACGAAGTCACGTAGCGCGGCGAAACACGGCAATCGTTCCGATCCATCCGAGACACCATGCAATCCAACAAGTCGGTTGAGTCAACTTGGCCCGCCTGGACCGCGCTGGCCTGCCTCGCCCTGCTGCACACACTCGTCGACACATGCGCGTTGCTGATCGCTCCGCTCTGGCCGCGTCTGGAAACAATCTACAGTTTCGGCGTGGCCGGCTTATCGATCGCGTTCATCGCTCAGTCCATGCCCACGTCGATCAGCCAGGTCGTCTTCGGATGGCTGCGTGATCGCCGCTCTGCTCCGATCTGGCTGTGGCTGGGTCCGGTGGTGGCCGCGTTATTCCTGACATCAATTGGGCGAGTCGACCAGCGTTTTGCGTTGTTCGGCCTGCTGCTTTTTGGCGGAATCGGAGTCGGCGCCTTTCATCCGGAAGCCGCCGTCCTGGCGGGACGCATTCTTACCGGCCAGCGTACGCGAGGCATCTCGCTGTTCATGTTTGGTGGTTCGCTCGGGTTAGGTCTCGGCCCGATCCTCAGCGGGTTGATTGTGACTGACCGAGGCCTGCCAGGCCTCACTTTGCTGACCATTCCGATCGCAGTTCTGGCCATCGTACTGTTCAAAGTCGGACGACTCGGAAAAACCGCTGAACGGCTCCTGTCGAAAACTGCCGAAGAAGAAAAGTCGCCTCACACTCTCAGCGAAACGCTCGATGGTCGCGGAGGCTTCGCGATCGTCCTGCTGATCACCTGCTCGCTGCGGCTCGTACCAAACATGGCGATGGACAAGATTCTGGCGTTCACCCTGGATCAGCCACAGTGGGGATGTTCCGAAGCCGAAACCGGACTCGCCCAGTCAGTCTTCCTGATCGCCGCCAGCGTCGGAATGTTCTTCATGGTGTTTCGCTTTCGACCCGGCTGGGAGAAGGCATTCATGGTCGGTTGTCCGCTCGTCGGCATTCCGCTGATGCTCGTTCTCGCCTGGGAAGGCTGCCCGCCCTGGCTGCTGTTCCTAACACTTGCCCTGTCGGGAATCGTTCTCTGGGGAACATCTCCGGCGATGGTTTCTTACGCTCAGCAGCAGTTCCCCAAAGGAGCCGGACTGGCATCCGCCTTGACCATGGGCATGTCCTGGGGCATCGGTGGACTGATTCAGGCACCGATCACGTCGTATTTTGAAAAAGCCGGCACACCTCAACTGGCGTTCGCCGCCTGCATCCCCTGCCTGCTGGTTTCCAGTCTCATCGCCATCAGTCTGCCTGACTGCCCACAAGCGAACCACGATCGAAAGATCGCATCCGCCTGAACGGGACGCGTCTCTCACGGACCTGCAGAATTGCTGCCGTTATTGCTGTCTTTTCGACTCGGTGCGTTAGCCGGGCAGGATGGCATTGTGGTACACGTCCTGGACGTCATCGCAGTCGTTCAGCATGTTGATGAACTTTTCAAAGGCCGGCAGGTCGTCCTCAGATATGTCAACGCTGGCCTGAGGAAGGAACGTGATCTCCTGGACTTCCAGTTCGGTTTCCGGGAACGCTTCCAGTAGCGCCTGCTTCGCTTTGTAAAACTCGCTCGCCGGTGCAAACAGCGTAAGCTGGTCGTCCTCGCTTTCGATATCCTCGACATCGACGTCCGCTTCCAGCATGGCTTCCAGCACCTGATCTTCGTTATCGCCCTTGAAGGAAAGTACCGCCATGTGGTCAAACAGACGAACGACCGAGCCTGCGGTCCCTAATTTACAGTCGGCTTTCGTGAAACAGTTGCGG
>JABMPE010000084.1 GCA_013203845.1 Rhodopirellula sp. | reverse complement strand
GCCGCGGAGACCGGGTCGGTGGCCATGAACACCGTTCCGAACGCAAAACCACCAACACTCAGATGCCAGTACCATGGCATGGCAAACATAGGATTGGACTGACTGCCGATCGAAGTCAGGAAGATCGAAAACACGACCGCTCCGAACACGACACCGGCCATAATTTTCCAGGAACCGATGCGTGTCGCAATCAGAATGAAAGCACCAATCAGACAGGCAAGCGTCGATGTCTCGCCCATCGAGCCCTGCATAGTTCCCAGGAACGCCTGTTGCAGAGTTTCGGACACGGCTCCCATTCCGACAGCGACATCGGCAGCCGCTAATGCCCCCAGCGGTGTTGCTCCTGAAAATCCATCACAGGCCGTCCAGACAGCGTCACCGACAATCGAAGTCGGGTAGGCGAAGTAAAGGAACGCCCGAGCGGTCAGCGCGGGATTGAGGAAGTTGCGACCCGTGCCGCCAAACACTTCCTTGCCGATCACCACTCCAAAACTGATCCCGACGGCGATTTGCCACAGCGGAATGCTCGGTGGCAGCGTCAGCGGAAACAGGAAACCAGTGACCAGAAAGCCTTCGTTGACTTCGTGCTTGCGGATGGTCGAGAAGATGACTTCCCAAGTGCCGCCGACAATGTTTGTCACGAGATAAGCTGGGATAAAGTAGAGAGCCCCGTGGGCAAAGTTCGCCACCAGGCTACTCGCATCGAAGCCGACGCCCAGTGCATCGATCACCGAGTAGCGCCAGTTAGCGGCGGCGTCCGGTGTGATGCCAAGGGCGGCGATGGCCAGGTTTGCCTGATGTCCGGTATTCCACATCGCCATCAGGATGCAGGGCAGCAACGCGACGACGACCGTCGACATCATCCGTTTCAGGTCGATGCCATCGCGGATGTGTGAAGGCCCCGACGTGACCTGTCCCGGCGTGTACAAAAACGTGTCTAGCGCCTCGTACAACGGGTACGCCATCCGCAACTTCCCCTCTTTGGAGAAGTGCGGTTCAACGGCGTCGAGTAACCGTCTGAGCGGCTTCATGTCAGTCTTTCACAATACAAACTTCTTAAGCCGACTTCGCCGGCAGTGTTTCCCCGACAAACTCTCCAGTACACCGACCACGTTATCTCTTTCGAGTCCCTGTCGTGGCAGCGGAGCCTGAAGTGCTGGACTATCCTTCACGTTCAATGACGGCAAGACTCTTTCGGAGCAACGTGCCGTATTCGTACTTGCCTGGGCACACAAAGGTGCACAGGGCAAGATCCTCTTCGTCAAGCTCCAGAGCGCCCAGAGCCGCGGCCTGATCGGTATCTCCAATAATCAGCGACCGAAGCAGGAAGGTCGGGATGATGTCGAGAGGCATCACATCTTCGTACATGCCGATCGGAACCATTGCCCGCTTACTGCCACCGGTTGATGTTGTAAACTTGTACTTTTGCGACGGGTTCAGGAAGGCCGATGCAAAAATCTTTCGCAACGAGAACTTATCCAGACCTGGCTTCTGCCAGCCGAGAAATTCCCGTTCGCGACCTTCGAGCAACGCCGAAACCTGCAGGTGATACCGCGACAGGAACCCGAATGGTCCTTCGCTGACAGCTCGCCCCGAGAGGACCGAACCTGAAATCACTCGAACGTCACCCTCGACCAGCTCGCCAAAAGTCAGTTCTTTCATTGACGCACCGATCCGTGTTCGAACAAGCCGAGGCTTGTAAACAGCAGGACCAGCCACCGAAAGAACGCGACGAACATCAAGCTCACCCGTCAGGAACAGATGGCCGATTGCCATGACGTCCTGATAGTTGATGTGCCAGACGTTCTTACTCCGACTGACCGGGTCGAGAAAATGAATGTGAGTTCCGACGAGTCCGGCAGGATGTGGCCCTTCGAATTCGACAGCCTCAATACTCGGCAGCTCTTCACCCGGAAGCGTCACTCCGGGGCAGCTGACCAGAAAAACTCTTCCTTCGGTCAGATGCCGGATAATCTGAACACCGAAGCGAAAGTCCCGCTCTCGCTCGGCAATAATCACTGCCGGCTTTGCACACAGCGGATTCGTATCAGTGGCGGTGATGAATATCGAATTTGGTCTGGAATCAACGGACGGAACTCTACTGAACGGTCTTAGCCGCAACGCCGTCCACATGCCGGATTCGACAAGGTTCTCAACGACTTCCTCACGACTGAGCGTTGTAACGTCCTTATTGCCCAGCGTTTTGAAGGTCTCAGCATCGTCGCCATCGATATCAATGACGACAGACTCAAAGGCTCGTTTCGCGCCGCGGTTGACCGATCGAACCGTTCCAGCAGCAGGAGACGTGAACCGGACACCCGGGTTCTTCTTGTCCGTGAACAACAGCGATCCACGCTTGACGGTATCGCCTTCAGAAACCGCCATTGTCGGCTTGAGACCAATGTAATCGGTACCGATTACGGCGACGGTACGGATCTCCGGCCCGTCGTAAATCTTTTGCTCCGGCGGATTAGCGATCGGGACGTCGAGCCCTTTGGTGATCCGCTTCATGGCAGCCGAAGATCCCTGAAAAAGTAATGACGACAAAAACAGGCACGTAATCCGGCGCGGAGTTTATCGATGCAGGGAGGAATTGGTAGCGATCAGTCCGCAGCGTGAAACCCGTTCCCGAGGATGAGAACTGGCAGTCCAGGACTCCGTTCGAAACCCTCACAAGTTCTGCCGGACCGATCAATCGACTTGACGGAGACTGGACTTCGCCGTTGTGTCTCCAGTGACAATCTGCCCAAAGTCGTCAGGTTTCCAGCGAAAAAACAGAGACTTTTTCGTCGAGTAAAGACGGTCGCATTCGAGAAGTCAGAGCCAGTTGGACAAAGTTCCTGGTATACGTTCCGCGCGACTTCGCCAATCAACGAATGACATGACTGGAAATCGGGAAGTTGTTTCGGGCTCATTCCGAGTGAGTGTACCTTCAGCCTGATCAACCGCCGCGACGCAAAGTAGCAGCGCACGAAAATCGCTCGCTGAAAATTGAACGCGTCAGTCCTTTTCAGTGCCCCACGCTCTGGCCAGTTCGATGAGGACGTTGACCGCGGTTTCGAGTTCTTCTTTGCTGGTCCATTCCAAAGGCGAGTGCGGGTTGTGCTCGCCGGTGGACAGGTTTGGTGTGGGGAGTCCTCGCTCGGTGAGGATTGATCCGTCGGTGCCGCCGCGAATAATGGACAGCTTCGGGTCCAGGCCGGCGGCTTTCATGGCCTGTTCGGCTTTAGGAATAGCTCGCGGTTCAGACTTCAGTCCATCGGCAAGGTTTCGATACTGCTTTCGAATGTCGACAGTGATCGTTGCTTTGGGGTGAGCCGTTCGCAGTTCTGCCGCAATCGACTCCAGCAACGCCGCCTGCTCGCCCAGCTTCGCTGTGTCGAAGTCCCGCAGGATGAGTTTGGCGACAGCCTTCGCAACACCGCCTTCGACAACATAGGGATGAATGAAGCCGTCACGACCGTCGGTGGTTTCCGGACTCAGGTGGTCTTCAGGTAGCCTTGCGATGAACTGCGAGAGAATCCGCAAAGAGTTGACCATCCTGCCTTTGCCTTCGGACGGGTGCGTGTTGATGCCTTCGACAGTGATGGTCGCTCCGTCGGCTGAAAAGGTTTCGAAGTCGATCATCCCTCGACCTTCGCCGTCGAGTGTGTATCCGCAAACGGCGTTGAGACCTTTGATATCCAGCTTGTCGACACCGCGACCGATTTCTTCGTCGCAGGTAAAGCAGAGTCGAACCGGCCCGTGCGGGATTTCCGGATGAGTCACCAGCCAGTCGGCGGCCGACATGATGGCCGCGACGCCCGCTTTGTCGTCCGCTCCGAGCAGCGTTGTGCCGTCGGTCGTGACGATCGTCGCTCCGAGCAAAGTTTTCAGGGTCGCGTTTTCGTCAACTCGAATAACCCGTGAAGGATCGCCGGGCAGAACGATGTCGCTGCCGTCGTAGTTTTCGAGAAGAACCGGTTTCACGTTCTTCCCGGAAAATTCCGGCGACGTATCAACATGAGCAATCAACGCTATGGCCGGCGCGTCGTGATCTACTGTCGCCGGAACAGTTGCCGTGACAATGCCGAATTCCGTCAGCGAAACATCAGCCAGCCCGATGTCGCGGCACTCGTCAGCCAGCATGCGCGACAGGCCGAGCTGCTTCGCCGTGCTTGGATAACTATCTGAGTTTTCGTCCGACTGCGTGTCCACTTTCACGTAACGCAGAAATCGATCAAGCACACTTTCCATGACTGAGTATCCCATCCGTTATTCAGGTTGACGATTTGAATGAATGATTTTTCGAACGCAGATTTCCGAAGGAAGATGCAGAGCGAACACGACAATCGCCGAGTCATGCTTTTACACCGAACAAGCTTTTCAGGGCGTCGACTTGTTTACACACGGTGAGCAGCGCGTCGTGTCGAAAGATCATTTTCTGTCCTTATTCTATTCAGTTCAGTTCTGATTATCAGACCGCGGCGGCGTCACCAGAAACAACTGTGACGTCACAAAAGCAGGCTCACCTTCATACTGAATGACTAAATGCGGAGCCCACGTTTCGATTTCTTTTTTCTCGGAATCCCGAAACGAATCCATCGGGCGAGCTCCGGAAACCGACGGTGCGTTACGGTGAAGAATTCCTTCCGTCTGCAGGTATTCGAAACGCCACGGCGCGAGGAATTCCGAAATGCCATACGTCGTTCGGTAACGCAGAATCTCCTGCCAGTTGACCAGAATGTGCGTGATGCCTTCACTTCTGAGTCGCTCGCGGATCTCCTCAGGAGATTTCATTTTCTGATCAGCGGCGGCGACGCCGGGCTCGTTCGCCGAGCACCACTGTTCGAAGATGGAGAGATCAAACACCGTGTTATAAATCAACGGCACGCGGGCATCGAAAACCTGAGCCTCGCCCACAAACAGCACTTTCGCGTTGGTCGGCAGCCGCATTCGATTCAGGTAAGCGACGGGTTCTGACGTGAACTCGGCGTTGTCGCGAACCTCTTCCAGATCACCCAGCCACGTGTTAAGTCCACAGTTGACCGTCGTGATGAAGCCCAGGTTGAAAAGCACGCAGAGAGCGACAAACGCTCCGGCCGCGTATCGCCAGAGTTGGTGCGTCGTCCACCAGACTCCGCCGCCGGCCAGCAACGCCACGACCGGAATGAGCGGAATCCAGAATCGGTCCAGGCGGTGAGTCAACACCCACCAACTGAGAAACAGAAAACCAACATACAGCCACAGGCTGCCGACCAAACGACGATTCCACCGCGTCAGAAACGCCAGCGGAGCCAGCGAAAACATCAACGGGCTGAGCCAGTCACTTTTCAACGTCACATCGTAAAACTTCACAAGCAGATCGAACGGTTGATAATGCGGTGGGCCGTGAGCGTGTTTCCAGTTTGCTTCCAGAGTCGGCGTCCAGTCGATGCCGTGAAAGACGCTGTTCATCAGCGGGTAAACCGGGTTGCCGGTTTCGGCGAGATTCTTCAGCAGCCACGGCCCGATCGTGATGCAGACTCCAACTCCGAAAACAACGAGCATCTTCGATGCGCGTCCAGCCAGCGGCGTGTCACTTTGCAATTTCCACTCAAGCAGAAGCAAGACGGCGGCGGCGGGAAACACGACCGACAACAGGCCGGTATACTTGCACGCCATCGCGCTGCCGGACAGCAGCCCGATGAGCAACGTGAACCGTCCGGCGTTCGGCGATGACGCTTGAGTTTCGGGCAAGGCCGAATCAGGCGAGTCCGTATCGGGCGACTGAGTCTGTACTCGGATGATGACCGCCAGAACGGTTGCCATCAGGAAGAACGTCAGCCCGCCTTCGGCGTACGCGATGATTGAAATTCGATACGTCCACGGCGTCGACAGGTGAATCAGCATCGCGGCCCAGGCGGCTCGGCGATCGAACAAGCGGTCGGCGGCGGCAAACACTGCCAGACCGGTCAGCGGAGCAAACGTCATCAGCACCAGCTTGCCGGCCAGCGCACCGAGGTACCAGTCGCTGGACAGCTCCATGCCGAGCAGATGAAACATCTCAGTCAGAAACGGAAAGCTCGTATAAACATTGTGAGGCAGCATCTCGATCGCCCCATTCATGAACCATTCTTTTGGCCCCTGAAGGTGGTACTCCTTGACGTCAAAATCGGTTGACGGGAGCATCGCTCCGAGCGCCATCGCTGCGACAAAAAGTCCCATCGCCAGGCCGGCAAGTCCGCGGGCGAGCACTCCGAACGGTATCTGGCCTCGCAACAGAACAGCGCCGAGACGCCTTATGCTGAATTCCGCATCCGCTCGTTTCTGCACCGTCTTTCCGGTGCTGGCTGACGTCTCCGGATCAGCTGACGACCTGGCCGATCGGTCCCTGGTTTGACGGAGGGCAAACTCGACCAGAGCAAAAACGACCAGAGCAATGCCGAGCGTTTCGCCGGACAGCGCGCCAGGAACTCGCTGAGCCAGCAGCCCGGTCCCGAGAACCAGCAGCGATACTCCGGAAATCCCGAGTCCGAATACGAACACCGTTCTTTCAAGGCGGCGCAGATGAACTCGCAACCGCAGCATTCTCAGCAGAATGTGACCGAGTCCCCACACGCCAGCGAGCATCCAGCAGCCAACAAAGAGGATCGGAATCCGTTGCGGAAAATACGCCCAGCCGCCCGGTGGAGCATCCGGGTGAGGGATCACGGAATAGAGCAGCAGTTCCGGCAGTTCAATCCAGACAACGCTCCGGTTGACCGGTGGCGGACCGCTGTTGGGCAGATCGATCTGAAAAAAGACGAAAGCGAAAACGCACAGCCAGGCGATCGCGGCGCAGACTTTCCACAAAGGTTGTGCAGCCTCGTCGTGCTGGCGATTTTCAGACATGGTCGGGAAGGTAGCGGCGACTTGCCCCCTGTTGTCAAGCCGGCGGAACCAGCCTTTCACAACCGATTCGACGACGATGGTTGTTCAACCGGCTCCCGACCCGATACCGTTTTCGCTTCGCACCGGACGGTCCCGCTGGATCGGCCTGAATCCTCACTGAAACTGCAACTTCCAGAGATACTCAGCATGTCCGATGAACCAGGCCAGGACGACATCGCCGCCGTCGAAAACTGTGCGGCGTCCTTTCGAAAGATCAACGACGAATTGTCAAAGGTCATCGTGGGGCAGAAAGACGTCATCGAGCAGGTTCTGATCGCCATGCTGGCCCGTGGCCATTCGCTGCTGGAAGGAGTACCGGGGCTGGCGAAGACGCTGCTGATCAGCTCGCTGGCCGACGCGCTGCAGATGTCGTTCAAGCGAATTCAGTTTACGCCGGACCTCATGCCGAGCGACATCACCGGCACCGAAATCATCCAGGAAAATCTCGAAACCAAAGCCCGCGAATACAAGTTCCTCCCCGGTCCGTTGTTCGCCAATCTGGTCCTCGCCGACGAAATCAATCGAACGCCGCCCAAAACTCAGGCGGCCATGCTGGAAGCGATGCAGGAACGACACATCAGCGCGGGTGGCACGTCACACACACTGCCCAATCCGTTCTTTGTACTGGCCACGCAGAACCCGCTGGAGCAGGAAGGTACTTACCCGCTGCCCGAAGCTCAGCTCGACCGCTTCCTGCTCTATATCAAAGTCGACTATCCCAGCGGTGCCGAAGAGTGGGAGGTCGCTCGCCGAGTCACCACCGGGCAGATGGGCAAGATCGATCCAATTATTTCCGCTGAGCAGATTGTCGAGTTCCAGAAGCTGGTCACCAAAGTTCCCGTCAGCGATCAGGTGCTGGGTTATGCCTGGGCGCTCGTCCGAGCCAGCCGACCGGGAAGCGAAGAAGCTCCCGACGTCGTCAACAAATGGGCCAGTTGGGGAGCCGGGCCTCGCGGTGTGTTGACGCTGGTCAGCTGCGCAAAGGCCCGCGCGATCCTGCACGGACGCTGCCACGCGACGACGGGCGACATTCAGGCCATCGCCCGCCCGGCGCTGCGTCACCGAATCGCGGTGAACTATGCCGCGCAGGCAGCGAACATCAACAGCGAAAAACTGGTCGACCTGCTGATGGAAGCCGTCTCCGCGGACAAGCATTACGAACAGCCGGCTGCGTAGCTCGATAACGCGTTAGAACATTCCGAACCACAGGGTATGACAAGCACCGCGCAGGCATACCATTCTGAAATCGCCCGTCGACAACAGTACCAAATGGCACGCTCGCGCTGTGCCTGGCGATGTCCTACGGTGTTGGAGTTTCGGCTTCTGGCGGCCCGTTTGGATTCACGCGTTCCCAGATCGAATGGCTGGTGCCGTCGACGGACAGCAGGTCGAGTTTCGTGTCATCCAGGGTGATGATTTTCTCGACCCAGTGATCGCCCCACGTGCTGGCCGCCATTTTGACTTTGTCTTCGGGCGTCCCGCCGCTGATTCCATAGTCCATGTGACCGTCTTTGATCGACCAGAACATCGTCACATCGATCTTTTGGCCGAAGACGACTGTAAAGAAAACGCTCGGCAGAATCGTCATGGTCGCTGAGCCGTCGGCTTTTATCGACAGAATTCGTTCTCCGTGAAAGTCCTGCCGCCAGTCGCCAACCAGCAACTGGCTGAGCCTTGCCGTTTCCGGATCGAGAGGTTCTATGGTCGCCTCAGCGGGCACGATGGTCTGAACCGCTTCCCTGGAATCAGTTGCGCGGGAAAGGTTTGGCAACACGTTCACAGCATCTTCGGGCGGAATTGCCAGCGCCGATGAAACCGTCGGTGTCTGAGATTCGCCGGGCAGGACGAACAGGGCTGAGCCGACTGTCGCTGCCACAAGAAAGCCGCTCAGCAGCAACAGAGACGGGATGCCAGTCACTTTGTCGTCAGGGGGAGATGTTTCAGAACCGTCGCTCATGCCAGTGCCTGGCAGAAATGTCCTGCAGAATCAGTCGTCAAATGAGTTGAGAATTTCACGGACTTACGATCGAGTACCCGGTTGCGCCCGCCACAGTTTCAGTCTGATGCGTACTTCGTCTGCCGCGTGCATCCGCCGGGACCGATTCTTAGGATAACGCACGCTGGTGTTCCGCGTGAGAGATCTTCGCCAGAGGCCTCGCGGTTCTCCAGCAACTGTCGAACCCAAATGTCATCCGGCAAATTCCAGGCCTTTGCGAGTGGATTCAGTGAGTGTAACCGTTGTCGTCGGCAGTCTGATTGCAATTACCGGGATGTACCTCTCGCTCACCGAGCGGACGGCACACGATTCGCCGAAACAGGATACGCCACCGAAGCAGGACAGAGATTCAGAGACGTTGGGTTCGACGCGATGGCCGGTTCCCGGATCGATCATCTTTCAGTCGCTGATTTTCATCGGGCTGGCGATTCTCGGACTCGCTCATTCAGCAACGGGCGAGTTACCCGTCGTTTCGGTTCTCTCCCCAGGGACGCGGGGAAGCGTTTTCTATCTGGGAGCCACCCTGACGCTGGCCGGGGCGATTGGCGTTGTCCTGGCATCGACCGCTCGATCGGTTGCTTTGTCAGCGGCGATTCTTGGAACCGGAGGCGCGACCGTGCTCGGAGTTGCCGGTAGCGCCATCACGGGGGGATTTCTGCTGGCCGGAGCGGCCCTGTGCGGATGGTGGCTTCACGCTGAATCCCGCAGCCGGGTCGATTCAACGTCTTCACCACCGAACGGCCAGACGAGCCAACCATCTGTCATGGATCGAGCGTTGAATCGAGACTCGAATTCGATTCCGGAACCGTTGCTCACGAGCGTTGCCATTGTTCTGTTCTGCTGGGTTCTGGGATCGACACTGCAGTCAGCAGTCGAGGAGGGCACCGGCTCGAATGCAGCCATGCGAGGATCCACACGAGCGTTACCAAGGCCGGCCTTCGACGCCTCTGCTAAACGAAACACGACCAGCTCGAATGAAAATGGCAACGTGAACGTAACGCACTCCCACAGCTCATCACGAGACAATGCCTTGTTCTGGTGTGCGACCGGCCTGCTTGCGGCGACCATCGGCCTGGGATATTCACGAGCCGAGCGGGAAGAACCTGTCAGTTGATTGGCCGTGTTCAACACACAGAAACTATCATCAAAACTGAAACTTGAGAATTGCACAGGGCGTTTCAACGCTGCGCTTTCTGCACCAGCTGGCCAGAACGTCTCAGTACGAATTGGGAATTGAACCATGACCAGCAAACTCCTGCGACATGTGGACCATCCCCTGGTGCAGCATCATCTCGGAAAACTGCGGGACGAGGCGACCAGTCCTGCTGAGTTTCGCACCTTGACGCACATCATCGCCACGCTTCTTGCCAGTGTCGCGACGGAAGATTTTGAGCTGGCAGACACGACGGTCAAAACGCCAGTGGCCAATGCTCCGGCAAAAGTCCTGTCGCAAACAATCGCCCTTGTTCCGATTCTGCGAGCCGGCCTGGGGCTGGTGGATCCGCTGCTGAATGTCATCCCGACGGCCGAGGTCTGGCATCTGGGTTTGTTCCGCGACGAAGCCACCGCGAAGCCCGTCGAGTATTACCGCAAGCTACCACCGACCGGACCTTCAGACGTCGCACTGGTTCTTGACCCCATGCTGGCAACGGGCGGGTCCGCGTGCCTGGCTCTGGACGTGCTGCGTCAGTGGGGTGTTCCGAAGACGAAACTCGTCGTCATGATCGCGTCGCCTGAAGGAATTGCCGCCGTACACGACCAGTTCCCGGAAACCGAAATCATCACCGCGTCCATTGATGAATGCCTGAACGACAGGAAATACATCGTCCCCGGGCTCGGCGACGCCGGAGACCGACTGTTCAATACACTCCGCAGTTGAGAAACTGATGCTGAATTCGTTTCAACGGGATTGTCGTCAGGACGGTTTCCAACCACGAAGGCACGGAGAAGCAGAGAAAATATCCGGTCATCCTCAGTGTCTTCATGCCTCTGCGTTAAAATTATCTGCCTGTTAAAACTGTCAGTCTGCTGAGACTCACAATTCCACTGGGAGCATGCTTCGTGGCTTCGGATTCTCGTTACGAACTGTTAGAGAAAGTAGGAGCCGGCAGCTTTGCCACGGTTTACCGAGCCAGAGATACGGATCTGGGGCGTGAGGTCGCGATCAAGCAGATCCACGAGCAGTACCTGCAGATGCCCGAGCAGATGGATCGGTACTGGCAGGAAGCTCAACTGCTCGCACAGCTTCAGCATCCGAACATCATCACGTTCTACGATATCGACCGGGATCGCGGCTGGCTGATCATGGAGCTGATGCAGGGCAACCTCGCGGACCGCATTGCGACGGAACCGCTTGATCTGAAGTCCGTCCGCACGACGCTCGCACACTGCCTGCGGGCATTGAAGTATCTGCATTCGCAGGGCATCGTGCATGGAGACATCAAACCAGCCAACATGATGATCGACTCGCGCAAGCGCATCAAAATCGGTGACTTCGGATTATCGCGGCGAGTCAGCGACGAAGATGGCAGCCTGCTCAAAGGCACGACCAAATACATGGCCCCGGAAGTCATGTCCGAAGATTTCGGCGAAGTCGGACCGGCCAGCGATCTCTACTCGCTCGGCTTCGCCGCTTACGAACTGATGTGCGGGCCGAATTTTGAATCGCTGTTTCCGGGCCTCAATGCATTCGGTCGCGACCGGCAAATTGGGTGGATGATGTGGCACGCCGCGCCGGATCGAAAACTGCCCGAAATCAGCCGCGTCCTGGAAGGCGTCCCCGAAGACCTGGCACGTGTCGTTCAGAAACTGGTTTCGAAAGATCAGACTCAGCGATATCAGTCAGCGGCGGAAGCGCTGTCGGAACTTCAGATTGACCTCAAAATCGTGAAGACGGGATACGACGCTCCCGCCGACGAAGGAACCGATTCGACAAGACGAAACATTGCGATTGCCGCGTTCTGCGGAAGTCTGATTCTCAGTCTGCTGATGCTGTTCCTGCCCGGCAATTCGGGTGAGAAAGAGAAAGTCACTGACACAAGCGTTCCTGTTGAAGGCGTTGTTGGTCGCGTTGAAATCGACCGTGGCTTCTTCACGATCACGGGTGCGGACGGCATCCCGCAGGAAATCAAAATTGGTCGTTCGCCGAAAATTCTGCTCAACGAGAAAACGTATATTACCTCGCGCGATCTGCAGCCGGACGATCACGTCAGCATTAAGAATACGAAGACCGACGACGGACGGGCAGTGCTCGAAATCGCGGTCTCGCGGCCTGATGAAAGTATTGGTTACCTGACGGCGGTCTCCCCGAACAATGAGCAGATCACGCTGCAGATCACTGAAGGTTCCAAACGCACGGAGCTGACGGTTCGCGCAACCGAGACCACAAGAATCCTGCTGAATGGCGAGCGTGCTCTGCTGGCGGATTTGAAGCCCGACGATCAGGTCACGGTCCGGCATGTTCCGGATCCGAAACTGGCCGCGGCGCGGGCCGCGACAGAAATCGTCGCACTGCAGAAACGCAGGCTCAATGGATATTTGAGAGACGTTCTCGCGGCGTCGCTGACGATCGAAGTCAACCGTCAGGGAAAAACAGCGTTGATCAAGCTGCCGCTTGCTGAAGAATGCACCGTCACCATTAACGGCAACAGAATTGTTGAAGGACGAATTCTGAAACCCGGCGATCTTGCAGCAGGTGATCGCGTCACCGTGGTCCACAACGCAGACATCATCGAGGTTAATTCGCTGCGGCAGTTTCTCCACACCGGCAATCTGCTGGAGATTCGCCCCGACAGTTCCACGCTGATCGTCAGTGACGGAGACGCGGATCGCAAAGTGTTTGTCGTCGCGAAAGAATGCTCCATCACGATCAACGGCCAGTCCGCGGCACTATCCGATTTGCGTCGCACCGACAAAGTGGAACTGAGCTACGACAGCACTCGCGAACAGAACGACGTCGCTGCTATCGATGCTCTGCGACCTGTCCACGAAAACCGATTCGCCATCGTGATCGGAATTCAAAACTACGATGACAACACGCTGTCAAAACTCGAGTGGACCGCCGCGGACGCGAAGCTTCTGCACGAGACACTGCAGAACCGGTACGGCTGCAAGCCTGACAACACGTTGCTGCTGGTTGACGAGACTCGCGTACGCATCGAGCAGGCGATTCCGGACTGGCTGGGCAGGACGGACATCGCCAGTGAAGTGATCATCTTCTTCGCCGGTCACGCTTATGTCGCCGACGACGGACTTTCGTTTCTGGCCGCCAAAGACTTCGACCTGACTCGAATTACGGAATCAGGGATCTCGCTGAGCTGGCTGCGTGAACAACTTGAAAACTGTCCGGCTCGGGAAAAACTACTGCTACTGGATTGCTCGCGAGTCGGAAACGGAGCCGATCAGCAGCGACAGCTGTCCGCCGCACGCATGATCGAGTCACTGAAGCCTGAGAAAGACCCGGCTGAGTTCCGCACGACATGGGCAATCGCCGCCAGCACGGCGGATCAGCGAGGACTGGACTGGGCTGAGAAACAGCATGGTCTGTTCGGCTGGTTTGTCGCCGACGCCTACTCGGGCAACGGCGACCGCAATCAGGATGTGCATCTGGAGCCGACCGAGCTGTTCGATTATCTGCGAAACGAGATGGCTCAAGTGAAGATCGGCGAGCAGTCTCAACTGCCGAAGCTGTTCCGACCGGACGCAACTCCACCGGAACAGGATCGCCTCACGCCAGCCGCCAAAGACGCGGTTAAGAAACTTCTGGCCGCCTACTGGGAGCCCGGAGCGCGTCGAGGCGTACCGCCAGCGGCTCAGGCCGATTATCTCACCGCCAGCCGCCTGGTCGGTGATGAGCCCGACGCGCAGATCACCTGGGCCATTATTCAGCACCGGAATCGCGAGGACCGTGAGGCTCAGAAACACTTCGAACGCGTGAAACTTTTCCACCCCGACAACCTGCTTACCTATGAAGGTCTGGCGTGGCTGCAGGCGGACCAGGGACGCTACTCCGAAAGCCTCACTGAACTGACCACGTTGTTGCAGAAGCTGCGCGGCCATGATCCCGACGAACCAGCCGTCTTCGATGAGAACGCTCGCCGAATCGTCACCTTCGCGGGCGGCATCCGCGAATTCGCTCTCACCGTTGCCGACGCCGCAAAACGACCTTCCGCTGCTGCCCAGACACAGCTCGACAAGGCCATCGCGGCATTCGGCGACGAAGCGATTTCAATTCACACGTCCGCCCGGAAAACGGTTTCCGACAAAGTCGCCGACTACGACAAACAGATCGCCGAAGCCAAAGGAACGAACCAGGCAACGCTGATCGAGCTGGAAAGAAAACGCATCGAAAAATACGTCGCCTACGACACGGCCGCCGCCCGTCAGGCCATCATTGCTCATCTGGACGACGATTAAGACGGCAGATCTATCCAGTCAGGATGGACTCAGCAGGCAACGTCTGATGCTTTTCGAGCGGAGCCTCTTCCGGACGAGGTCCGATTTTGAAGAGGATGTCCAGAATGCAGTAGAACGACGGGACCAGAATCAATACGAGCACCGTCGACATCATGATGCCGAAGCTCAGACTGGTCGCCATCGGGATCAGAAATTGAGCCTGCAGTGAGGTTTCCATCAGGATCGGCGTCAGGCCGGCAACGGTCGTGACTGACGTCAGCAGCACCGGACGGAAGCGACGGCGACCGGCATCGATGACCGCATCCTGCAGAGGCATCCCGTCGGCCATGCGGTTATTAATGAAGTCGATCAGCACGATCGAATCGTTGACGACAACTCCCGTCAGCGCGACCAGCCCGAACAGACTGAACATCGTCACGGGCAGCCCCAGCCAGAAGTGGCCAGCGATGGCTCCGATGCAACCGAACGGGATGATCATCATGATCAGAATCGGCTGCAGGTACGACGTGAACTGGATGGTGAGCAGGATGTACATGCCGATCATCGCCAGAGCCAGACCGACCATGAGGCTTCTGATCGAATCTTTGCTTTCCGCTTCCTGACCTTCCCAGCGAACTCGGACACCAGGGTACTTCTCCATCAACTCGGGCATGAAACTCGTTTTCAGGTCGTTGACGATGTTGCTGGCGTTCGCACCTTCAATCTGTTCGTTCAAGTCACTGGAAACCGTGATCGATCGAAGCTGGTCGACACGATTGATCTCCGAAGCACCGCGTGTAACTTCAACGTCCGCCAGTTCCGTAATCGGGTACTCGGCACCGTCAGTACCTCGAATCCGGATCTGATCGAAGTTGGCCAGCGAGCGGCGGTCAGCATCGGGATAACGGACCATCAGTTTGACTTCGTGGCGACCGCGTTGCAGCCGCATGACTTCCGCACCGAAATATGACGCTCGAACAGTGTCAGCCAGTTCAAACAGTGGGATTCCCATGGCCCGAGCCCGCTCTTTGATTTTGATGCGGAACTCCACTTTGCCTGGAGTCGAATCGTCAGCAACGTCGTAAACTCCGGGATACTCGGCGAGTCGAACTTTGGATTCTTCGACAGCCGCTTCCAGTTGCTTCAGGTCCTCACTCCGCGCCAGCAACTTGAATTCAACCGGGACACCGCCGGGCCCCATGTTCTGACTGTCGAAGGTGATACTGTCGGCGCCCGGAAAATCGCCGGCCGCTTCTCTCCATTCAGCCAGCAGCTGGTTGCTTCGGATCGTGCGCTCGCTTGTGTCAACCAGTTCGAGGCTCACGCTGCCGATATGACTGCCGGCACCTTGCGGCATGGCATCAGCAGGGTTACTGGATTCGGTTGAACCAACCGTGCGATGCATTGTCTTCAGGATGCTGCCACCGTCGCTCGATCGATATTTCGCCGCGACCGTCTGGATAGCCTGTTCCAGCCGTTGTGTTGCGGCATTGGTAATGGCACTGGGCGTTCCATCCTGAAAGATGATTTGTGCTCGAACGTCGTTACCATCGAGTTTTGGAAAGATCACGAACGGAATCATCCCGGCCTTCACAAAACCGAAAGACAGAATAAGAACGGTTAACGCCAGAGAAACCACGATAGCCGGAAAACGAAACAGGAACCGAACGATATGCAGGTAAACCGACTCGACGAACCGGTCCAGCAGTCGTCCCGAATGCTGGTTCATCCAGTTGAAGAACCAGACCACCGGCTTGAACGGGTACAACAAGGCCCCGACGGCCCGGTAAAAAAAGCTGTCTTCGTGAGCGAGATGTCCCGGCAGAATGAACGTGCTTTCGAACAACGAAATGGCCAGCATCGCGATGATCGTAACGGGGAGGATAGCAATGAATTTCCCCATGATCCCGCTGACAAACATCAGCGGCACAAACGCGATCACGGAAGTCAGCACGGATCCCAGCACCGATGGAAAGACTTCGATCGTGCCGTCAATCGCCGCCTGAGTGAATGGTTTCCCCAGCTCGCGATGCGCGTAGATATTTTCGCCGGTCACAATGGCATCGTCGACAACGATGCCCAGCGCCATCATGAAGGCAAACATCGACAGCATGTTCAATGTCTGATCGAAGTAGAGCAGAATCGCGCAGGCACCGAGGATTGAGACGGGAATTCCCATCGCCACCCAGAACGCCAGGCGAAACTCCAGAAAGATGGCCAGCATCAGGAACACAAGAATCAGTCCCTGCAGACCATTCTTCGCCAGCAGATCCATGCGGTCCTGCACTGCGATCGAGGCATCTTTCCACGGATACAGCGAATAGCCGGCAGGCATCTCGCGCTCGGTGGCAAACTTCCGAACCGCGGCCGCGATGGTGAGCAAATCTTCGTTCGACGTTTTATCGACAGAAATCACCAGTCCCGGTTTCCCATCAACGCGGCTGATCGAAACGGTGTCAGCGAACTCGTCTCTGACGACTCCCAGATCAGCAACCGTCAGGACAACTCCTCCTTCACGAGTGACGAGCGGGATTTTCGCGATCTCTTCGCCAGTAACACGCTTATTGCGGCCTCGCAGCAGAATGTTTCCGGACTCAGCTTTGAGCAGACCGCCCGGCAGTTCGAGATTTTCACGACGGATAATGTCTGCAACTCGGCTGAGGCTCAGGCCGTGCGCCCGCAACTTTGCCTCGGAAATCTCAACGTCGATCTGGTACGCACGCGTGCCCATCAGGTTGGCCTGAGTCACCGTCGAAAGCTGCAGCAGATCGTCGCGAACCAGTTCAGCGACTTCCCGCAGTTTCAACTCAGCGTCAGGGTCGTCCGACTCCGGGCCCATCACGGCCAGTCGAATCGCTGGCTTGCGAATGGTGATCTGTTCGACTTCCGGATCTTCGGCCAGTTCGGGAAAACTCGGAATACGATCGATCTCGGAGCGGACTTCGTTCAAAACTCGCTGCACATCTTTGACTGACGATTCCAGCTCCAGAATCACGCTGCCCGAACCTTCAGACGCAACGCTGACCTGCTTCTTGATGCCGTCGACCGAGCGGACGGCTTCTTCAATTTTCAGGCAGATGCCTTCTTCGACTTCTTCAGGACTCGCGCCGGGATACGGCACCGCGATAACGATGCGTTCGAGTTCGAACTCGGGAAATTCTTCGCGCCGCATCGACCACAGGCAAAACCCACCGATCACCAGCAGGGCGATCATCAGCGTGTTCATGCCGGGCGAATTTCGGACAGCCCATCGAATCAGATTATTCATGGCGTGTATGCAGAGTCCGGGTGGACGTTCTCAATTGAAGCAATCGTGGTCTGAAGCAATCGTGGTCGCTGTCTGCAAAAAGTCACAGTCTCTCGCCGTCAGACAGACGCGGTGGCTTGCCGGATGCTGGTGTTTGATCGGGCTCTTGAAAGACAGACACTTTGTCTTCGCGATGAACTCTCACCGGCTGGCCACTGAGTTCGCTGGCCAACGGAGACGTCACGACCAGATCACCGGGTTGCAGACCGGACTTCGTTGCAGGAATCAAAGCGAAACCGTTGACGACCCGTGCGACATTCGCCGTGTGACGTTCCAGCTTTCCGTCGCGAACCAGCCACAGAATATTTCCCGCTCGAACCGCCGCTTCGGGCACCCGTAACAGGGGAACCCGCGGGTCGACATGAAACTCCAGCGAAACGTACATGCCTCGCAGCAGTGCCTGTGGAGCCAGCACCGTCGACGTGTTCTGCGACGACGTTCGGAGTGAAACTTCGGTGGGATTCTGAACGAGCACGCGGCAGGGAACCGTGCGAGTCCGTTCGTCCAGTCCGGCACCTTCGTACCTCGTGAGCTTTCCGTTCCACACAAACCGTTGTCCGCCCAGTTCGTAAATCACAGTGGCCGGAACGGCAGGCATTCCTCGGGCGGCCAGCGTCGCGGCACGAATGAACTCGGCATCGTTCTTTTCGGTGCCGGTTCCGATGGCCGGAAAATCCAACGAGTCGGCAGGCGGGGCATCGTGCTGCCAGAGCCAGTACAGCTCATCCATCTGCAGACTGCAGCTGACTTCAACCGACGAGTTGTCTTCCAGCGTGGCCAGTGGGCTGCCGGGTTGGACATATGAGTTTTCTTCCGCCGGATCCGAAACAATCACACCGCTGGTTGGTGCTTTGACTTCCGTCCGAGCCAGATCCAGCTTTGCCCTTTCCAGCTGAGTACCAACCAGCTCCAGCGCAAATTGAAGCCGATCCTGTCGCGACTCTTCCAGCTTCACCTGATTCTGCTGGGTAACCAGCGTCCGCCGCGTCAGTTGTTCGTTCTGCTCGGCCGCGTCGATATCCGAATCTGACGCCGCATTCTGTTTCACGAGACTTCGAACTCGATCCAGCTCGCGAGTCCGCAGCGAAAGCTCATCCGTCGCCAGCTTCACTAGTTCCTTCGCACTCTGAATCTGGACGTTCAGCTCTTTGATACTCGCATGAGCCTGCTCCTGCTCGTGAATCAGCCGCTCGACGGCCAGCTGATATTCTCGCTCGTTGATGCGAAACAGAATCTCGCCGGCCTGGACAAACTTGCCGGCGCGGCAGTGTGGCGACTTGTAGGTGATCCGCCCGGCCACTTCTGCCGACAACGGAATCTCGCGAAATGGAACGACAGAACCGTCCAGCTCGATCGTCAATTCTCCACTGTGTTCTTCCACCACAACGGTTTCCACCAGCGGCAACGGTCGCTCGGGCGGCGATCGATCAGGAGCCTTCTTGAGGCTCATCAGAAACACAAATCCAGCCACACCAGTGCCCAGAATGAGCAGTGGAATGATGATTCGAAAGGCGATATAGAGGGATCGTGCGATCATGCGGGTGGGTAGAAATCTGAGAATGGAGTAGATACGAGGGGTGAAATTCTGCGGGCCGGTGGTTTCTGAGGCGGAGCCTGTTCAGCAATTGTTGTCAGAAAACGAGATTCGACCAGCCAGCTGCCCACGATACACCACCGCGCGATCCATCGAAACGGCTGGAATCGTCTCTGCTGGCTAATTCTCCCAGTACAACTGCCGGCGTGTCGGGAATTTGTGACTCCGTGCCGCGTGCTTTCGGTTTGTCACGAGTTACTACGTGCGGCAGGATTCATTGGCCGGCGCTTTCCCTCTTCAGGATCAGTCCCGAATTTAATTCCCGAATGCAGTAAGAACGCAGATTTCCGTCATTCCTGCCTCGTTCCGCTCCGTGCCGGTGCGGAATTCGATGCTGAGAATCCAACTTCTCATCCGGGACACAAATAACAACGTCAATCGGCGTCGTTCCTTTCCGATGGTGACGATCGATCCTTAAACTGCCTGCCCGACACGCATCACGATCCCATGAATTGTTGAATCTGGCCGACCTGCCCCACCGGGTTTCGGCATCGCATCGCGAAAAGGCTGCTGAAATGGCTGATGACACTTCCTCAGGCGAATCGGCTGAGAACGATCAAACTTCAGCGGGAGCTCCCGTTGCGGACCGTGGTGGATCCGATATCGACGCTGTTTCTCAGTCCGTTCCCGGTGCCAATGGGCAGCGGACGGACGATCTGCCCGAGGATCTGCCGCCGGTTCAGCCGCCATCGGCTGGCTTCATCATGCAGCTGTTCCTGGTACCAGGTCTAATTGTCGCCGCCGTGATTGCAGTGTGGGCGCTGTTTGGAAAGCTGTCGTCGAGCGAGCAGGACTGGCGACAGCTCGTCGCCGAAGTCCGCAGTAACAACGAACATCGTCGCTGGCGAGGTGCCACCGGTCTCGCGCAAATGCTGCGATCCGACGTCGAGCTGGGCGAGTCTGGAAACCAGCTCTCAACCAATCCGCAAATCGCTAAAGAGCTGGCGACGTTGCTGATGGAGTTACTGAAAGAACCGGCTCAGGATGAAGAGCTGACCAGCCAGCAATCATTTCTCGCCAGAACTCTCGGCTGGCTGGACTCGCTGGATGACTCGCTGCCGGCTCTCCTCCTGGCAACCGACGCGAAATACGAAGTGATTGTCCGGTCGGACGCGCTGCGCTCGATTGCTCTGATCGCTGGTCGGGCAAAAGATAGCGACAAGTCACTCAACCGACCAGAAGTCACGGAACGACTGCTCGAAGTGTCGCAGGATTCGGACCCGCTGATTCGTCAGGTGTGCGCCTTCACGCTGGGACTGATCCCTGGTGAGTCTGTTGACCAGCGGTTGCGGGTTATGGCGGAAGATCGCGACCCGAACACGCGAATCAACGCGGCGATGGCGATGTCCCGTCGTGGAATGCCGGAAGCGTTTGACGCGTTGCTCGCCCTCCTGAAAACGGCCAATGAACCCGTTAATCCGGCAACGATGGAAGGTGACACGGAAGTCGAGAAAAAGATTCGAGCACGCAGCCAGGAAAACATGAATCAGGTCGTGCTGGGCAACGCCCTGACCGCTCTCAGAGACCTTGCTCAGGCGATTACCGACGAACAGCGACAACAGGCCATCGCTCTGTGCAAACCGCTGTCGGAAGACGCGTCCAACATCAAGATCCGCATCGAAGCCGGAACCACGCTGAAAGCACTTTCCGGCGAAGAGTGATAAGCCATGACGCAGGAAATTTCTGGAGTTCTCCCGGTCTTTCAGACCCCGTTTCACCCGGACGAGTCCATCGACTTCGCGACTCTGGACCAGGAAATCGGCTGGCTGTTCGACAACGGCGCTGCTGGCGTCGTCATGGCGATGGTTTCCGAAACGTTGCGACTTTCGACGGATGAGCGGCGTGAGATCGCGGCTCACGTCTGTAAAACAGTCGGCGATCGTGGTGTGACAATCATCAGCGTCGGAACAGAAAGTACGCACACGTCGGTTGCTCTGGCACGCGATGCCGAAGCAGCAGGAGCGAACGCGTTGATGGCGATCCCCCCGGTCGCCACCGCAGCCACCGAGGAAGAATTGGCGGGGTACTTCGAGCAGATTCTAAAAGCGACATCGATCCCGCTGATCATTCAGGACGCCAGCGGCTACGTCGGTCGACCGATGCGAATCAGCCTGCAGGCAGCGATGCTTGAACGATTTCCGAACCGGGTTCTCTTCAAACCCGAAGCCGAACCGGTGATCGGTCGACTTAGCGAACTGCTCCGGGAAACCGATCAGCAGGCCAGAGTCTTCGAAGGCACTGGAGGCCTGCATCTGCGTGAAGCGTTCCCGCTGGGCATTGCCGGAACCATGCCCGGCGCAGACATGACACCGGCGGTCAGCGCGCTCTGGACCGCATTGCAGGCCTCAGATGATGAACGCGCGGACCGCATCTCTGCCGCACTGACCAATCTGGTGAGTCTGCAAACAAGTCTCGACGCGTACCTCGCCGTCGAAAAACACCTGCTGTGCCGCCAGGGCGTCTTCAAAAACACCATCATCCGCGGCCCCGTCGCCTTTCACCTGGATGACGAACTGAAAGCAACTGTCGATCAGCTGTTTGACAAGCTGTGCCAGGCAATCGGAAACGAGAACTGATCGGCCATTCCCGACATCATCTTTCACCCTTGGAGAGAGTTGACCATTACAGAACGGTCCGGAACGCACCAGGAATCCAACTAACTCGTCGGCCTCTTTGCGAGTTTTTTCAGAACCTCGACGCCGCGTTCCAGCGTCGAATTCTCAGCGGCGTACGAAATTCGGAAGTGAGTGTCCTGTGAACTGAAAACGTTCCCCGGAATCACCAGCAGGTTATGGTCAATCGCGGCTTTGGCGAACTCGGTTCCTGTCCCCCAGGGGGCTTTCACGAACAGATAGAACGCGCCGTTCGCTCCGGCAATTTCGTAGTCGCCGGACAGTTCCCGCACCATGAAATCACGTTTCTCGCGGTACTCATCGACTCGCCCCGTAATGTCGTAATCCGCCGCGACGAGCGCCGCCCACTGCATCGGGTGCGGCGCGCAGACAAAGGTAAACTGCTGAAGTTTGATCATCTGCTGCATGATGTGAGCTGGTCCATGGACGAAGCCCAGCCGCCAGCCGGTCATTGAGTGCGACTTGCTGAAGCCGTCAATCACGATTGTCTGATCGTTCCATTTTGCCGGGCTGATGAACTCACCGTCGTAGCAGAACGAGCGGTAGATTTCGTCGCTGAGCAGAGCGACATCTTTCTCTTTGGCCAGCTCGGCCAGCGCTTTCATTTCTTCGATGCTGGAGACCATTCCCGTCGGATTAGACGGGCTGTTAAACAGGATCAGTTTCGTTCGGTCAGTAATGGCATTTCGGACTTTTTCGACATCGATTTTGAATTCCGGGTAAGTGTCGATCAGAACGACCTTACCGCCGGACATCGCCGTCAAATGCTTGTACATGACAAAGTACGGGTCAAAAACGATGACCTCGTCGCCGGGGTTGATGAGTGTCGACAACGCCAGCATCAGGGCTCCGCTGGTGCCGCTGGTGACAAATAACTGTCGGTCAGCCTGACCCAGTTCGGCAGCCACGCGAGCTTCCAGTTTTTCCCGCAGCGGAGCGATGCCTTGGGTCTGGCTGTAGGCGTTTTTGCCGTCACGAACAGCCTCGAACAGAGCTTCTTTGATCTCGTCGGGCGTGTCGAAATGTGGCTGCCCGATGCTCAGGTTAATGGGGTCGGTCATTCTGGCGGCAAGGTCAAACACCTTGCGAATGCCGGATGCGTCAATATTGTGCATCCGGTCGGCAATCCATCGTTCGCTCATGGGAGAATCCGGTTGACAGTCTGGTGAGGTAAAGGTTGATGCTGACTGAAACTCGGATCGGTCCGTCACTGCGATGAGAGGATCAGTCAGGTGGAAAAACAGAGCGGGAGAGTCTAACGAAGCCCGGCGTCAGACCAATTGAACGACGGTTAAGTTCGCTCCAGAGCCCGAGCGGGCGAAAGCCGCAGCCTCCAGACGACCGCAAATCGCCAAAGTCCGAACCGGAATTCCTCCGTTGCTGTCCGGGCAGCAATGAAACCCGCCTGTCTCTGGAGTCGATTATGGATTCGGCAGTCCTCTCCCCCTACACTCGCGGCGTCGCCAGCGAAGACTCGGCGACAGTAAAAGGTGTGCAGACGCTGGCCTCGCACCGCTCACAGAAAACGACCGAGGTGGAAAAACTCTTGGCAGAGCCCAAACGCGAAAAACTTAAAGTCAAAAACCAGAAGGCCATTCTGGCCGCCGTGGTTCTTGAAGATTCTGAACAAAGCACTTCTGAAGACCCACTGGAAGAGCTGCGAGGTCTCGTCGAAACCGCCGGGGTGCAGGTCGTCGGACAGCTCATTCAGAAACGGCGTACGGCTGATTCCGCGACGCTGATGGGCAAGGGAAAAGTCGAAGAGCTGAAGATGATGGCGACGGCGGCTGGAGCCGAGCTGATCGTTTTCGATAATAATCTCAGCCCGAGCCAGGGACGCAACCTGGAGCGGGAAATCGACATGGCCATCGTCGACCGCAGCGAAGTCATTCTCGACATCTTCGCCAGCCGGGCACGGACATACGAAGCGAAGCTGCAGGTCGAGCTGGCACAGCTGTTGTACTTCCAGCCGCGGTTGAAAAAACTGTGGACTCACCTGGAACGCATCGAAGGGGGCGTCGGAGCCGGTCGTGGTCCTGGTGAAAAGCAGCTCGAAACCGACAAACGACTTGTCGACAAGCGAATCGCAGAACTGCGACGCAAGCTTTCGAGTGTCGAACAACACCGCGGTCGGATGGTCCATCAACGAAAAGACCACATGACGGTTTCGCTGGTCGGTTATACCAACGCTGGCAAGAGCACGTTGATGAACGCGCTGACCGGAGCTGACGTTTACGCCGCCAACCAGCTGTTCGCGACGCTGGACACTCGAACGAGAAAATGGTCACTGCGATCCTGGGGCGACGTCCTGCTGAGCGACACTGTCGGCTTTGTCCGTGACCTGCCGCATCATCTGGTGGCATCGTTTCGTTCGACTCTGGAAGAAGCCCGTTACGCGGACCTGCTGCTGCATGTCGTCGATGCCAGCCATCCTCAGGCACAATCGCAGATCGATACAGTTAACAGTGTGCTGGACGAGCTGGGCGTTTCTCATGAGAACACCTTGCTGGTTCTCAACAAGTGCGATGCGGTGGAAGATCGGTCGATTGTCGACGTCTTGCGGCTGAAGTTCGAAAACGCGGTCACAGTCAGCGCTGCCACGGGCGAAGGAATCGACCGCCTGTGTGCGGCGGTTGTCTCTCGTCTGGGTGAAGGTGCCGTTGAACTGAAGATCGAAGGCCACGTCAGCGATGGCCGACTCCACCACTTTCTGAATCAGCACGCTGAGATTATCAGCACGACTTACAAGGACGAGCAGGTGACTTTTAACTGTCGATTGTCGAGACATCTGCTTTATCGTCTCGACGAGTTTGATGTCAGCATCGAGCGAGTCGAAATCGACGCTCCGGCGACTTCTTTAGACACAGATGTACCGACGGCTGTCGAGTAGTTTTCCACTTTACAATCGGGAGATAGACTGTTGCGACGAATTGCTGTGATCGGGCTGGGACGGTTTGGAATGGCGCTGGCCAGAAACCTGGGGCGACTGGGTGTCCAGGTCATAGCCGTCGACCGGAACATGCAACTGGTCAACGAAGTCAAAGACGATGTTGATCTGGCTGTGCGACTGGACTCGACCGATCGCGACGCGCTGGACGCGCAGGATATCGACAAAGTTGATGTTTGCGTTGTGTCAATTGGAGAGAACTTTGAAGCCTCGCTGCTGACAACAGTGATCCTGCGAAAACTTGGAGTGCCACGAATCGTCTGCCGCGCTCAGTCGTTGTTCCATGCGGAAATTTTCCGACAGATTGGAGCGGACGAAGTCATCCAGCCAGAGATCAGCGCTGGCGAGCAGATGGCTCGCCGCCTCGCGAATCCTCGACTGACTGATGTCATTGACCTGGCCGAAGGCTATTCACTCGTGGAGACAGAAGCACCTCGGTCATGGTGGGGAATCGCTCTGAAGGACCTGGGACTACGCACAAAATTCGACGTGAACCTCGTCGCTATCAAACGAAAGTCCGCATTGCCTTCACATGAAAGCGACAAGGAAAATCCTGCCGTAACGCATCCGGATATCATCAGTGTGCCACGTCCGGATGACCTCATTCAGGAAGGTGATCTGCTGATGCTGGTGGGATCGAACGACGCCATCGGTAAGCTGCCTCGTTCGTAGAGTCTCACAGCATTTCTGTCGCCATCCAGGAACTTACCTGCGAAGAGTCATCACGACCGGAACGACTTTATGCATGTGGCTCACGTGATTACCCGGATGATCATCGGCGGAGCCCAGCAGAATACGCTCTTCACGTGCGAAGATCAGCACCGCGATTCTGGCGACGAGGTCACACTGATTACCGGCCCAACAACCGGTCCCGAGGGAAGTCTGATGGACCGCGCGCGCGCAGCGGGATTTCGAATTGTTGAGATTCCCGAACTGCGGCGGAGCATTCACCCCTGGCGTGACTGGTCGAGCTATCGTCATCTGGTCTCGGCGCTTCGCGATCTGAATCCCGACATAGTCCACACTCACAGTTCGAAGGCCGGGATCATCGGTCGGCAGGCGGCGGTCAAAGCCGGCCTTCCGGTCGTGCATACAATTCACGGAGCATCGTTCCATCGTGGCCAGTCAGTTCTGGCCTCAAGCGTGTATCGAAGTCTGGAACGCTGGGCGGCGCACCGGACCGACGCCTTCATCAGTGTCTGCGATTCACTGACCGACCAGTACGTCGCAGCCGGTATTGCACCGCGTGATCGCTTCACGACAGTCTACAGCGGCATGGATGTCGAACCGTTTCTCAACCCACCACGTGACCGGGTCGACATCCGCAAAGAGCTGGGATTAAAACCGGGCGATGTTGCCGTCGCGAAAGTGGCAAGATTGTTTCATCTGAAAGGGCACAAGTTTTTGATCGAAGCGGCGCGGCGAGTCATCGATCGGTGCCCGCATGTCCGCTTCGTGCTCATCGGCGACGGCATTCTGCGGACTCAGTTCGAACAGCGGATCGCCGACCTCAAGCTGTCAGACCATTTCCTGCTCACCGGCCTGGTTCCGCCGGAACGAATTCCAGAACTGATTAACGCGGCAGACATTGTCGCTCACACCAGCGAGTGGGAAGGTTTGGCGCGAGTCCTGCCTCAAGGGCTGATCTCCGGAAAGCCGGTGGTCAGCTACGACGTCGACGGCGCTCGTGAAGTAGTCATTCCGGGTGAGACCGGGTACCTGCTGCCCGTGGAAGAGGTCACCGGTCTGGCCGATGCCATTTGCGAACTCGCTGAGTCTGCCGAGCTGCGGGAACGACTCGGCAGTACCGGACGGGAACGTTTCGCTGATATCTTCCGGCACCAGACAATGACCGCACAGATCCGTGACGTCTACCAGCGAGTTCTGGCGAATCGTTAGTGTCGCTCAGAGCCTGGTCGCGAGGCCCATTTTATTTCTGAGGCTCGCCAGGGCTCGACCGCCAGTCACCCGGATTTGCCACCCTGTTGCTGGTCTAATCGACTGAGTTCGGTCGAGCGAGTGTCGATGAATTCAGCTCGCTCAGAAAGATCGACGCCTGCTTCGTAACGTCAGCCAGCGAGCACGTGATCACGACGCGCACATGACTGCCGGCCCAGCGCTGCAGACTTGTTTGAATCGCTGCCCAACCCGAGGGCGCTGTCTCATCGCTGATCACCGTGCTGTGAATCTGCTGACCATTGACGTCGACGATCAGGTTCCACGACTGCCCGGAATTATTCCCGGCCCGGAAACGAAAATTCTGATCGCCGCTCGCAGGCACAAAGACATCCCGCACCAGACGGATTGCATTGATCGGTGTATCAGCGAACGCCTGTTGTTCCTCAGCAGCAAATCGAACAGGTTGCAGTCGCAGTTCCAGCACACTTTTCTGCCCGCGATGGTCATCGTGTTTTCCCATGCCGCCTGGCTGCGCCGGCGCGATCAACAGCCAGCCGGGACAAAGCTCGTCGATGCCATTTCGACTGTCGCGTTGAATCAGCGTGGCGGTGAGATTTGGCCGCGCGAGAAAGTTGTCCGGAAAAGTCGACACGAGAAATTCGGGGGACCATGCAGCCAGCAGCTCCTGGTCAATCGGCGATGAAAGTCTTTGCGCGGGTTCAGGCACGAGTTCGATGATGTCGCGTTTCCCTTCCTTGCGATCCTTCCCAGAGAACGCAAAAAAACGGTCCTTCGTGATTAAGAGCGGTCCGACTCGTGACTCTCGATCGGCCAGACTCGATAGACGCTGCCTCGCGATCTCCCGCCCGGTCCGCGCATCAATCCAGACAAGCGTCGGAATCGTGGTATTGGATCTCCCGTCCTGAAATGGCACGTGTCGTATCGCGAGGATGAAGCTGGGCACCAATTGCTCGTGATTTTCCGATGACTTCCCGGCTGTGTGATTAAGAGGTCCAACCGCCACACCGTCCAGCAGATCAGCGGCGGCGTACAGCCATAGCGTCTGCCCGGTCTCAATCGAAATGGACTTCAAACCGTCCCGGGTTTCGACAAGCATTGTTTTGTCATCGTGCGAAATGACTCGACGCAGCTCTGGTTCAACATGCTGCCAGAGAAGTCGGCCCGTCTGCAGGTTGAGAGAGTCGATGGTCGAACTTTCCGGCTGACCGACGATCAATTGATTGCCAATGATCACCGGTGCTGACCAGGACCGGGCGTATCGGTATCGAGTGTCTAGATTTGTCGGAGTCCATTCCTGGCGTCTGACCCACAGAGTCTGCCCCTGAGCATTGCAACAGGCCACGGCACCGGCAGTGCTGACGAAAACGTTTGCATCCTGAACGGCCACCTGGCAGACCAGCAACGAATTCTGCCATGCATCGAAGAGTTTCAGAATCGGAGCTGTTGACAGAATGTTGCCCGTTTCTCGATGCACCGTCAGCAGGTTCAGAACAGTTGGCCCAACACTGGATTGATCTGTCGACAGAACCTGCAGATGTCCTCTCAATAGAAATGGATCACTGACGAGTACCTGCTCGAACTGCTGCTTCCATCGAATTGTTCCATCAGCCATCTGGCAACAGACCAGTTCGGTTCCGCTCTTTGTAAGCCGACGACAGAACACCAGATCGCCCGAGACAAGCGGCCGCATGGCGAGCATCGGCCAGTGATGTGCCGACCCGTGATCGCCACCGAGCTGCTGATTCCACTTCTGACTGCCGTTGGTCAAATCGAGGCACGTGATCTGAAATCGGTTATTCAGAAACACTCGATCGCCGACAATCGTCCAGGCAAGCTGCCGGGAAACCCAATCAGTATCGGGCGGCACGGACCGGCCAACATGCTCACCAAGGTCGCCCTCATAACGTCCACGATTTTCGATCCGGTGAGAAACCGGCTGCGGAATTTGCGGCGAGTCAAAACGTCCATCGGAAGCGGCCGACAAGTGCGACAATGACGTTCCGGCGGAACTCTGCCGCGTCTGTGACTCTGAGACTTCCGTGAGCAGACTCGCAAACTGCTGCGGCGACAGTTGCTGGCTGCCGAAACTCACGGACCGCGATTCATCATTCACCGAGGCTTGTTGATGTGTCTCACCCAGTAACGCATTGACGAACTGCAGTCTTGATTTCGCGGAAGCGGCTTCGCTGGTTTCGATCTGCGAGTTCCTGTGAAAGCCGGAAATCGCCCGCTCAAAATAGCTGCGAGCCTGAGCAAACTGCCCGGACGACATTGCACGATCACCGAGCCACAGATCGCTTTCGGCGGCGGCAGGCGTTCCAAAAAACTGAATGGTCGCCGCTTCGACCTGCCGGTAATCACCGTTCTCGATGGCCTGCCTGACACGCAGACTTCCAATCGCTCCAAAGCGTTCATTCATCTGCTGCCGCAGCTGGGGATGCCGATCCATCGCCATTGCCACGGCGTTCGGAAATGAAACCAGCAGCTGGTCGTCCAGTGAATCCGGCAGCAGTCCGATCAGATGGGCCGATCCTGCTGACGAGATCACCTGGCAGGCATCCTGAAACGCTTCGCCGTTCACCGCGGCCTGAAATTCCGCCATCACGTTGTACGCTTCTTTGCTGACTGGCTGAGCCAGTGGATGCCGCTCCGGCGTCAACACTGTTTTCCACCGGCGAGGCAGCGCCAATCGAGCGGTTTGAGTTTCGGTATCCAGTCCGGCATGAGACTGCAGTTCCGCCCAGGCAAGTGACGGATAGAGTGGATCCACCTGCGACCACCAGTCTCGACTGGGATGGGCGTGTGAGTTCCAGAAAATGATTTCATCAATCAGCTGCCGCGTGTCGTCATACCGTCCCGATTGCAGCAGGCCGATGACTTCCAGTCCGGCGGCACCTTGAGCAGTCAGCGCCGACGCCTGAGGCATCAACATGGGCGAACTCAGCAATCGGGACGCCGTGTCACGCACGACACTTCCAGACGGGCCGCTGTCAGCTTCTGCCCCGTCGCGCGTCGCCCTGCCCTGTTCGTTGTTGTCGATCACCCGCCGACGAGCCAGTTCGTGGTACAGCTGCTGAAACTGCACGGCTCGATTGGAATCAAGAGTGGACACCAGCTGGCTGGCTTCGTTGAGTAGATTCCAGCCGCGGTCGTCTTCGGACATGCGACCGGCTTCCTCTGAAAAGGCACCGTCCGCCAGCAGACCGTTCAGCAGAAAGATCCCGAGCGGTGCGCGAGGTCTCGCCCGTAACGTGGCGACAGCACAGGCTCGTCGCCAGTCGCCAAACGAAACGCCAGCCGGCTGCAGGCGAGTCATCTTTTGAAACCAGGCTCCTTCGTCGAGCACGTTCAGCAGCCCAAAGTCGGACACCATGATCTGAGCCACAAGTTTCGGATCGGCAACGGATGCCAGCGCCGGAAACTCGTTCACAGAAATGCTGCTCAGCTGGACCTGTCGGTCGCCTTTCGGCTCGGTAAAGAGGCCGATCGTTTCCAGATGTTCCCAGTCAGTACGACTTGGGTTGTCGATGATCCATCCCCAGTGGCGACCGTCAGAACTCATCTGCACGGTGGTGATGCCGTATCCAGCGACAACGCGAATCCACTGGTCGCGACCGGTCCAGGGAACGACGTAGCCTTCCGAATCGAATCGCCTTTCGACCTCATGCTGGCCTGCCGACTGGAACCACAGTGCCGGTTTGCTGGCAGCGGTGTCCCACACACAACTGATCCGGAAAATCTGCTCGCCATCAGGACGACCGAAATAGACACCGGTGCCAGGATCGAACGAACCCATGCGGAAAATTACTTCGGACAATCCGGCTTTCGGAACGTTGACAAAGGCCAGTGCCCGTTTCTCTGAATTGGATTTTGTAGCCAGCCGAACCTGACCACTCGCCTTATCCATCGAGAAATTCCCGTCCGGAACGTCCGTCGTCGACCATTCCAGATCAGCGGGTTTGCTGGTCGCCAGGATGTTCTGTACTGGCCGGCCTTCCGATCGCTGGATGACGTATTCGGGCAACGGATCGGATCGAAACATGCGAACTTCGCGCAGCTTCAGTTTTCCGTCGAGAATCATCTCGTCCGGCGGATCATCAAGTGGAACCGTCAGAAGCACCACGTCGCCGCGAATCATTCGCAGATAGCCATTGTCCCACCGCAGGTCGAAGATTCCGAAGTTTGACCGATGCCAGCGTCCGCAGTCACTTGTCAGAAATCGGCCCACGCGAGGCAGCGCGTCTTCACCTTCACGACCTGCCCTGCTGACCGAATAGACTCCCCAGACATTCGGATTCCGGTGACGATAATACCGCAACTCGACTCCCTGATTACCGCTCCACATCGTCAGCGAGCAGCGTTCCGTGTCGTAAATTCCGACTCGCAGTACAGTCGCTTCGCTCAACGGGCCATTTAGCCTGGCGATCCCACTGAAATTGCTGAAGATTCGATTCGATACATTCTCCTCGCCAACCTGAAACGGTTTTCCGGGAAGCCGGGAAAACCACTGCTGAAACTCCGTCGGAGAAAACTGATCCGGGTGTTCCGTACCAGGAATCTGCCACGCGACTTCTTCGAAACGACGAGCCGGCGTTTCCAGCGATAAAGCGTCGGTCCAGGGACCCGCGGGACGACTTGAAGAGACTGCTTCGGGGGAGTGCCCCGCGTCCGACGCTGCTGCAACGCGGGTGCCCGCATTGCTCGTTTTCGGCGAGTCTTTTACTGAGCTTTCCGGCTGCGCGACCGGTGACTTCTCTGCTGATGCGGCCTTGCCACTGCCGGAAGCAGCGCTGGATTCGGCAACTTTAATTTCGGAAGCAACGTTGTCGGAGAAAGAGTGAGACAGAGAAGTCGGTTCGCTCTCGATCGACTGTGACGTTTCCGTAAAGTGATCTTCTTTTGTGATGTCCTCTTCACGCTGGTTGCTCCACCAGAGACCGACACCAGCAACCAGACCGGCAATCACCACGGCTGCCGTCAGTCCGGCACGTCTTGATCCACCGCCCGGCGACGGCGATGCTGAAATTCCGCCGACAGTCACCGAGTTTGCCAGACGCTCGTTGATCGCGGCAGCGATGGGCGATTCGTTAACGGCGGCTTGCAGCAACGAGGACTCACTGATCCGCTCGCCGATCATTGAAATAACCGGTTCCGTCAGCTCATCAATCGAACCTTCGAGGCAGATTCTGATCAGGTCTGCGTCGCTGTGGCGATCGCTCATGCAGGCAACCTCGTTGTGTTGTCATCTCTTAGCGAGCCTTTTCGATCGCCTGGCGCGCGTGCGAAAAGTTATGGGGCCGAGTATGAAACATGGTCCGGCGAGCAACAAGCGAGGCCACTACAACGCAACGGTTACTGCAGTCCCTGAACGCGGGAAGCCTTGTCGAATTCAACTTTGTTGATCGACGGAATGAAGCGGAAGGTTTCCGCCACGACGGCTGTTCGCTCGCCCCCGGCAATTTTTTCCCGCCAGAGAATCGATTCGTCGCCGGACGAACGCAGCATGTAAAGCCCCTTCGACTCGTCGTAGGAAATTTCGTCGGCCTGGGCAAAGAACGATCGTCCTTCGAGTCGTGCATTCTCCCTGGCCAGCAACTCGACATGTTTGGAGCCGTTTGAACTATCACGCTGCACAAACTCCAGCCAGTCGCAGAACATCGCACCGCCGTCTTTCGGAAGTTTGTCCAGTTCGAGCTTCACCAGCGGTTCGTCGACGGGTCCGTAGATCACTTCGATCTGTCCTCGGAATGTGGATGTGCGATCTTTCACACTGCCGGACATGTCACGGGCAAACTGAATTCTTGAGTATTCCCATTCGGTCCCCTGGGCGTCCATCGCCCGGTTGGCTCCGCCAGCGGCCAGCGGTGCCATCCCTGCGCGTTTACCGCGACCACGCCGCCATAACGAAACAGTGCCTGGTCCGTTGTCCGCGATGATTTTTCCCGTTCGATGATCCAGATGAAGCCGAGCAAACTTTGCGCGTCGAACTTCCTTCAGCGTGCCTTCTTCCATGAGATGGCTGTTGAGTTCGACGTCAAACTGGCAGGTCACCGTGGCAATCTCCGGACGTGCCGCCGGCTTCACTCCCTGATCGAAGACGATCGGCTCCTGCATCGTGACTTCCATCTGCTGGCACCGCATCACGCTTTCGAACATCGACGCGTGAACGCGTCCAATGAAGGTGGCGACCCGGCCGTCGAAAGCCATCTGTTCGTGCCAGTTGATCGTCAACTCGGCTGCCTGATCCAGTTTCTTCCCGTCGAAATCTCGATCAGTCGGTAGTCGCAACTCGCCCACACCGTGCGTCCACGCCAGGTTTCGCGGGCGATCGAAGAAGATTTCTTCCCCCGTCAGCTTCATGCGAGGATCAAGAATCTGAGCTGGCTGGCCAAGCAGATGCACGACTTGATCGTTGGCCGAGTTGTTGAGAATGTGCAGTCGGTCGCCAGTGAGAATCACCGGCCCATCGACTGATTCCCGCCGGTGCGTGATCCGCACGTCGCCTTCGGTCCAGACTTCGCGGACTTCCGGATCGACATCGTCACCGTGACGTACGATGCGAACCCGCGTGATGTCTGCCGAGACGAAAACCGGCTCCTGGAGTTTCTTCGAATCGCTGGCATCTTCCGGATGCAGCAGCGGCGCGGCCTCTTCAGGAATGCGAAACGAAACCGGGGTCAGTTCATTTTTCGTTGCCGACGTGTCGGGTTCTGGATCGGCGTCTTCGAACCAGACCTGTAGCTCTTCCATCTGGCCGTGCATCTGAGGGCTGACCAGCTGCACTTTTTTCTGAGCGAGAATACGCCGCGGATTCGGCGTATTTTTCGGTTGACCGCTGGACTCTTTGCGGGATGTCCCCCCGGAAAGGAACTGAGAGTTGCCGCCCGCTGCTTCCAGCGGGTCCGTCCAGACTTTGATGTAGTTCGCAGAGATTCCCGCCTGGTCTTCCGGCATCTTGACCACCGCGTCGCCAAACAGATCAATCACGTTCTGCCCGGTCGTGTTGTCGGTATAGCGTCTGAGCTGTCGCTTCCAGTCAGCCAGCAGAACGTCAGTCGCCGGTGACCCGTTGATGCCTGGTCGGCGATAGGCGAGCCAGCCGCGTCCCTGGCAGGTAATCTCGTTGACTCGGCCATCGGCATGATGCGTGACGACGATCTGCTGGCAATCCATTTCACCGGACTTCTGAGTGATGCGCACTCGGGGCTTCCACTGGCTTGCCAGATTGGGATCAAAATCGTTGAGCGTCAGACGTCGACTGGTCGCGTCGTAGTCGACAACGGCCATCGCTCGTTGCTGTGGATTCGTGCTGCCAACGACCGCTTCGAACTCATTGAGTTGCGATGTCACCTTGACGACGTAGCCTTTCGCTCTCATTCGTCGGAATTGAATCGAACTGTCGCCAGATCCCGGCATCGCTGACGACTGAGGGGCAGTCGCACTGGCCAGCTTCCTGGCGGCCTGCTCAGCTTCGGAGGCTTCTTCGAGATGCAGGTCGAGCTGGTCGCAAGTCAGCACGTCCGCCGTGTTCAGTTCAGTGGCTCGTCGCACGACCACCTTGTCTTCAAACGTGGCGATACTTCGTGAAGCCGGGCTTTCTGCCGTGCCCAGCAGCCTCAGCATGAAGCGACCGGCACATCGAACTGACAATGGAATGAGGTCGTGGTCCTGTTTGAACAGGAAGTCCATTTCGACGTTGCGAAACAGGTGAACCTGCCGAACTCCTGAAACGGCGAGCTGGTCACTCTGCCCACCCGATGCCATGTCGAGATCGATCTGAATTCCCTGTTGCGAACGCCCGGTATGATTCTGCCAGGCAAACTCCACCGGGCTGTCAGAGAAGATGCTGCCGGCCTCTTCCGAAAAGATGAAGTGGTGCCCATGCATCGACAGACCATCTTTGCCGGTAATGGTCACATCGCCGAGTAACTCCCCGGCCACAATTCGTCCGGGATCAGGCGAGGCGGGGTCGACATCGCGTTCGAAGGTGACCACGGCGGACTCAGCCTGAATCACCAGCGGTTCCAGATCTCCATTCTGAAACCAGACCAGCGCCAGTGGTTCGAACGCGATCGATCGTTTCCCGTCAGATTGACTCCAGGACTGAGCGTAATAAAACAGTGTGTCACCATCGCGGAGCTGCACCGTCGCATCCTGTGCCCACTCCTGATCCGGTAAATGCTTCGCCGCGATGCGGGAACTTTCGTCAAACGATTCGATACCCGGATCGATTTCTTCCGTATGCGCGAAGTTTCCAGCCGGCATGTCAGGCGGCACCGCGCGCAGCACGATCCGAACGCCGAACAGGTAAACGAAGTACCCGCCGGACAAGGTCAGCAGCACCATCCACGTTAGTCGGCTTCGTGATACCACGATCGATTGGTGTTCCTGAAGAATCCGTCTCAGTCGTACGGCTGCAGATTAGTGAGCATTGAATTGCGGCCAGAGAATCTGCCGGTGATCATGGGATGAGTCGAAGTTCAGTTTGGAGTCAGTCCAATAACATCTGTGATGTCGATCAGCCCGACCGGTCGCCCGGCACTGTCGACGATTGGCAGTTCGCTGATTTTGCGTTCGGTTAACATCGTGACCGCATCACCGAGACTGGAGTTGTCTCGCAACGTGGTCGGGTTGGTCGTCATGACTTCCGAGACCGGGGCATCCAGCTGTTCATCACGGTGCTGCTCCAGAAGCCGAGCCAGGTCGCTGTCGGTAAAGACTCCACACAGAACGCCCTTCTCATTCGCGACGAGTATCGCTCCGGTACGGCGACCGCTCGACCGCAGTCGTTGCAGCGTTCCTCGCACGGTTTCGTCCTGGGACGCAATTCGGAGTTCACTGCCGTGCCGCATGACTTCTCGAATCGGAGTCAGCTGCCGCCCTAAACTGCCGCCAGGATGAAAGACTCCAAAGTCCCGAGCAGTAAATCCCTTCGCCTGGCTGACCACCAGCGCCAGCGCGTCCCCCATCGCCAGCATCGCGGTGGTGGTGGTGGACGGTGCCAGGCAGAGTTCTCCGGCTTCGCGGAGTCTGCCGATTTCCAGCACAACGTCGGCTGCCTGGGCGAGTCGATTTTCGCTGTTGCCCGTGATCGCGACGATTTTCGCACCGATCTGTCGGACGATTGGAAGAATTCGGCAGACTTCTTCGGTCTCACCGCTGTTGGAAAAGGCGATCACAACGTCGTCAGCGCAGACGCAGCCAAGATCTCCGTGGACGCCCTCGGCCGGATGCAGAAACATCGCCCGCGTGCCCGTTGAACTGAGCGTCGCCGTCATTTTCTGTCCGATGATTCCAGCCTTGCCGATGCCCGTGACGATGGCTCGACCGCAGCACTCGCGCAGCAGATCGACAGCTTCGCAGAATCGCGTATCCAGATGATTCGAAAGCGTGACCAGGCCGTCCGCTTCGTGGCGAATAATCTCGCGAGCTTCGCGGAGCTGTTCGAACTGGTCGAACGGAATTGATTGTTTCAGCGCGACAGAACTCATGGCCGACTTCCTTGTCTGGCTGATTTTTCTGACTGGTAGGAATCGCAGAATGAACTCGCCAGACGCCGTTCGTGGCGTCCGGGAATCGATGCCCGTCCGGGAATGGCGGCCGTGAAAAGCACTTCGCCGGTTGTATCGGGCGCACGGTTCTCACAGCCTGGTTCTGAAAGGCCGCGAACTATAGGACTGACCTTTCAACGCGGTCAATGTGTGACTTTTTCGCCGGATCCCCGTGCTTCAGACCGGTCTGGACCCGTTCTGCGACGATAGGTACAGTCCCGCCCCCTTCAGAGTGGAAGACGTGTCGCAGTCGTTGTTGCAGCGAGAAATCGCCAGTGGATCTGATTCAGGCAATCCGGGCAGCTCGCGTCAAATCTTTCCGCAAAGCACTTTCCCACTACCTCGCGCCTGTCGGAACGGAGTTCGCCATGCGTGCTCGATTCTCGTGCACAACACTTTTCTTTGTGATCGCGTTTGCCGCGGTCGCTGGTTCCATATCGGCTGCACGCATTGACGCGACTGCCGATCGAACGTACCGCATTACGAAGCAGCATGGCCCGTGGATGATTATGGTGGCCAGTTTTTCTGAACGGCATGAGACGGTACGAGTGGATGGACTTTCGCCAGTGGATGCAGCCAATCAGCTGGTTTACGCCCTGCGAAAACGCGGTATCCCGGCCTATACCTTCCAGATGAGTGAAGCGGATCACGGTAATCTGGGCACGGACGCACTCGGACGCACAATGCGGACGAAGGCTCCGGTTCACGACAACAGCATCTCGGTCGTGGCCGGGAATTACCCGACGGTTGACGATTCGACGGCTCAGAAGACTCGCGACTTCATCAAGCGACTCAGTCTGAAAGACCTGAATCTGGAATCGTGGATCAACGGAGGGGGACTGGTCTTCCGTCAGACTCCCGGACAGCCAGGGCCGTTCAGCGGCGCATTTCTCACCATCAATCCTCTGTTCACGCAGGAAGAGGTCGCCAAAACGAAACGCGATCCCCTGATTCTGCGGTTGAACGGAAACTCGGAATACTCAATTCTGCGAAACAAAGGTAAGTTCACACTCGCCGTGGCGACGTTCAAAGGGCGATCGCAAACGGGGATCGGTGAACGCGACTACCAGAAGGCGTACGAACTGTTCAAGCCGAACGGAACTCTGGACGACGCCGCAGAACGTGCCTGGAAAGTCGCCAAAATGCTCCGTGAAGGAATCTTCAGCGGAAGTCAGCAGGGACAGACATTTGAGGCGTACGTCTATCACGACAAGTTTCAGTCACTCGTGACGGTCGGGTCGTTCGATTCCCCGCAGGATCCGAGACTGATTCAGATGGCACACATCTTCCGAGCGAAACAGCAAACAGGCACCAACGGAAAATCGTTCACGACAGGTGAGAGCATTATTATTCCTGGCGACCCTGCCGAAACCGTGATCTTCGACCCGGTTCCAACACTGATTCCCGTTCCGCAGATTCGCTGAGGAGATTTGCTGAAGTTGATCCGTCCCGTCGATCAATCGCCAGGCACGCGACATTCACCTTTGAACAATCTACAACCAGCGCTTCGATCGTTGTTCACGGTCGGAGCGTTTTTTCATTAAGTGGTCGGTTCAGTCGCGGAAATTCCTGCGGAGCGTTCTGTAAAGATGTCGGTCGATTCTCAAAGCCCGTTAACTCCGGACTGGCAACGCTCGGGCTATCAGCATATCTGGATGCCGTACACGCAGATGCATACGGCTCCGCCGCCGATTCCTGTGGTCGCGACAGAAGGCGTGCATCTGCTGCTGGCCGACGGACGAAAACTGATCGACGGGATGGCATCGTGGTGGGCCGCCTGTCACGGCTACAACCATCCTCACATTCGGAAGGCCGTTGAAGAACAGCTGCGAATCATGCCGCATGTCATGTTTGGCGGCGTGAACCATGAACCGGCACTGCGTCTGGCACAACGACTGGCAGGCCTCACACCGGGAAACCTGAACCGCGTGTTCTTTGCCGATTCCGGCAGCGTGTCTGTCGAAGTCGCGCTGAAAATCTCCGTGCAGTACTGGTTGAATCGCGGCGTCACCGGGCGAACGAAATTTGTTTCGTTTCAGCACGCCTACCACGGCGACACCAGCGGAGCGATGTCGGTCTGCGATCCAGACAACAGCATGCACAGCCACTTTAAGGGTTTTCTGCTGGAGCAGTATTCTCATCAGATTCCACAGACTCGCGAGGAACATGCTGCCTTCGAAACGTTTCTTCACGAGCGGAAGTCGGAAATCGCCGGAGTGATCATCGAACCGTTGATTCAGGGGGCGGGCGGGATGAAGTTTCATCCGCCGGAATCGGTCGCCAAGATTCACGACACCTGCCGCCGCTGCAACGTGCTGCTGATCGCCGACGAAATTGCCACCGGGTTCGGTCGCACGGGCACGATGTTCGCCTGCGAACAGGCGGACGTCGTGCCCGACCTTCTGTGCGTTGGAAAGGCGTTAACGGGCGGCACTTTGAGCTTCGCTGCGACGATCGCGACAGACGACGTTTTCAACGCCTTTCTGTCGGACGACCCGTCACACGCGCTGATGCACGGCCCGACGTTCATGGCGAATCCGCTGGCTTGTGCCGCGGCGAACGCGTCGCTCGATCTGTTCGAAACCGAGCCCCGGCTGGAACGGGCAGTGGCGATGGAAGCCGAACTTGCCGAAATGCTGGGTCCGTGTCGCCGCCTGGCCGGTGTCGTCGATGTTCGCACAAAGGGAGCCGTCGGAGTCATCCAGGTCAAACGACTACACAACCTAGAGCGACTCCGCGCCCGTATCGTTCAGGAAGGCATCTGGCTCCGACCATTTGGCGACATGATCTACATGACGCCGCCGCTGTCGATAACGGTAGAGCAGCTTCAGACACTCTGCGCAGCAACCGTTCGAGTGGTTCGCGAATGGTCGACCTGGAACAACGACGGCCTGGTCGAGCAGCAACGAGACTGATTCTGAGAACGCGTTCGTTGACACGGTCAAAGCTGACAACGAACTCGCGATCAATGACCGCGTCCGGTACGGCTCACGGTCAAGCGATCGATTCTTCGGAGGGGTCGACGATACCGTTAACGGCGTCGGAACTACCGAAGACGAACAGGCAGTCGCCAGCTTCGATCAACGCGTTTCCGGGCGGCGGCATCAGCCGTGCACCGCTGGCTCGCCTGATGCCAATGACCATGACGCCGCGGTTGCGCAGATCCGTTTCCATCAGCTTACGACCGACGTAGGCGCTTTCGGGCGAAATCTGAATATCGGCCAGTTCGAGTCCACTGCCGTGGCTGTCGGCGATTTCGATAAAGTCTTCAATGCTCGGATTCAGCATGAATCGAGCCATTTTGACTGCACCCGTTCGAAACGGGCTGACGACGCGGGTCGCTCCGGCGCGTTCAAGTTTTTCGACAGCCTTTTCATCAACGGCGCGCGCGATGATCTTCAGGTTCGGGCTGAGCATCCTTGCCGACAGGACGACGTACAGGTTGTCGGCGTCGGTGGCCAGGACGGTCGTCAGCGAGGCGGCTCGTTCAATTCCAGCTGACTGCAGAACGTCGTCATCAGTCGCATCGCCGACGATAAAGGACCAACCGTGTTCCTGACAGACCGGTGCGATTCGATCTTCGTTGTGATCGATGACGACGATCGATCGACCACGTTCGGCGAGGTATTCACAAATGGCCAGCCCCATGCGTCCCTGGCCGCAGACGATGGAGTGCCCATTCAGTTCATTGATTCGATTCTGCATCCGTCGCCTCTCCAGCATCTTGTGAAAATCTGCGCTGACGATCCAACTGCCGAGCTGAAACACGCTGAACGTGAAGATCCCCAGTCCGGTCGCGAGGTACACCACCACAAACAGCATGGAAGCTGTGTCAGTTCCAACTTCGCGCGAGCCGACCGTCGTCAGAGTAATAACGGCCAGATAGAGACACTCCACCCAGCCGCTGCCCGTGATGATGCGGATGCTGACCGTACCGAACAGAGTCAGCGCCAGCAGCAGGCCAAGAGTCGTCAGGACGGTCCTCATCAGACGTCGCACCCGTATCGAAGTGTTTTGCTCATAGTCTCTTCAGATTCGAGATGTCGTCGAACCCCAGCAGCTGTTTCACTTCGTCGAATCCCAGCATCTGTGACGCGAGATGATCAACTCGCCCGTCGTTCAACATCGCTTCGGCGAGTTTTCGCACGACATGACCTGTCGCGAGAAGTGTGCCCACCGGGTCGACAACAATCCGGAAACCAAGCTGCTGCAGGTCGCCAGCAGACAGGATCGGAGTGACGCCGCCGGGCAGCATGTTAGCGAGTTGGGGAAAAGGCACATCCCTCGCGACGCGTGTTAGTTCGTCGATCGACTGCGGAGCCTCGACGAAGCAGACATCAACTCCCGCTTCTCCGTAACGGCAGGCTCGTTCAAGAGCGGCGTCGAGACCTTCCACCGCTCGTGCATCGGTGCGGGCAATGATCACAAAGTCCGGATCGTGGCGCGTATCCAGAGCCGTCTTCAGCTTATCGAGCATCTCCTCCGCCGGAATCACCTGCTTGCCACTGAAGTGGCCACACCGTTTGGGAGCAACCTGATCTTCGAGCAGCATGCCAGCAGCGCCAGCCCGCTCAATGTCTCGAACGGTGCGAGCGACGTTGTGCAGATCGCCGTGGCCAGTGTCACCGTCAGCGATCAGTGGTACGGACAGACGATCGGCCATTCGGCGGACGGCTTCAGTCATCTCGGTCAGCGTCGTTAGACCAACGTCCGGCACGCCCAGCACGCTGGCGGAGACACCAAAACCACCGAGAAACAGCAGCTCGATCCCAGCATCTTCCAGAATCCGAGCCGTGAAAACGTCGTGCGGCGCGAACGAGCGAATGATCTCCTGACCGGCGAGCATCTGTCGCAACCGCTGCGTTTTCGACGGCTGGTGATCGCTCACCAGAGATCCGGTCACAGATCAAACTCCATTTTCCAAAGGATCACTTCCAGCCCGGACGCAACCCGATTCTTCGCTCACAGGTTTGCCGACAGCAGCCACAGAACGACAAAGACGGTCAACATGAACCCGGTGATCGTCACGAACAGCCGAGCCGCTCGTTTGAGGATCCGTTCCGTGAGTTCGTAGCGGCTCGCGCTGTAAACCAGGCTGATCGCAGCAGCAAGAGGCAGTACGTACCACGTTGTATTCTGCGCGACGGCGAGGAGCAGGAAGGCTGGCATCATGAACTGACTCCCGCGGCGGCCGCGGCTGGCTGGGAAGTGTCCGATCCTTCGTCGCTGGATTCTTCAGAAGCCTTGTCGTCAGCGTCGGTCTCCGGTTCTTCGTCACCGTAACCGTAGGCTGGTCCCTGCAGGGCGTCCCACACGGCGAGGATATTCAACAGCCCGGCAATCCAGGTGTAAACCAGAGCCAGCTCGTACTGCTTGCCGAGCTTTCCGTTAAGATACTGCAAGGATTCATCATCGAGCGGCGCCAGGTAATGATTGTAGAACGGGCGAGGAATCGTCCCTTCGATCATGCCGAGATCCGCGGCCTTATCGACGACTCGAACGAACAGTCGCCGGCGGTCGCCTGAGAATTTGAGTTCCTGCTGTTCGAGGACCAGTTCCGACATCGTGATGTTATCAAGGCCGGTAACTCGATCGCCCAGTTGCAGGGAACCGGAACTGCGAGAGCCCAGCAGGTTGAACTGCAACGGAGTGCCGTCGGAATTCTGACCGACAAACGTGCCTTCGAATTCAGTGCCGAAACCGTAATCGCCGACTCGCACGACTCCGGAAATCCGACCGGTGATATCGGCATGTCCGAGGGTGACGTGGTTCAGTTTGCCGGTAAAATCGGCATCGATTTGTTCGAGGACTTCGCCGCGCTGCCGATCGGAATTCTCGGCTTCCCGTTGAGCCGAATATCTCAGTTCCTGAACGACCGCCGGCAGAGCCGGAAGTCCGACTCCAACCTGGGCCAGATAGCCGATGGTTCGTTGTCGCGATTGGCCGTCCTGGGCACTTTCATCCCAGCGGAAGTGCACAGCCTTGGCTTCACCCAGCGAGCATCCCCAGAAATAGATCCCCAGCACACAGACGCTGTAGATTGCCGCCTTGAAATACCGTCGCTGGTAAACGTGTCCGGCTCCAGGGAACAGGAACGCCAGCGCGGCGGCGAGCACGGGATTTCGTAAATCGATTCTGGGATCGGTCATCAGTCTGGCATATACCGGAAGAGTGAGTGGTTGTTTGGTCGGAAGCCAACGTTGAGTGGTTGCGAACGGTTGACTCAGAAGTCTGCCGCGTGCCCTCACATCGAAGCAACAGGGAAATACGTCTTCTGCCCGGCGAGACGGCAACCCGAAAGGTTGATCGTCTCGAACCCGGTGGGCGATTGTAGCGCTGCCGCCCGGAAAAAGGCCACCCCGACACGGTCCGACGAGCATTCTCGACAGGTCCGCGTGAATACCCGGCTGAGGTGACCGAAGTTGCAGCGAGCTGGCAATTTCCGCAAACAGGAGATCAGGTCGGAATTCTCGTGTTGTCGAGGATTTGCCGGATCACGCTGCGGGCACGTTCCCGCTGCCCTTCGCGAACGAGCCCCTTGCACCCGACACGGTGAGCCAGCACCGGAACGGCCAGCTGCTTGACGTCGTCCGGTGTGACGTAGTCACGACCATCGATCACCGCCTGAGCCTGAGCCGCGCGATACAGCGTCAGGGCTCCCCGCGTGCTGACTCCGAGTGTCAGTTCCGGATGCACCCGCGTCGCCGTCACGATCGCGAGCAGGTAGTCGCTGATGGAATCGTCGACCGCCACTTCACGCGAGGACTGCTGCAGACTTTGCAGCTGCGACGGTTCCAGAACCGGCTGGAGCTGGTCGACCGGCTCACCGTTGCGGTGCAGCTTGAGAATCTCGCGCTCGACACTCAGTTCCGGATAGCCAATAGAGATGCACAGCATGAACCGGTCGAGCTGGTTTTCCGGCAAAGGAAACGTGCCTTCAAACTCAAACGGGTTCTGCGTGGCCAGTACGAAAAATGGCGGAGCGAGCGGGTGGGTTGTTCCCTCGATCGAAACCTGGCCCTCGTTCATGGCTTCCAGCAAGGCGCTTTGAGTTCGCGGCGTCGTGCGGTTAATTTCGTCGGCGAGCAGCACGTTGGTGAAGATCGGCCCGCGACGAAATTCGAACTCGCCCTGATTCGGCAGGAACACACTGGACCCCAGAATGTCACTGGGCAGCATATCCGGCGTGAACTGCAGTCGGGTAAAACCGCTGTTGAGGCTTTTCGCGATCGCCTTCGCCAGCGACGTCTTGCCGACTCCGGGAGCGTCTTCGATCAGTAAATGCCCTTCGCCAATCAACGCGACCAGCGCGAGCCGAACCGCTTCCGACTTCCCGATGACGGCGGACTCAATGTTCTTTGCGAGTTTCTCAACCAGCGGATTTGTCTCGGACACGTCGCCTCTTTCTTCAGGAGCATTTTCACTGGATGGGCGGCAGACTCTCACGAAAGTATTTCATGATTGGCGGGCAATGCCCAGCCAGCTTACTTATTCCGGTCAGGAATCTAATGCTACCGTCGTTGCATTCCTGCCCACGGATCCATTGGTTCACTCGCCTCCATTTCTACACAGAAGTCGTGCAACTCTCTCGCAATCTGTGCGTCGTGCGAGGAAGTGGTTGCCAGAAGTTGAAGTTGCTCCCAGGTACCGGGCAACCCGAGTTGTGCGACAATCGACATCGCAGCATCCAGAAATTGCAACGAGTTTGCGTTCCAATGTTCGAGCAGCCATGAATCGACTCGTTGATGGAGTGCTGGGGCGAGGCATTGATAGGTATGCCATTGCCGATCGGCCAATTCCACCAGGGCATTAG
>JABMPE010000083.1 GCA_013203845.1 Rhodopirellula sp. | reverse complement strand
GGCTTATGGATACCGCGATCAGGAATACTTCAAACTCCGAATTCTGGCCATCCACGAAAGCAGCTATCAACTGATCGGATAACCGGATTACCACCCGCGCACACGATTCCTCGAAGAACCTTATGTACTGGTTGGGGTGGCATTCTTCTTCCAGCCCCGCTGCAAGTCTACATCAGGTAAACGCGTTCCGTGCGAAGTTTCTCCGACTGAACTCTGAAGAGATGACGTGGCGGGCAGCAGGCCATTGCTCGTTATTACACGCAGAATTTATCAGAAATTGCCCGAGCCTGACCTTGAACTGCGGCCATCTCAAAGAAATCTCTGAATTTCATGAGATGGCCCTGTCACAGAATCATCCCGACTGCATACCGGTGTCAGTTCGAGTCACGTCACATCCTCACTTCAGTTCGGGAGATCCACATCATGTTACCTCTGTTCCGCACTCCACGACGGCGTCAGCTTTCACGTCAGTACAGCACGGAGACCCTGGAACTTCGCAGGCTGCTCAGCGCAACGACGCCCGATATCGGACCTGTCACCGACGTCCAGGGCCCGGCCAATACCATGATCGGTGACACACTGTTTATCCGTGGCAGCCAGGGCGACGACACCATTCGTGTGGTCGATCAGGGCAACGGCCGCGTCACGGTTTACAACTCGGCTGTCGACCATGGGCGTGCTGCCGAATTCACTGGCGTGCAGAACGTCCTCCTCCGGTCCAAACAGGGCAATGACACGATTGATTACCTTATCAGTGATGCGGGCCACAGCGTGCGAGGTGTCGTCGTCTGCATGGGTCCCAGTGGCCAGAACCGCTTCACACTGAATGTGCAGGCCGCTTCGGAAGTCCGAGCGGATTCGACGATCTCTTTCACCGTCAACGGCGGTGACGGTCAGGACAACGTGCGGCTCAACATCGCTGACGCATCACCTGGCTGGGTGATCCATTCCAATCTGCGCGGCGGCGATGACGTGTTCAGTCTGAACGTCAACACGCCACCTGACAACGAGATCATTCCCTGCGTTCGAGTCAACGTGCGAGGTGAAGCTGGCAATGATCGAATCTCGATCGATCTGACCGGAGCCTCGGTGAATTCCGAAGTGCTGGTCGATGCGGGAGCCGGCAATGATTTCGTTGCCGTCACCGCCGACCCGCCGCCGGAGCACTCGCTGTTCCGCCTCAGCGGTGGCGATGGGAACGACACAATCGACGCGTTGTTCAATCTGCGATCCGGCAACCGGGGAGACATCGGAATCGAACTGCTCGGCGAAGCCGGTGACGACGCGCTGAGACTCAACTTTGACGGCCCCGGCACTCCGACCATCCGCCGAGCCCTGCTCGATGGTGGGACCGGTTTCGATTCGGCCTCGGCTCCGAAGTTCGCGCGAGTCCTCAACACTGAAGCCTGATCCGGTTGATGGCAACCGACAGGAACCAGCTCGTCCGTTCTGTAGTGAGACCTGCAGCAGCGGCGAGCTGGTTCAACGTGCGCGCGAACCGATGACTGAGACCAGGAAGTCGCCAGTGAAACTTTGTCGAAGTCAAAATCGCCATTGTGTGAGGCTGGCAGAAAGGTAAAGCACTCGCTTTTCCGGTGACTGATCGCCCACGTGAAACGGATCGGAATACAAACCGCCGCGAGACTCACTCCGCCTGCAGACGATTTTCAGGAGTCCACGTGCCATGAGCTATCGCACCATGGAACTGACTGATGGGGAAAACTCCCCAACACTCCCACGTCGTCGACCAGGCCAGCGGCCCAGCTCTCGCCGACATTGATCAGGACGGCCAATCTTACAACGTCTTAAAATCCGACCTGTCCACCCGTGGAAGACGAGCCGGCGATTATCGGACCTGCGTCCAGTTAACCGGCGTGATATCCTTGCCATGCGGCGAATGATGGAGCCAGCGAAGTGAATCGCCGAGAATCAGAATTGCTGGAACTCGCAACAGATCACTGAGATGATCCTGCCTGACTGAGTTAACTTCCATGATGTATCGACTGGCCCATTCGACGGGTCATCCGGTACCGGAATCCTTGCTCAAGTCGTCAATCTGGACATGGGAATTTTGAATGAACGATCTCGAATTGAACCGACGGCAAGCCCTCATCGCGAGCGGCTTAGGCACGCTGAGTCTCGGTATGCCGGGAGTCGTGATGGGCAGCGACAAGGTCGACGCTTCGGGCAACGCGGTTGCCTCGGACAAGTCCTGCATCTTCATCCTGCTCTGCGGTGGACCAAGTCACGTGGACACCTGGGATATGAAGCCGGACGCGCCGCTGGATTATCGGGGACCGTACGAACCCATCGCCACGAAGGTGCCGGGCATGCGCATCAACGAGATGCACACGGAACTGGCCAAACTGACGGACCACTTCACCCTGATCAATTCGATGTCGCACCCCGGAGCGATCAGCAATCACTTCGACGCGATGCACAATCTGCTCAGCGGCCAGTCCGAAAAGCGTGTGCAGCAGGGCATGCCGGACGAGCATCCCTATCTGGGCTCGTTCGTCGCCAAACACAAACCCAGCACACGCAATTTCGTTTCCAATGCGTGGCTCATCAAATGTGTGGGACCGCCAGTCTTTTGCGCACCCAATATTGGTATTGGCGGCTACCTTGGCTCAGCTTATGCGCCTGTGTTCGTCGGCTCGGCGGACAATCACCCGGCGATGGCAAACTTCAAGCCGCCTCAAATCTACGACGCTTACGACGAGAAACGATTCGACTATCGCAAATCGCTGCTCGGTCGCCTGGAGTCCACCAGGCTCGATAAGGATCAGCAGGTGAAGGACTGGTCTGACCTGCGCGAGAAGACCTACGAAGCCCTGACGCGAGCCGAAGGCCGGCAGGCGTTTGAGCTCGATAGCGAGCCGGTAAAAGTTCGCGAACGCTACGGAATGCATCCGCTCGGGCAGAACCTGCTGCTCGCCCGACGCATGGTGGAATCCGGCGTCCGCTTTGTCACCGTCAATGGCTGGACCGGACAGGCGGAGTATGACAAGGCAGGTCCGCCGAGCAGCAGCTGGGACATGCACGGCGGAAACATGGGCATGGGTAATGCCTTCGGCAAAGGCTCTTACGGTATGGGATTCTGTTTGCCGCGTCTGGACCAGGCACTTGCCGGACTGCTTTCCGACCTGAACGATCGCGGCATGCTGGACGACACACTGGTTGTTGTGACCGGCGAGTTTGGCCGCACGCCCTATGTACTGAAGCAGGACCCACCGGGACGTCAGCACTGGCCCAAGTGTTTCTCCTCGATCCTGGCCGGGGCGGGTATTAAAGGAGGGAACGTGTACGGCAAGACCAACCGACTGGGCGAATACCCCACCGACAAACCCGTCCGCCCGGAAGAACTGGCCGCCACTATCTACCATGCCCTCGGCATTCCCATCAACGATCCCCTGGACGCCAGCGGCATCTAACGCTCCCTGACCACGGGCAAACCGATCATGGAGTTGTTCGGATAAGCGCAACCGTCTGCCCAATTCAGGCAGCATCCCGTGCTTTACAACTGAAGCAGTGACCCGCAATGGGATGGCACTCACGCTTTCGTCGGTTCAGCTTTTCGATCAGTCGTCGCTATGGAGCAATTCTGACAAGGCGGCAAAGTCGGGCTTGCCCAGAAAGAAGTCCGGCATCAGCGGCACGCCAGGCGTCATGGCGTACTGATCAAAGTCGGTGACGCCGGAAGCAGCGAGCACTTCAGAATCGATAAAGAAGTTGCCGGTGCATTCCCGACTATTACGAGTCAGAATCGCGTGGGCCGCGTCCGCGACAATCTCGGGCTTACGGCAACACTGCACGGCGGCTTCTCCACCCAGCAGATTCGCGACGGCGGCTGTCGCGATTCCGGTTTCCGGCCAGAGAGCATTGACGGCAACGCCCTGCTTCCGGAATTCCTGTGACAAACCGAGCACACACAGGCTCATGCCGTACTTGGCCATCGTGTAAGGCAGCGTGCCAGCAAACCAGCCTCGATCCATGTCGATCGGCGGAGCCAGACACAGGATGTGCGGGTTCGACGATTTCAGTAAATGCGGCAGGCAAAGCTGGCTGGCCAGAAACGTCCCTCGCGTATTCACCTGATGCATCAGGTCAAAGCGTTTCATCGGAGTCTGCAATATTCCCGCCAGAAAGATCACGCTGGCATTGTTGACGAGGATGTCGATTCCGCCGAATCGTTCAACAGTTTGAGCAACCGCAGCTTCGACCTGTTCGTCATTGCGCAGGTCGCACGGCACGGCGAGAGCGTTGCCGCCCGCCGCTTCGATCTCTTCGGCGGCCGACCAGATAGTGCCAGGCAGGTGAGGGTGCAGCGCGGACGTTTTTCCCAGGATGACGACGTTGGCACCGTCGCGAGCGGCCCGTAGTCCAATGGCTTTGCCGATACCTCGCGTTCCGCCGGTGATTACCAGCGTTTTGTCTGCCAGTTTGTTGTCGGTCATCTCGCGCCTTATTCTCAGTGATTGATACCAGCTCGATCGCAGCGTGTGAGGTAGCTGACTGATTGGTTGCCACAACAGTGGGAGTGGCGACTGCTTTCTCTGAAGCGGTCGCACCTGAATTGCCAGACAGCATTGCAAGCCAACGACGAAATTCTTTGCGATCAGCAAGGCCATTAGCCAAGCCCAGGATCGCCTCGGGCGAACCCTTGATGATTCCGCCAACGAATCCTAATCCGGCAATTGTCAGATACATCGGCGATGTCAACGGGCCGCCTAAGGATTGATGCACGAAAAAACGGCGGTCGAGCTAACAAATAGACCCAAGGCAGCCGCAGACGCGACTCGCACAACGAACTCGCCAGCATCAACAACATGGCTCAGTGCCAGTAGAGATAATCGACCGATCGCAAATCGTGACAGCGTCCGAGCGACCAGTGAGCGATCCTTCAATTTGAATGTCCGGACGAGCAGCCAGATTGACAACGGTGGCGTCACGATCACGACGAAAGCACAGGTGAAGAACAGAGCAACGAAGTATTCTCGCGACACCCAGTCCCACCATCGCAGCAGTGTATCCATCATAATCTTTTACTCGGATTTAGTATCGCAGGGTGTCTTACACGATCCCAGGAATCGGCTGTGAGCTTTCGAGCAGGCTCATCAGGTCGCGAGGGACTCCGCGGTTGAGGCGGAGTTCAGCGACGTCGAACAGCGAATGCATCACCGTTCCAAAGACCTGAGAGATGCTCACCGGGTCACTGATGGGGACGTCGTTCTTACGCGACGCCTGACCAATGATCTGGCCCTGATTGATTCCGCCGCCCGCGAAGGCCAGCGTGCAGAGGCTGGTCCAGTGATCGCGTCCGCCTCGCCCGTTGATCTTCGGAGTTCGACCGAAGTCGCCGCCGATGACCAGCAGGACGTTGTCGAGCATGCCTCGATCGTCCAGGTCTTCGAGAAAAGCCGACACGGCTTTGTCAACAGGATGCCCGAGCATCTTCATACCGCGTTCGATGCCCGGGTTGTTGCTGTCTTCGTGCATGTCCCATCCGGCGCTGTGGACGGTGACGAATCCGCAGCCAGCTTCAATCAGACGCCTCGCCGTCAGAAAGTGCTGACCGAGGTCTGACGGTCGAAACTTCTTCTTGCCGATCAGATAGCCGCTGGTGTCGTAACGCTCGACGAGTTTTGGATCTTCTTTCGACAGGTCGAAGGCTTCCGACGCACTGCCGAGCAGCAGGTCGTACGCCTGTTGCGTGTAAGCGTTCACGACGTCCGCCTGAGAATCAGCCTGACGTCTCAGTCGAGAGAACTCAGCCAGCAGACCGCGACGATCGTCGAAACGCGTTGGATCGAGATTCAGTTTGAGATTTTTCGTCGCGTCTCCGCCGCCGGACGGGTTGAACGGCGCGTACGAGCTGCCAAGCGAGTTGGGGCGCGAGCCCTTTTCAATCCGCTTTGTCTCGTTGTGATACTGCGGGTCGACTTCCTTCGAGAGAAGCAGTGTGTTGGTCGGCATACCGGTTTCAGGATGGTTGGAACCGCGAAGTCGCGCATAGGCCGCGCCCATGCCGAAGCCCTGAACTCCTTGACCGGTCGGATCGGTTCCTCCGGTGAGCATGTGAACGATGGCTTGGACGTGTCCGCCGTTCGAATGCTGAAAAGATCGAACGATCGCCATCTTGTCAGCGTGCCTCGACAGCAGCGGGAACGTTCCACCGAAAGCGAGACCCGGCACCGAGGTCTGCACATCACCCGTCACACTGCAGTACGGAGACGGCGCATCCATATTTGGATTGAACGTCTCAATGTGACTGGCGCCGCCGGACAGAAACAGGTACACGACCGAGCGGTCTTTTACAAAGCCGGAGCTTTGAGCGTTCGCTTTCTGTTGAAGCAGCCACGGCAGTGACAGTCCGCCCAGACCCAGCGCACCGGCGCGAAGAAAGTCTCTGCGGCAAAGGCCGGAACAATCCCGCTGACTGATGTTGCTGCCGAATGTGAGCATGGAAGAGTTTCTCCAACGAATTCCGCGAGACACCCATCGTGACTGGAAACTTCATCGTCCGGCAACCCGACCCTGGTTCAGAAGCATTTCTGCGTCAGTGTGATTCGGGATATGTCGCGATTCGCAGGTTACGAAACTGGATGTCAGTGGTCGGATCGTGGCCCTGCAGGCTGATCGGGCCGGCTTCGGTTTTTGAGCCTCGGCGAGGATTCGGATCAGCAGGGCGAGTGTCTTCCCAGTCGGTGATCTGGAAGCCGTTAACCCAGGTGGCAATGCGTGGACCGTGAGCGATCAGAGTCATGGTGAACCACTCGTGGTCGTTGGGAACAACCCAGCGAGCTTTCGTGCGGCGAAAGATAGATCCGGTGCCAGCGTCGTCTTTTGGTTGAGTGCGGTCGCCTTGAGCGAACACGTTTTCGATCTGCAGTTCGTAACCGTTGGACGGTGCGTCTTCAGTGCCGGGAATCAGGCGGAAGAAGACTCCACTGTTGAGACCGTCGCCGTTGGCTTGTGCCTCGAACTGCAACACGAAGTCAGACCAGGCGTCGTTCGATTCCAGAAAGCCCGGCCCGTTGCTGACCGAGATCGCTGCGTCGGCGACTTCAAATTTGCTTTTCGAACCCGCGACCGGGTGCCAGCCCGAGAGGTCTTTGCTGTTGAAGAGTGACTTCATGTTGAGCGGCTTGACGAAGACGTTGCGGAATCTGACGAGGCCGGCGTTCTTCTGCAGGCCAATCCGACCGCTGGTCAGCAGGTTTTCGGTTTCGTCTTTGAAATCCAGCACGGCTTCACCATCGAGGCTTGCGGTGAAGTGGTTGCCTTCGACTTTAATGACTGCCGTTCGCCATTTTTCTTCGCCCAGCGATTTTGCGATTGGCTCGGCACGACCGACCAGACTGCCCGTTCCGAATTGTTCGCGCGAGTCGAAGAGGTTGAACTCGTAGCAGTCTTTCGTCGGGTTTGTCGGCTCGGGGGCGGACCGCAGGAAGATGCCGCTGTTGCCGTCTTTCGCGACCCAGTAGTCGCAACGAAGTTCGAAGTCGGCGAACGGAACAGTCGTCAGCAGCAACCCCGGTTCGCCCTGACTGGCTTCGATGAAGCCGTCGTCGGTGAGGTGCCAGTCGACATTGTTGGTCGGCGTCCAGCCAGCGAGCGTCTGGCCATCAAACAGCTGAATCCAGCCGTCGCGGATTTCTTCTTCCGAAAGCAGCAGTTTCGGTTCGCCGTTGAGCGGCAACGCTTCCGGAGCGGCCTTTGCTTTGGATTTTGCCCTCGGCGTCGATTCAGCAGTTGCGGGGGGAGTCGCTGCGGTCGTCGTCGCTGTGGGTGGAGTCGTGGCGGCAGATGTTGCTGGTGAAACGGCAGGCCCCGGTCCTGGAGTTTCGGAACCACAACCGTTCAGGCCAACAATACCAGCGACCAGAAAACTCAGCAGCAGGACGTTGGCGGCACGAGTCATAGTGACGGTCTCCCGGGGTGTGCAGAAACGATGAGTTCACAAACGCAACTAACGGAGACTGTAGCGTGCTTCGGAGCGGGTTGACAAAGCGCCGAAGCGTCGTCAAAACAGCCGCCGCTCGCATGTCGTATGAAATAACGGTCGTTGCTGGCGGCGTGCGACAGCCGACAATTTAACAGCACGAATTTATCAGCATACAACGGGTTGGTCGTCCTCCGCGAGACGTTGAGGCATCGGTCGCCCATTCCTTTAGAGCGTCGACAGTGACGCGACAATCACGGAGAGTTTCAGTATGAGTGGACCCATCGTCCGAACCGGCACCACGCCTGAATTCTGGGCCAACTACGACCAGGTATTTGGGAACAAGAAGGCAGCAAAGAAGAAGGCCACCGACAAGAAATCTGTCGGCGAAACAAACGTCAAGAAGAAGACGGCAAAAAAAGCCGCTGTGAAAAAGAAAGCGGCAAAGAAGAAGGCGACGAAAAAGAAGTAGAGATCGCGTTGAGCGGTCGACTATTTGCTTGATTTTGAAAATCAGAACGCCCGGCGACTCGGAAGAGTTGCCGGGCGTTTCTTCGTCTGAAACGTGGAGTCGCGATATGAGAGAAGGTCAACGGGAAGAACCTGCCTTGATGGATGTTCAAGCTGTCGCGGCGCTACTGAGTGTTTCTACGCGTACAGTTCGTCGCCTGGCTGATTCAGGACAGATGCCGCGTCCAGTAAAGCTGGGATCGTTGGTTCGCTGGCGTGCCGAGACAGGCGATCCGTTTACCGGAGTCCGCGACTGGATCGATGCGGGATGTCCGTCTTGCCGTCGGCGATAGCGACTGCACCGATCAGCACTTCTGACGTCTGGGGTGGCATTGATTGCTCGCAGTCATTGCCGCGTAGCGACAAGAGGAAAGACAGATTGACGTGCGGAAACATTGTGCAACTGCGCCGTCCCGGTTGCGAGTAACCCGGGCCGCCCTTGGTCAAATGGTGTGAGCAGTTTGACGATTGAAATGCGGACGGTGATACTCGGCGGTAATCTTTTCGCACTCGCAACCGGAGAGCTGACTCGTATGGCTGGCTTTGCTCATCGCCGAATCGGACGTTGTTTTGCTTTGTTGGCTCTGGCTGTTGGTTGTCAAGGAATGCTCACGCAGGGAGCAAATGCCCGGCAGCCGAACGTCGTCCTGATTTACACCGACGATCAGGGGTCGGTCGACGTGAACTGTTACGGAACGAAAGACCTGATCACGCCGTCGCTGGATGATCTGGCGAGTCGCGGCGTGCGGTTTACTCAGTTCTACGCGGCGGCTCCGGTTTGTTCGCCGTCGAGAGCGGCGATGCTGACAGGCCGAGTGCCTCAGCGCGCGGGCGTGCCGGGAAACGTGTCGTCGGATCATGGCAAAGCAGGCATGCCGACCGAACAGATCACGATCGCCGAAATGATGAAAAAGGCCGGGTACGCCACCGGGCACGTCGGGAAGTGGCACCTTGGCTACACGCCCGAAACGATGCCAAACGGACAGGGCTTTGACTCATCGTTCGGGCACATGGGTGGCTGCATCGATAACTGGTCGCACTTTTTTTACTGGAATGGTCCGAAT
>JABMPE010000082.1 GCA_013203845.1 Rhodopirellula sp. | reverse complement strand
GTACCTGCCGTTGCTGCTGGTCCTGTGGGTGAATTGCCACGCTTTGTTTGTATTCGGCATCGTCATCTTTGCCGCGTGGGCCGCTGATTTTGGACTACGTCACGTCGCCGCCGGGCGTTGGTGGCTGGCGAAACTGCCGGGCGAGAACGATGGCTTTTTAACCACTCCTGAGAACGATCTTTCATTTGACGTTTCGACCCGAGAAACCGCCGCCAGTTCACCTGCAGTTTCTGCTCAGCAGGTGATTACTGTGGGAGGCCTTCTTGCTGCGGCGTGCCTGTTAAATCCTTACTTTGAGGAAGGAGCCCTGTTCCCGCTGGTGTTGTTTCGCAAACTCTCTATCGATGAAGCGTTCTATTCGGTGCGGGTCGACGAGTTCACTTCACCAGTTACGTTCTTCGAGCAGATTGGACTGCGGAGTCTTCATCTGGATGCCGCAGGACTTCTCTGGTTGCTGGCGGCGGCGAGTTTTCTCTGGCTCGCCACTTATCGCCGAGTCAACGTTTTTCGTGCCCTGCTGTTCGTCGCGTTTTCCTATCTCGGTTTGAAGATGATTCGCAACCTGAGTCCCGCCGCGATCGTGAGTGGTTTGGTCGTGTGTGAAAACCTCGCGGAGACGCTCCAGCTGCGATTGAAGATCGATGGTTCCGCTGCCGCAGCAGCGCATCGCGAACCCAAAACGCCGCTTCGTGCAAAAACGGCTCGAAGACTTTCGGTGGCCATGTCCGCAGTTCTGATTGGACTGGCTGCCAGCCATTTCTCAGGACACTGGGGACGTTTGACTGGACTGGGCGACCGATTTGGCTTGGACGAGGCTCCGGCCTGGTACTCCCACAGTGCCGCCCGGTTTGCGGGTCAACCAGGCTTTCCAGATCGAGCCGTCGTCGCCAGCTTTGGGCAGGCGGCAGTCTACGAGTTCCACAACGCGCCAACGCACCAAGTGCTGACGGACGGACGTCTGGAAGTTTGTACTCGCGAAACGTTCGAGCGGTACGAAGATATTCTCCGCCGGATGGCTCAAGGAGATCCGAGCTGGCAGCAACAGCTCGGCCCGGTCGATTCGCAAGGGCGACTCCCCGCAATCATTCTGGATAGCCGAACAGCTCGCGCGGAGATCAATGGGCTCTTTGCGAGACCTGACTGGCGGCTCGTGTTTGCTGACGCCGCGGCCGCCGTGTTTATCACGAGCGAACTGGCCAATCGACTGGGCCTGTCCGCTGCCGATCCGACGCCATTGATGCATCCGCCAAGCTGAGGCAGGCGTCCGAAACAAGTTCCCGATTTCCAATCACGAACATCGCTGCTCTCAAAACATTCGGGATGTTATTTCGGGACGGATCCTGAGTCGGTTGCCAGGATCGGTGATCTACTCGACTTTTGCGGCGGCACACGCGAATTCCAGACGCACGGTCACTTTCCCGTCGACACTCACTTTGCCCGTCAGGAAGAAAGCGTTTGACAAGGTTTCGGTCAGCTCGACTTCGATGTCCAGCGTGTCGCCGGGGCGAACCATTGTGCGGAATTTCGTATTGTTGACTCGGGTGACGACGGGCACCTGGCCCTCACCGACGTGCTGCGTTTTCGCGATCAGGATGGCCCCGGCCTGAAAGGCTGCTTCGAGCTGCAGAACGCCGGGGAGAATCGGGAAGTGCGGATAGTGACCGCGGAAGACGTCCAGATCCTCGGCGATCTTCTTTCTCGCATGAATTCGCTGGCCAGAGATCTCAACAACCTCGTCGATCCAGAGGAACGGATCGCGGTGAGGAATCAGTGCTTCGATTTCGGTTCTGTTCATGTCGAGGAATCAGCCAGTCTGGTTGGTTTTCGGGAGAATCTGCCGCGTTTTAAGGGTACGGCGTTTTCAGGTCGAGCCAATGCCTCGCCCGGCTTGGCGTCACGGGTTTATGCCGCTTGACGGACAACAGAGGCTCCTCTAACTTCCGGCACGCTTTCCCGATCTTTGGTTCGGGCTGAATTCGGTGCCCCCGTGAAGAACGGGTGCTGGCGCCGCCCCGCCTTGGCACGTCAATGCTGATGGAATCGGGAGTTTTGACACACAACGTTACGACAGGACAAAGTAAAGATGGCTGCACTGATCCCTCCTCATGGTGGACTTTCGGAACCTGTTTGCCGAACCGTTCCCGCTGCTGACGTCGACAGTTTCAAGGCTGAGGCCGCTGGGCTTCCCACGGTCCCGGTTTCCGCCGCAGACCTGTCAACGGTCTACCGCATCGCTGACGGAACACTCAGCCCACTGACCGGCCCGATGAACGAAGACGTCTACAACCGAGTCCTCGACGAATCAGTGATCGAAAGCAACGGCGGCCTCTACGCGTGGACGATTCCGCTGGCATTTCCTGTCACCAGCGACGTGGCGGCAACTCTGTCTGCCGGACAGAAGGTCGCGTTGACCTGCCCGGAAGGCAACGTGGTCGCGACTCTGGAAATCGGCTCGGTTTACGAGTGGGACAAGCAGCGTTACCTCAGCAGCGTCTATCTGACGGATCGAACCGATCATCCCGGTGCCGACATGGTTCTGGTGGGCGATGCCGACAAGACTCACCTGATCGGCGGCGAAATCAAAGCTTTGCCGCAGCCGAAGAATCCGGCGTTCGGCCAGTACGTGCTGAGTCCCCGCGAAACGCGAGCCCTTGTTGAAGAAAAGGGCTGGGACGCGGTCGTCGCTTTCCAGACTCGCAACCCGCTGCACCGTGCTCACGAATACGCACTGGTTTACGGCCTGGAAACTCTGATCCGCGAAGGTAAGAACGCCGGAGCGGTCCTGAACCCGCTGATCGGCGAAACCAAGGGCGACGACGTCAGTGCCGAAATTCGCATGGAAACCTACGAAAAACTGATCAGTGCCCGAGCCCTCGGCGAAGGCGACAGCGATCCCGAACTGTGGGGACCGCGCAACGAAAGTGTGCCTGACCGGGTCGTACTGCTCGGTCTGGACCTCAAGATGTTCTACGGCGGTCCGAAAGAAGCCGTCATGCACGGAATCTACCGTCAGAACTTCGGCTACACGCACATCGTCATCGGACGAAAGCATGCCGACGCTCCGTACAAAGATGGCACCGCGATCTGGGGCGACTTCGACGCGCAGGAAATCTTCGAGAATCTGGGTGGCGACCTGCAGGTCACTCCGGTTAAGGTCGGATTCGCTGCCTACTACGAATCGCTCGGGCGAGTCGATCTGATGGAAAACCACAAGGACGAAAAGCCCGTGTTCATCTCAGGCAAGGACGTTCGTGCGACGTTGCTCAAAGGTGAACTGGTCGATCCACGCATCATGCGGGAAAGCACTTCCGAGATTCTCGCGGCAGCGATGAAGGAAGCCTGATAGCGACGGCAAACGGAGCCTCAGATCGAGGATCAGCAGCAGAAAAACAGCGGCACGAGTCGGATATCCAGCTCGTGCCGTTTTTTTTTGTAGCCACACTCCGTCAACCCGCATGCCACGTCGAGACGCAGAATATTCTGACTGGCGTACGGATCGAATATACGGATCGAAGAAAAACTGGCGGCCAGGCGATTACGCGGCACGGCGACGACGGCGTCTGCGGGGAGCGTCGAGTGGAATGACGTCCGGATCGACACCTTCCCGAACGACTCGACCAGCCATCAGCCGATAGAGTGCCAGGAGAATGAACGCTCCACCGGTCGAGGCGAAGAAGCCGAGCGTGCTGATCGGAGTAAGCCTGGGGCTGTCAAAGGCATACATGGCGATTCCACAGCCGATTACACAACCGGCAATTCCGATCACCAGAGTGACGACCGCACCGCCTGGATCACGCCCCGGCATGATTGCTTTGGCCGTGAGGCCGACCAGAGTCCCAAAACCAATCCACTCAAGCATGGCATGAGCGGTTTCGTCCATCGCTTTGAGCAGTTTCGGATCGATCATGTCCGGATCAAACATAGTTGCGAACACCTTTTCATCAGCCTGCGGCTCCGCCGCGGAAACAATGGAGCCACACCGACAACATGCCACTCCCTGCTTGAGGTTAATCGGAGTTTACTCGCAAAATCTGAAACAAAGCGACATCGAATCCTCGCAGCCAGACGAGGCCGAAACCCAATCAGCGAGCTGCCAGGTCGACATCGTCACCTGCTCCAGCTCAGTGCAACGACTTCCGTTTCAGTGCAACTTCCGGGCACCTCAAACCGGGAATCTCGCCCCGGCTGGATTGCGTTGGATCTCCCACCGCTGGAAGTCTGGCAGCCAGGTGTCACTGGCCAGCAAGCAACAAGTGCTGCCTTTGGTAAAGAGGACTAAATCGCCTCGCGAATACAGTCTTCAGGCGAGTCAAGATTACGGAGATGCCTCGCCGGTACGCCGCCAACAACTGTCCATGGCGCAACGTCGCGAGTTACCACAGCGTTAGCTGCGACGACCGAATTTGAAGCGATCTTCACTCCAGCAACAATCGTTGCCTTGGCGCCGATCCAAACGTTATCGCCAATCATGATCGATGCCGACTCCATGCCCTGCTGTGCAAATGGCACGTCACTGCAATCCATGCCATGGTTTTGATCTCGAATTGTGACGTACTCACCAATCAGACAATCGGTGCCAATTGCAATTTCATCACTGCAAGCGATCGTACTTCCATGTCCGATGAAGCATCGGTTGCCGATCGTGATGCGACCGTATTTGGCAACGATCGACGCATCGCGACCAACATGACAATAGTCACCAAGAATCACCTGGGCACCGTCCGTAACGCGAAACTCAGCCCTGAGGCCGACAAAAACTTTACGACCAAAGGTGATCCCAGGGAAACAGGCGGCAAGCCACCTGCGACGACTGCCCGAGCGAATCCGCCTCGCAATAAGACAACACCTGCAGAAGCACTTTGCAGAAAACTCTCGTACAAAAGTCCATCCAGTCGACGGATTGACAACCATTCAACTGATCCTACAGCGAGTAGAAGGCCACTCAAACGCGTCGTAACCCGAGAACGCTCAGTAGTCAGGAAAAACTACCAGCTCCATTGCCGAAACACGCGAATTTCAGTCGAACACTCAGATTTTCGCCAGAGCAATTCCGTATTGCAGAAATTCAGCGTTACCAGCGAAACTTACGACTTTAACCATGCGTATCGAAATTGACAGTCGCCCCATCGCGAACACCGGGCTTCTACAGCATCGCAATACCTCAGCGGAAGAAGAACCATGGACACAGTCGATCGTGACAGTTCTCCCTTGGTGACGACGATAATTCCGTCATTCAACCACGCGCGGTATATCGAACAGGCGATCGAGAGCGTCCTGCAGCAAACCTACGACAACATCGAGTTGATCATTTCGGACGACGGCTCAACCGACAACACTGTCGATGTCCTTACAAAGTATGAATCTCACCCGAGAATTCGACTTTTGAAACATTCTGTCAATCGTGGCCAGAGTGTTTCGATTAACGCAGCACTGTCCATTGCCAAGGGGGAATACATCAGTTTCCTGCCATCTGACGACTGGTATCTTCCTCATAAAACCGAAATGCAACTATCAAAATTCCTCGAATGCGCGCCTTCGGTCGGTGTCGTGTATGGGCGAGGAGCCCGAAGCTTCGAGTGCAGCGGGCAGATCAGAGAAATGGACCTGCCCCTACTCAAGGGAAACGTAGCTCGCCGTATTCTCGGCACTGGAAACTTTGTCTACCCCGTTACCCCGCTGTACAGAAAGGAGTGTTTCGATCGATTCCCATTCGACGAACGCTACAAAGCTGAAGGCGAGAGTATTTTTGCAAAACTGGCACTGGCGTATGAATTCGACTTTGTCGACGACATAGTCGCCGTCATGCGGGACCATGAAGAGAACACAGGCAAAAATGTCGAGTTAATGTACCGTGAGAATATTGACTACTGGTCAGACTTCTTCGCGACTATGGAAATGCCTGACGAATTACGAAAGCTACGCGCAACTCGATTAGGACGGATTCACCGCCTGAAAGGACTTGAGTTGATTCGGATATGCGGACAGCCCAAAGCCGGTCGAATGGCGCTACTGAAAGCGATTGGATGCCGGACATCCTATTTGCTGGACCCCAGAATCATTGCCGGAATTGTCCTGTCGTTCCTGCCACCTGCGGCTATCGTCCGACTCTTGGAGCGACAGTAACACGCGTAACCTGTACCGCCCGAAACACAATAATTTGCCATCGACTGTCGCACCAAGGAAGGCCGGCTTACGATGAAATCGCCGCCATTTTGTATCGTCGCAGCACTAGCCACAATCACTGCGACCATAAGCTCCGCAATCGCAAACGACTCTTCACAAGCCGACAATACGACAGATTTATTCAAGAATACTGTATGGCCAATTCTCGCAACCAAATGCATTAGCTGCCACAATGATGAAACTGCCGAATCCGGCCTGTCATTGACCTCCCACGATAGTTTGCTGCGAGGCGGCTCAAGAGGCTCAGCCTTCATGAAAAAAGCCCCACTCGACAGCACTATCGTAAGGATGATTCAGTCGACCGCCCATCCTCGAATGCCATTCGAGCAGCCCCCTCTCTCGGCACGGGAAGTTGATGTCATTTCCAGATGGATCATAGAAGGAGCCGTATACGCGAACATTGACGACTCGGCTATTGAATCAGCCCGCTGGTCGCAAAAACTCACCAAGCTCGCAGACGGCTTTTCTGAATTGGCTTACGCTCCAATCGAAACTCCAATCAAAATACTCGACACAGTCCCCTTCTGGCCAACTCTGCTAGGATTTCTACTTCTGTCGACACTCTGGTTGCTGACAATTCGCTTTAAGTTCTCTGGACACAAAGTTAGGCACCCGACTGTGCTCGTAGTATGCCTACTCATCCCCGCAAGCCTGAATCTCACGCTACTTCTTAAACACTACCGAGCGAAACTCGACCCAACATCCTCACTCGGGATGCAACAGCAGGTACATATGCTGTTCGGTAGCCCTCCGATTCCCGTCAACATGCATCTAGAAAACTCCCTAAGCCGAAGATACTACCGCGGAAACGACGAACGAAGTCCGGAACTCTTTAACAACGGCAACTACCTGACATGCCGCTTCGACGTAAGCCTTACCGACTCGAACGGAAATCCGATAACCGCTGGGACAAGACTGCCCCCCAATGAAACACTCTATCTGAACTTTAAAATCACTCGCGGTGCTTACACTGCCGACGTTTTATTCGACTCAGCGATGATGTCGGGGATCTTTCTTTCCTCTGATCCCGAAATGCACTCATGCCGGGAAGCTGTTGACGCAACCTACCTCAAGGAAACCAAACCAGAGCAAGTCTGGTCTGCGAAAGCTGCAGTACATCCCCCGAGAGACAACACCTCCACCGAACTTCGATTCTATGTCTGGCAACGTCACCGCAGCGACGCAAAGGAGTATCTCCCCAAGCTTCACTATGCTGCGAACATCAAACTAAACTTAAAAAACAGCACTGTACAACCTGACTCGACACTCTGGTTTAACGCAATGCGAGTCACACAACCAATCATGAACTTCACCATCCCGGCTAATGAGTGGCTCAGCGCGACCCCAATCCCAGAGCTCCCAGGCCCGAACACCTGCAACCCAGAACTGCTCGGAACTGCCGAGCACATTAAGAGCATGATTCAGTAACTACCCACAACTACACAGCACAATGTCCGGCAGAAACTGTGAAACATTGCAGTCATAAGACTGCCTCCCGGCCTAACGCAGAAAACATACCCGTAATGGCAATCGAATCCGTCCGATACGATGAGACTCGCAAGTCTGACTGGAATAGTTTCTGTCACCATTCAAAGAACAGCGTCTTTTTCTTCAATCGATCATTTATGGACTATCACTGTGACAGGTTCACCGACCACTCACTGATGTTCTACGAACAAAACAAGCTGATTGCCGTTCTCCCGGCAAACAGGAAAGAATCTACACTCGTCAGCCACGGCGGACTGACATACGGCGGATTGATCCTCGCCCCGCGTACCCGAGCAGTCACCGTGGGCGAATTATTCGAGACGATGCTCACTCATTGCTGCGAGACGGGCCTCTCTACTATTCGCTACAAATGCACGCCTGCAATTTACCACCGCTCCCCATCTGAAGAAGATCTTTACTGGCTTTTCAGAAAAGGCTTTTCGCTCGTTCGACGTGACATATCAACAACAATCAAAATCAACAGTTCCCGACATCTCACTAAAGGGCGGAAATGGGCAATGAGTCGAGCAAGGCAGGCAAACCTGCAAATCACGGAGTCCAGCACACTAGTGGCCCCTGTCATTGAAATTGCAACAAAGAACCTGGAGGCAAAGTACGGAAGCAAACTGACTCACTCGACCGAAGAGATGACGCTTCTTGCCGACACATTCCCGTCACAGATTCGTACTTTTGGGGTCCACAAAGAAAATCAACTGCTCGGCGGATCCATTGTTTTTGTATCAGGCGATGTGGCGCATACGCAGTACATCGCATTTACAGATTACGGGAAAGATGAATTTGGATTCGATGCACTCATGCTGAAATGGCTAAACGAAACATTCGTGAATCTACAGTATCTCGATTTCGGCATCTCGACCGAACAGGAAGGCCAGTGGCTGAACACGGGCCTGATTGAATTCAAAGAAAGCTTCGGTGGACGAGCAACCGTCTGCGACACCTACGAACTTCAAACCACCGCCAGCTAATAACAGCCACCAATCGGGAGAAATCCAATGAGAGACATTGCAACCTATACAGAGACATATTGCGACAGCAGCTTCGAGTCTGTCCAGTCACATTACCGCCGGCGATTCGTTGCCGAATTTCTCCAACGTAAGAAGAGCAAGAGGATTCTGGAGATTGGATGCGGACTCAAGTCGATCGCCGCCGAATACGACAACTTTGACGAATTGATTATTGTCGAGCCGTCCCAGGTGTTCTGTGACTCCGCGTCGATCGATCTTCAAAGTCGGCGTCAACTTGATAGATGCACCTTCTACTCTGGTTTATTTGAAGAGGTTGTCGACCAGGTACTGCCACGCCGCTTCGACATGATCCTGATCAGTGGCCTGCTCCACGAAGTCAATCACCCCGACGAAATCCTCAAACATGTCCGAAAATGCTGCAACGAACACACTATCGTCCACGTCAATGTGCCAAACGCCGATTCTCTCCACCGGCTGCTCGCCGTCGAAATGGGGCTGATCGAATCCCCCGAAGCCATCTCAACGCTCCAGGAGAAACTGCAGCAACAACGGACATTCAATCTCAAAACCCTAAAAATCCTCTGCGAAGACTGCGGCTTCAAAACTGACGAGTCTGGCTCATACTTTCCAAAGTATTTCACACACGAACAAATGCATGAACTGATGCGAACTGGTATACTGACACCACAAATACTCGACGGCATTTTTCAGATGAGCAAACACATCCCATCTTACGGTTCTGAAATCTTTGTTAATCTGCGGGCGACAACGTAAATAGACTCTACACCATGAGCAGTCGGCCTCCAGTCACCGACTTAACAGACGACGCCTTAGCGAAACAAGTAAATTCAGCAACTCAGCGTCTCGAGAGGCAACAACCCACCAGAGTAATCCGCCACCGAGAAGCGTCGAACTGCGAACGATCAGACTTCCGTCGACGATAACAATGGTCGACGCCGTCAAGCATACCAAAAAGCAACCGAGCACAGCCATCCGCGTCACTAAATCCGGCATGTAGCCCAGTAAGAGACGTGCAACACAAACATGAAACGCAGCATAGATAACGTGCCCACACAAATACGCGATCGCAACACCTTCTCCGCCACAGTCCGTCACGAAATAGGACGCAAGGCCTAGATACAGCCCTACCCACACAACGTAAGAGCCCGTGTATACCCGCAAGTGACGTCTTGCAAGATAACTCACACCTATCGATTCCGAGCTAATCCGAAGCAGATCACCGGGCAGCAAGAACAGCAGCAACCGCCCTGCGCCAGAAAACTCTCGGCTGAATAGTAGCGAAATCAACAAAGGCCCAAAGGTGACGAGGCCTAAGATGCACGGAGTCAACATTAAGCTATACAGCCGAATCGCGGCAGAAATGTTTGCAAAGAGTGATTCATCATCGTTGGAAGCTGAAAGAACAGGCAGATAGTAAGACGAAGCAGTCTCATGAATAGTGCGGATATAGACTGACGAGACCATCCATGCCGCAGCAAAGACGCCGTTGGCTTCTACCCCACCCACACCGATGATCCAGCGTGCAACAACCAATGTCGTCAACAGACTCATAGGCGTCAGCAAAAATGTATTCACACCGAACTGCAGGTTGTGCTTCAGCTCAGCCGTGCAAAAATTCTGGACGGAAGGATAAAGCACCTTTGAGCCAATTGCCCGACGAACGTAAATGAATCCGAAGGCAGCCTTAAGCATCTGATACACAGAAAACGCCAGGACTGCCCCCCAAAGCTTGCCGAGACACACGAACACGGCAAACACGGCCAGACTCGATAGATCCGCCGAAATCTGGGTCCTGACAATTCTCGGCACGTCCTGCATACCTGCCAGAATTGCTTTATAGATTCTTGCGAATACTGCAAATGGAACAGAAATACTGACAACAGCGATGTGGGCTGCAAATTGAGTATCGCCACCAAAGACTATCGATGAAATCCATGGAGCAGCCAGGCAACTACCTGCGGCAAAGAGGCAAGAAAATATCCCCAGGAAAATTGATGTAGTCGCTACCTGAAGCTGAATCTGACCCAGCTTCGATTCTGAATTCAGCCGCGCAACCCGCCTGACGATTCCATCATAGAAACCCGCATTCGAGAGAACATGAATCAAGCTCCAGACGTTCTTCAACTGATTGAACGTACCCATGCCAGCCGGGCCGAGAATGACAGCACCCAGTTTACTTTTCGCAATCTGCGAAATCGTAGCCACAGCAGTAGCGCCTGACAGGCGCATCACAGCTTGAGCATGTGTCTTCACAGAGCGTGCTTATCGTTAGGGAATTTGAAACTAATGTTCTGTTCAGATGACGACCTGAGCAAAAGTGGTCACGCAACCTTCCGGACCGCATTGACAACAGCAACTACCTGTTCGTCCGACATATGCGGACCAATGGGAAGGCTTACAAGCGAACGACACATCTTCTCTGTAACAGGCAAACGAGGCCAACATCGACCACTAAAAGCCGTCTGTTTGTGACAGGGTGTCGGATAATGCACAAGCGTCTGCACGCCTTCCTGGCGGAGACGATCTACAAACCCATCACGACCGGAGTGCCTTACAGCAAACAAATGCCACACAGGTTCACATCCCGAACGCACCACAGGAAGCGTCAACGGCAGATCAACAAGCCCCTTGAGGTAAGAATCGGCCACTTTTGCACGCCGTTCGTTCCACTCGTCGAGAAATCGCAGCTTAACACGCAGCACGGCAGCCTGAATGGGGTCAAGTCGAGAATTGACACCGCTAAGTTCGTGTTCGTACTTTCGCTGCGACCCGTAGTTCCGCAGCTTGCGAACATTATCCGCAAGCCTGCGATCATTTGTCGTAATAGCCCCTCCATCGCCAAAAGCGCCAAGATTCTTGCCAGGATAGAAACTCCATGCAACTGCATGGCCTTGCGATCCAATCCTGACACCATCGGAAACTGCGCCATGCGCCTGAGCAGCATCTTCAAGAACGCAGACTCCATAGCGGCCAGCAACCTCACGAATGGACTCTATTGACGCTGGCTGGCCGTAGAGGTGAACCGGAACAATGGCCTTTGTCTTCTCCGTAATAGCTGTCTCAACACGATCTGGATCAATATTCATGGTCTCTGGACACGGCTCAACCGGAACGACAATTGCGCGCAGCGAACTAACAGACAGCCAAGTAGCAATAAACGTATGTGCTGGAACAATAACCTCGTCGCCGTCACCTACGCCGGAAGCACGAAGAGCCAGCGTCAGCGCATCGAGGCCGTTCCCGACGGCGACGCAGTGTTCAGCCTGGGTATAGGCTGCAAACTCAGTCTCGAAGGCTTCGACTTCCGGGCCGCCGATGTAGATGCCGCTTTCAAGGGTACGGGCGATGGCGTCGTCAATTTCCGGCCTTAGTTCTTCGTAGCCAGCAAGCAGGTCAAGAAATGGAACGGTCATCTGTTGCCCCTAGTGCTACTCTGAATTCATCATAGTCGCGATAGTAGTCGTCCTCTTCATATGGCTGAGATGCCAGTACGACACAGACAGACCCGGATGAGAAGTTGTCGAGTTCCCGCCACATCATTGGCCCAATGACGAGTCCGTAGTACGATCGATTCAGGCTGAATTTCTGCTTGCCGGTTCCGTCATCAAGAATCACGTCGAAACTGCCTGACATTGCAATAATGACTTGCCAGAGAGCTTTGTGCGCATGCCCTCCGCGAGCTGCGCCGCCTGGTACGTCATACAGGTAGTAAACACGCCGTATGTCGAACGGAACATGCGTTTGACCTTCAATGAACGACAAGTTGCCTCGAGGATCTTCGATCCGAGGAAACCGGAGGATTCGACAATCTTCGAATGGCATACAAAACAACAGACTACTCTGGTCGAGACTGGAAACGTTAAGCGTGACTGTCGCGTCTACGTCGAAACTGCAACTCAAAGAGCTACGCTACTTCTGCGTCATGATGGCCGCAGTTCTGAACAACCCATTTGCATACGTATTTTTATTTACAGTACCTAGCCATTCTTTACCACCAAGAGGCTTTACTGGCTCTCGTGACAAATGATACGAGAGGGCCCAGTTGGGTCCACTGGTGCCGAAGACAGGTGCAGCCAACGTACCACCAACTTCGTCGGTCGAGACACGCAGAAATCGCCGCAACCCCAAGCCACTACCCCAGACGCTCCTGGTCGTGCCAAGACAACGAAAGTCGCCGGCAATGCTCAGATTGACAACCAACCCAAGGCTACTGACTAACTGAACAACAAGGCTCGCGGCGGCAAAATGAATCGCCGTTGCGACCTGCGAGTTATTCAAATCACCTTCCTTAACACTACCGCCTGCAGCGACGCCTTCGATATCACCGTACTGCCCACCATCTGCACAGACTGCCAACCCGAATAATGAACCTATACCGGTTAACCCGTGCATGTAAAACGCGGCCGCTTTGGCGTCAAACCTGAGATGATGATGGATGAAGGTGCTTCCGATGAATCCGGCTCTTCCAGTCGCCATGATGTTCTGGGGCTCGAGGTGGCACATTTGAAGTTCGTTTTTGCGGTTGTTTTTCACCGTACGAGACTCGCACCGGCTCCCGATTTTTGATCAGACCGTCCATCGAACGTCCTGAACTCATGCCGGGCAAATTTGACAACCAATGCAACCTGGACGTCAAGAGGTCTTTGAGGGACGTGATTCGTCGTCCTGACTGCGATATCCTCAATAAAGAGTAGACATCTCGACTTAATTTTTAGCCAGCGAGTTTTGTTCGGTGCTGTTCTTCAAATTCGTCCGGCGATATGCAGAAGATTGTCTGATGAATTCCATTGGCGATATCGAACGTTTCGAGGAAGGTCCCGGACAATGTCTGCAACCAACGAAACGCCCAAGGGACGGCCTTGACAGAGCGACCGGGAATCACGCTGTTGTCACTGCCGTTGTGCTCACCCAGCTTGAGCTGACCAAGGGACTGTCGGAGTTCGCGAAATACTGAACTCTGTATAGACGCTGAGTATGCAGTTCGACGAAGTGCTCGATTTCACCAACCAGTTCCGACACATTGTCTACTTTTTTGCGGTCCACGCCCGGAAATAAATCAAACACTGCCGAGGGTTCCGGCAGTTCCTGCTCCGTGGCCTTGAGAACATGCAGGCGGAGTGGAAACTGGCGTGTCTGCCCCACAATCGGCTGAAACTATTCCGCAGTGAGGCGTTTGCCATCAGCTGAACGGGCAAGCGCAGGCACCGTTATGACGACGATTTCCACAACCCATCACCTCGATCCCCACGAACACCAACTCCAGCACCTTCTATTATTCCTGATTCTGCACTTCCCGCTCTCCAAGCAATCCCAACCGGTCTCAAAACCTTCCCAAAAACTCAATCCCTGTCTGTCGCATTATATACCCAGACAGACTCCGAGCTGACGCGACCCTGGCCAACTCTCAGCCACAGAGCTCACAGAGTTGCTGGCGCGGATGCTTCCCGGTGCCCACTGTGAACCCTGCGGCAAAACTTCACCCTCATCTCTCAAAAAATAGCCCGAAGTCGATATCTACAATCTACCCCCGCCAGAAGGTCGAATCCTTTGCCGGTTGATAAATGACGCCAAGGTGCGGCGTCATCAGTCGTTTCTGGCCGCCAGTCAGTGACTGCAGCGCGGCTTCGACCATGCCGCTGGTGAGTAAAGTCCGCTCGACGGGATAGGGAGCCTTGCCGGTCATGAACATCTTCTCGGCATTCTCCATCAGAGCGGCTGAGTAGGTGACATTCGGATTTGGCGGCAGATAGAAGAGCGTCGAGAGCGGGTCCGTTTTCCCCTTCAGCTTTGCAGCGAACGTGAAGTCTGTCACGAGTCCGTTCATCAGCAGCATCGTCGCCCGAGTTCCGTCGACATATTCGATGCGATAGGCAATGGGCTCTTTGACCCATTCCCGCATTTGCTCGGGCGTCGGATAGCGATGGCTGAACGTCTCGCCCTGAGCGAGTGTCTGGCTGCGAGACAGACACGCTTCGAACAAGCGAGCACTCCAGCCTTCCTGCGAACCTGTCGGCGCATTCATGGCTGACCAGACCGCGTCGCCTTTGAGAGCCTGAATCGACCGGACTCCCGTTTCGCCACCGCGGCGACGCTCCATCATGCACTGCAGAGTCTCGAGCGCGTGGAAGTCGTAGATGTCGGTTGAGCCAAACGCGACGACAAGAGCTTCTTCAATCTCGGCATCGTCCGGCATTTCGATGGACGGCATCCGCCAGGTGACGGGTAGCGACGAACCGGCCAGCAACGGGAAACCCATCTGCTTCGACGTATCGACCATTTCCTTCGCCCAGGCAAATTTCCAGGACAGGTGTTTGTCGTTGAAGACCGGAGTTGTTCGCTCGTCTTTGCGGAACACGTCGACTATCTGTGAGAAAAGCTGGTACCGCGGGTACTGCTTCTGACCGAACTCGTTGAGCGGGTAGTCACCGTGTTCGCCAATCAGTAACACGGCATCGACATTCAGTTTGTCTCCGCCACAGCGAAGTGCTTCGGCCACGGTCGGGTAAACCGTGAATCCAAACTCTTTTGCCCGGCCCGGACTGAGGTTATCGTCAGGCCGCTGGTCCACGTACGCTGACACAACGTCGATGGATGGTTTGTGCCAGTGACCTCGCAATGGATATCCGGCGAGAAATCGTTCTGCCATATGCCAGGCATGCGTTCCATACCGCCACGACGTCGTGATCACCGCCAGCCGTTTGCGGGGGGCGTCCGGAAAAGCAAAAGCGGGTGTGACCAGGGCACTCAGTGTCAGCCCGCTGGACATCGCCAGAAAATTTCGTCGATTCAACATCAGTCACCGGCTTTCAGTCGAGAGAACGCGCTTGTCGGTCGGCCTGCTTGATGAAGCGTCGGCCTGCTTCGTGAGGCGGATCAGTGTGAGCAACGCTCGCTGATCATGAAAGTGCTGCGGGGAATTCTTTGCCACGTTGCGGAGTCAGAGGGCGTCATCCTCGTACTGGTCAGTGCCAGTGGCACTCGATTCCGTCACTCTGCTAAAGTCGCCGCACCAGTTTCATGGTTGACGACTTGTGCCCAGACCGCTTGTTTCGAGCGGCATCGCTGAAGCGAGTTTCTCATGTCTCATCTGCTTCGTAGCGTACCCGTGCTTCTGACCTGTCTGCTGATTTCATCCGGGAAACCAGTCGCAGCAGAAGCCGACCTTGCTTCCGCAGCCGCAACGCTGAATGTCGAAAAAGGTATTATTGCAGTTCTGGGGTTCTCTGAGGCGGACGCACCTGCCGTCGTCAAGCTGGCATCAAATGGTGGACCGCGAATCTACTTTCAATCGAAGGATACCTTAACGGTCAGCGCCGTTCGCCAGGCCGCTGAGGCAGCTCAAGTGCTGACCGTGCGGGTTTCAGCCGACGCTGGACCGTTATCGTCCATTCATCTCAGCGAGAACCTGGCCGACGGAATTCTCGTGGCAGAAGCCGCCGCCGATCAGGTCTCTGACGCGGAAGTCCTGCGAGTTCTGCGTCCGCGTGGGATCGCGATGATCGGCAAACGCCGACTCATGAAGCCGGTTCC
>JABMPE010000081.1 GCA_013203845.1 Rhodopirellula sp. | reverse complement strand
TCCTTGTGCCGAACTGGTGCTGGCTGATCTTCGGGATGATGCTGGCCTGTTGCGGGTTTCACGAAGACCATAAGCGGCGGTTCGTTGGCATTCTGTTTTTGTGGACAGTCTTTACGTGGCTGTTTGTCGAAGAGGCTCATAGTCTTGTTCGTGGAGTAAGCTTGTCGCCAGTCGAATGGCAGACCGCCCACGAAAACGGACGCGGACTTCGAGTTGTCTCTTTGAACTGTAGCTTGGGACAAGCTCGCTGCGTCCGGGAAGTTCAAGCGTGGCAGCCCGATATCGTGCTGCTGCAGGAATCGCCAGGCTCTGAACAACTCAGACAGTTAGCAGCTGACCTGTTCGGAGCCGACGGAACTTTTCTTTATGGCGGTGATGTTTCGATTCTGGCGAGAAGAACGCTGCATGCCCGGTTTTTTAACCCGACGTCGCACTTCGTCCACGCCGAAGTTCAACTGCCGACGGGCGTTCTTGTGGACGTCATCAGCCTTCGGCTGGCTCCGCCCGTTTCTCGCATCGATTTCTGGAAGCCCGGCTTCTGGAGCGACCATCGTCACAAACGCATTGAACACCGAGAGCAGATTGCCGACCTGATGCGGCACGTTCAAAGCTTTCCGGCAACGCATCACCTGATCGTCGGTGGCGACTTTAACGCACTGCCAGCGGATGACGCGCTGGCGGCGCTTGGACAGCGATTGACTGAAACATTCAGTATCGCCGGTCGCGGTTGGGGAGCGACCGGCACGAATGAGTACCCACTTTTCCGAGTCGACCAGATTTGGGCGAGCAGCAATCTCAGCGCCGAGTCAGTAACGGCTCAGAAGACGCTCTACTCCGATCACCGAATGGTCGTCTGCGATTTGATCATTGGCGACTGACTAAAGCCTCAACGGTGTCGCACCGGGATGAGGGCTGCCCGATCGGTCGATACACTCTCGGTCTGAAGAGTCGTATGCCAGTTTGTCTTTGAACGGAATTTCGTATGCACCATCGTTTTTCCACATTATTGCTGTGTTTGTCCTGCGTGCTGCCAGCCTCGCAACGAGTATTCGCTGAGAACTGGCCGCAGGCGGCGGGACCGAATCATGACTGGACGGTGAAAACCGACGGGCCTGTCCCGACTTCGTGGAGTGTCGAGAACAACCAGAACATTCGCTGGCGTGTGCCTTTGCCGGAGACCGGGCAGAGCGGCATCGCGGTTTGGGGCGATCGACTTTTTCTGACGACAATGAAGCCGCTTGCTGCTGATGCAACAGTGAAGAAGGGGGCCGACGTTGTCATTTACTGCGTCAGCGCGAACGATGGGAAAATTCTCTGGCAGCACGATCTGCCGGGGGATCCCAAAGCACTCAGCATCTATGCGTACGGATTCAGCAGTAGCAGCAGCCCGACTCCAATTACCGACGGCACGCACGTCTGGTTCTGGAATGCCAGCGGGCAGATGGGTTGCTGGACGATCGATGGCAAGGAAGTGTGGACTCGGAAGTGGACGCCGACGTTGGGCCGACCGTTCAACAAGCAGTACGAGCCGATCAAAATTGGAGACGTGCTGATCAATGTCGAGCCGCTCGATCCTGACAATCCGAAACGCCGCGAAGATGCCTGGAATTATCTGCGAGGCTTCGACGCAAAAACCGGTCGTGCGCTCTGGACCGCTCCGGAGGGGCTGACTCATTACAACACGCCAGTGCTGGGCATGTTGCCGGATGGCGGTCACGCCGTGTTGGCCGGACGTGGTGCTCATCACGGCACACCGGAAGCACCGGCAGGACTGACGCTGAGCCGCGTGGAGGGACCGCTCGCTGGTCAAACCGTCTGGAGCTGGGACGCGTTGCCCGATGGGAAGGCGCACGTCACTCAGACGTGGAACAAAAAGTTCGCGTACTGGCTGGACGAAACTCGCACAGACCTCGTCGTGCTAAACACGCAGAATGGCACCGAGGCGAAGAGAATTTCGTGGATCAAGGACGTCGTTGTGACGTCTTTCGATCAGGATTCAAAAACGTTCACGCGGCGTGAAGGCGTTGATCTGAGCATGGCGCAGCCGGCGATTACCGTGTTTCCGGCCTGGCATGCGAATCTCAGCATTTACCCGTACGTCTACTTTCAATGCTTCAGCTACGAAGGGAAACGCCAGGGAAAAATAGTCACGATTGGCCCGCGACACAGCGTGGTTCGGATCGATGTCGAAAAAGGACGCGTCGAGTATCTCGAACTGCCGTTTCCGATTCCTGAAGTCGAAGGTGCCGAAGCCTCACCCAACGGCACTCTCTATCCGAACATGACGATCAACAGCCGGGGCATCGACGTTGCCGATGATAAACGTTCGCGACGGGATGGATGGTGGTGGTGCTTCAACGGCAACACGATCGCCGTCAACCAGTATCTCTACTTCACGTTCATGGGTGGCAAAGTGCAGGTGATTGACGGCCAGACTCGTGATTTTGACGAGAACGCTCTCGTCTCGTTTAACGACCTGGGTAAGTTCGGCGAAACGTGGTCATGCAACACTCCCAGCTTCAGCAACGGTCGTCTCTATCATCGAACGATGAAAGAACTGCTGTGCATCGAAACTACGCCGAAACGACTCCGATAAATCAGTCGCTGAGAAATCACGAGCAAACGTCGCTCGGCCTGGTCGGTTAGCCGTGTCCGGGTTCCAGCCCGGTGATGGTACCCGTACTGCTGGCGAATTCGTCGGACTCGACGCCGAGGCGTTGCAACAGGCTGACGTAGAGATTGCAGAGCGGTTTGTTGTTTTCGTGGTTGAAGGCGAGGTGCTGGCCGTGACGGAAACCGCCGCCAGCCAGTAGCACGGGCAGGTTAGTATTGTCATGCGTGTTCGCGTTGCCCATGTTGCTGCCGAACAGGACCATTGTGCGGTCCAGCAGTCGGTCTCCGTCTTCCTTCCTGTCGGCGAGATTTCGCAGCAGGTCGTGCAAGAGCGACATCTGATGCCGGTCGGCGTCTTCCAGTTGTTTGACCTTGGCTTCAGCCTGCCCATGATGGCTGAGATTGTGGTAGCCGTCCGTTGTGTTCTGACCTTCGTGCAGCTTGAAGGACGGCGTTGCGAACGCGTCGACCATCAGTGTGATGATTCGCGTTGAGTCAGATTCGAAAGCCAACTGAGCCATCGACAGCATCAGGTCAAACTTCTCAAAAAACAGCTTCTTGTCAGTGATGTCGACCGGTGGCGTCTGTGTAGTTTCCGGTTTCGGTCGCAGTTCCCACTCGCGGGCGGTTTGCAGTCTTTGCTCGACTTCGCGCACGGACGTGAGATACTGATCAAGACGTCTTCGGTCGTTGCTGCCGAGATGACTACTGAACAGCCGCGTGTCGTCGAGCAGCGTGTCGAGAATGCTGCCGCGTTCCTCAAGCCTGTGTAGTTGGCGGGCGACTGCGGCAGAATCACCCTGCACGAACATCACCCTGAACAATTCCGTCGCGCTGTCCTGAGCCGGAAGGAGAACTCCGTCGCGAGTCCATGCCAGGCTGCGGTTGGCTTTGTCGATGTTGACTCCCAGATTCAGTGTCGGAAATCGCGTGACCTGTCCGAGTTTTTCCGCGGCGAACTGGTCGAGCGAAATCGTGTTGCGGAATCCGCTGCGAGTCGGGCCGCGTGCTCCGGTCAGAAAACAATTCTCGGTGCTGTGGCCGCCTTCCACATCGGGGTGCGACAACCCACTGATCACGGTGAAGTCATTTCGGAAATCGGCCAGCTCGTTCAGGTACGGAGAAAGTTCGTAATCCCGTCCGGCGGTTGCCGGGAAAAACGGTTTCGGCAGCACGCCCAGATTATTCGATATCAGCAGCAGACGACGCGGGACGGGCTCGGCGTTTGCGGGCATGCCCACCGCTGGCGTCATGCAGTCAAGAGCCGGAAGAGCCAGCGCGACTCCCGCGCTTCGCAGAAACGTTCGGCGAGACAACGGGCGACGTTGCGACGACCGGCGGGGACGAGATGTACGCGATGAGTTCATCAGTTTATTTACAACCGGCCTGGCCGAGAAAAATTCTGCTCTGCACCAGAGCGTGGATCAGATCTCTGACGCGATAGCCGTTGTCGGCACACGCGTCGAGCATGGTTTCAATTTCTATTCGATCAGAAAAACGTACGGGCACCCCTGTCGAATAAACAGTGAACTGGTGCAGCAGGTTGCGTGCGAGCTGTCGACTGTCGGCAGCCAGAATTCCCTTCAGCTCGTTGATGTCTCGAAACCGGCGACCATCGAGCAACTGACCGCTGGCATCAACAGTGCCCGCCAGCGTGTAAGCATAATCGTGTCCCGCTCGATCGATTCCTTCGAGCCGCTTGAATGTCCGGCTTTCCACTCCCACTGCTTTCGCTTCTTGCGTGGCAAGGCCTCGATATCGACTCCGCCAGCTTCCCAGGACATCGAAGTTTTCCAGAGCAACGCCGACGGGATCGAAGCGAGCGTGGCAGCCGGAACACGCTTCAGACTTTGCGTGCAGTGCAAGTAGTTCACGGATCGTGGTCGCGCCTCGGATGTCGGGTTCGACAGCGGGCACACTAGCAGGAGGTTTCGGTGGTGGCAGGCCGATCAGCCGGTCCATGATCCATGCTCCTCTTACGACGGGCGACGTGGCCGTTCCATTGGCGGTGATTTTCAAAATCGCCGCCTGAGTCAGCAGGCCTCCGAACGGACTGTCGTCAGGGAGTGCCACTTTTCGCATGGCCGACCCGATGACGGAGGGAAGCTGATAATGCTCCACCAGGCGATCATTGGCAAAAATGAAATCGGCTTTGATCAGCACGCTGGCCGAAAGGTTTTGTCGCACCATTTCCGCGAAGAATGTCCGCGTTTCACGTTCCATCGATTCGATCAGGTAGGCATCGAACCGGTATTCGGGAAAGCGGCGGTTGTCGGGCTCGTCGCGGTGGATGTGCCGCAGCTCCAACCAGTAATCGGTGAAGTGAGTGACGAAGCGATCGAAACCGTCTCCATCGATCAATCGATCGGTTTCGGCCTGGAGAATTTCAGCGTTCCGTAATCGGCGCTGCTGCGCGTGTTCAATCAGTTTCGAGTCTGGGCGAGTGTTCGTCAGAAAATGCGAAAGTCGCGACGCAATGGCGAAGTGATCGTCAGCCAGTTTCGGTTCCTGAACGTAGATCATGTGTCCCGAACAAAGGAACGCCTTGTACCCCGCCAGCATGGCCTTGGCGAAAGAATCGTTTCCCGCCAGCCGTGCGAGAATGAGCTGCTCGTACTTCAGGATTACTTCATCGGAGATTGATTGCCGCGCGGCGTGGTCGATGAACCGCCTCAACAATCGTCGAGCGTCGTTTGGCGGATCCGCGGAGACCACATCCACCGGCAAACTGTCAGCACCCGATGATGCGCGGATCGGCAGCTCGTCAAACAACACACGGTGAGACGGCGGAGGCCAGTTTTCCGGAGACAGCGGCCCTTCGATTTCCAGCCATTGAAAAGCGACGCCCGGCTGCCCACCGTCCGGAAACGGCGGATAGCGGTAGGTCGGCGGTCCGTTGTTGACGTTTCTCGCAAGCGGCACCGGCAGGCCGAGCAGGCTGTACTCGAAGGTTTCGTGCTCGCGAAGTCGGACGGTCGTTTCGTACGTCGCCTGTGTGGGTTGAATGTCGATGAGTCCTCCGGTCGCTCGCACATCGCCTGAAACATCCGGGCCGGAAGGTTTGCGAGCGCGGAACGTCATCGGTAATGGCTGCGACGCGGGTGTCAGTGAGAAGTCCGTCTGCTGCAGGACGGCTCGGGCAGAGAAACGAACGCGATAGTCGCCGGGCAACTTCGCGACAAAGCCTTGAGGGTACCCGTAGTACGGCCAGTGAGCCGAGCGGAATAACGCCATCTCGATGTCGGGGTCATCCGGGTTTTCGTCCAGTTGTTTGCCGTCGATGCCTTTCGACTCTTTGGCGAAAAACATGGCCTGACGATTACCAAAGGTGCTCTTCCCCGAAAACAGCTTCGCGCCAACGGCTCGATACTTTGTGACTTCGGGCGGTTTGACTCCGCTGGCCAGGGCCTTCAGCAACGCTGCTTCAGTCGCGTCCAGATAGGCAGTAAGTTGCACCCGGGAAATATCAAGCGTCTCGGTCGTCTTGTTGAAATGGTGACTTTCGCGGTCTTCCGGCAACATGTCCCGGATGTCGAGTTGCGGCAGCGACAAAACGTCTCGCAGGTTCTGCTGATACTCGTCCCGGTTCAGTCTCCGGATCGGACCACGGCCCTCCCTGGCGACGTCAGCGAGGTCGGCCGCGTGAATCTCTTTCGAAAGATGTCGTAGAAATTCTGCGCGTTCTGCGGACGAAAGATCGTTTGTGTCCGGAGGCATCTCCAGATTCTTAACGCGATCGTGGATGTGAATCCAACGGTTGCGAAGGCCGCGATCTTTCAGCTCGAAAGTCAGTGAGACAAGGTTGAGATCACCCTCAGGATTCTCAGCGTTGTGGCAATCCGAGCAGACTTTTTGAAGGGTGGTGCTGATCACGTTTGAGACGGCTGACGCGGCTTGTGCAGACTGAGCCGCGTTCGCAACCGGGAAGGCTGCGAACGCGATCATGACGGCAGCATAAATCGTGGCCTGCCTGAAACCCATCGCTCTCGCCCTTCGTCAGCCTGGTGGCTTGCGTTTATGACTCAACAACCGCCGCTACTTTCCAAAGAAGTCATGCTTCGGGTCGGCTCCACTGATCAGATACGCGGTCAGGTCGAGAATTTCCTCTTTGGTCATGCGGTCAAACAACCCGACCGGCATCGGCGAAGTTTTTGACACGATCAGGCTGTCGATCGTCTTACGGTCAATGGCGACTTGCTTATTGGGTTCGGTCAGGTCTGTGTTCAGCATGAGCGAGTCACCATTCAGGTTCACGACAACTCCCGTATGAACGAGGCCGGCGTCGGTCACGACGGTGATCGCTGAGAACTGCTCGTTGATGACTTTGCTCGGGTTAATGACCTGGTCCAGCAGATCGTGCGAGGAATAGCGGCGGCCTGCAGAAGTGAGGTCTGGTCCGGTCATCCCACCCTGATTATCAAACCGGTGACAGGCGTAGCAGCCAGCGGCGGCGAACATTTTCTGACCGTTGGCGTAGTTGCGATTCTTCAGTCCGGTTTGCGCCGCCGCCGAAAGTTCTTCAAGCGTCCATTTGGTCGATTTGCGACCTGCGAACACTTCGCCCAGATTGTCGAGGACGGACTTCTTCTCCGCCTTTTTCGCCAGGAGTTCGGCCATCGATTCTTTTTCAGAGTCGCTCAGCGAAGCGACGGCGTCGTTTCGGATGAACTCGATGAACTTATCGAAGCTGGCACCACCGCGATAATTCGCCGCCTTTAGAAACCATTCGAAATACGCCGTTCGCAATTCCGGAGTCCAGCCGGTTTTGAGCAGGCGGATCGAACGTGCGTACTGCATCTGTTCTTCCTGGGCTGGCGCGGCCGCGATCAACGCCATGCTCTTTTCAGCGGTGTTTGGAGCCTGCAACCAGGCGAGCGTTTCGCAGAGCAACCAGTTTAAATCGGCTGACTTTGCGGGAAACAGTGGGTCAAAACTCGCGATCAACTGGTCGACGATGGCGTCGTCAGGACGACCGAAACGATTCAGCGCAATCTGAGTTGTGCGAACCAGTGTCAGTTGTTGCGTGTGGTTGATCTTTCCGGCGTCAATGGATGCCAGTGCCTTGAGAAGTCTATCCCGCAAGTCAGTGTCGACGGCTGGTGTCTGATCGTTTCGATGTTGAGGACACACTCCAGTGACCTGTGCGAGCGCCAACAGCGCTTCGACCTGTTTCGCCGGATCGGCTTCCGTGAGCGCCTTGTTTGCCCAGGATTCCGTTGGCTGATGCTCCACCGCAATGCGAGCGGCCGTTCGGATGAAGCGATCGTTGTGCGACAGGTACGGCCAGGCGACGTTGATCGCATTGGGATCCTGTTTACCGTGAAACGCTTCGAGTTTGTGTCGCGTGTCGCGAGCTTTGTTCTTCGAGGGAGTTACCTGAACGGGTTCTGTGGATTCGTCGCCCACGTAGGTCACTCGGTACAAACCAGACTGAACTCGACGACCGCCAATTGTGAAGTACATCGCCCCGTCCTGCGGGTGGATGATGGCGTCGGTAATCGGCAGTGGTGCTCCGGTCACAAACTCTTCTTTTGTGGCGGTGTAAGACGAGCCGCTTTCTTTCAGGTGGACGGCGTAAAGTCTGCCCCAGCTCCAGTCCAGTGCGAAGAGGGCGTTCTGATACTTTGCCGGAAACTTCGCTCCATAGCCGAACGTGGTTCCCGTCGGAGAACCAGGCCCGATGTCCAGAACGCCGGGCATGTTGTCCGCGTAAAACGTCGGTCGTTTTCCGGCTCCGTTCCGCCAGCCGAATTCGGCTCCGCTGACGACATGACAGATTCGAGTCGGTCGGTACCACGGAGTATTAAAGTCGTACTCCATGTCGGCGTCGTAGGTGAAAAGTTCTCCGTCGCGGTTGACGGCTCCGTCAAAGATATTTCGAAAACCTGAGGCATACGCTTCGAACGTCTTTCCGTCCGGCGTGAGTCGGTAAACGATGCCACCAGGCGCGAGCACTCCTCGATTGTGCCCTCGTCCGTCGGGCATGCTGGGCAGCAGATGATCTTCGCCCCAGACCTGACGCACGGGTGAGCTGTCGGCAATTTCTGGTGGGATCGTATTGTTGCCGGTGATCAGAAAGAAAGACTTGCCATCGGGAGTCGGGACCAACGCGTGGACACCGTGATCGCTTTTGGAGTTGATCTCACGGATCGTCTCAACCTTGTCGAGCTGGTCGTCGCCATTGCTGTCAGAAATCCGGTAGACGCCCGACTGAATCTTCTGTTCGTAGTCGTTGACGCCAACGTAAAGAGCACCGAAGGCCCAGACCATGCCGTTAACGGCTCGAATCTTTGCCGGCACTTTTTCGACACTGGCCGACTCAACGGTTTCTCCGGCGGCTGGCGGTGTGATGCGATACAGACCGCCGTACTGATCGCTGACCAGCAGCCGGCCTTTGTCGTCCGTGCAGAGGTTGACCCAGGAACCCTGATCCTGACCCGGCACCGAATAAAGCAGTTCCACCTGAAACCCTTCCGCCGCTTTGATGCGGTCGATCGGTGTCGCTTTGTTGCCGCCGATCGCCGGGCCGACGACTGCGGAGCGGACTCGCTTTGGCTGCGGCTTCTTTGCTTTGGCTTTTTGAGCAGAGGCATCAGACGCCACGGCTACGACGAGCAGCACAGCGATAGTCAGAAGGGCGGTCAATCGGCAGGTGAGTCGGATCATGTCTCTTTCCATGCGGTCAGGAGTAGTTGCTTGTCGTGATGTCGTGAAACTGATGCGGCGGGCGCGTCGTTATCGTCATCGGTGATTGAGAAAGTAGATCGATGCAATAAGGAGGCAAATAGTCTGGCGGATGAGAAGCGACTTGCAAACGAGTCGACAGTTACCAACGCGGAAACGTCACTGCGGCCCGTTAGCATTTCGTCGCACAATGATACCGACTGGCGTGATAGTTCGGATTTGAATGTTCGTCCGGAGATGCCAGGTAAAGCGGTTTCGGCGAGCTGCCGTCAACGCCGCTGCCGTTGGTCTCGACAATGTCGCATAAGAATGTTGCGATTCATTCGATCGTTCAAGTACGCTGTCTGCCCCAGCCGGTGCTGTCTCGCCGGAAAATCCTTCCTGACGTTCCTCGACGATTCCCACCTCAACCCTGAAACACCAGCCCAGCCTTGTGATGGCCGAGTTGGTTCCCTCCCCCCACCGACGACGAATTCAGACTCCTATGACGAATTCTCTGATTCAGCATGGCCGTTTTACATGGCTGGCGATGGTGTTTGCTGGCGCAGCTGCGACATTTCCCGTTGCCGCTCAGGACTCGCCTGTCGATGACGCGGTCGTCAGTAAAGAGGCAGCCGTCAGCGACGCAACCGCGCAAGCGGTGGACAACAGTGTCGCGTCGTTGCGGTTTGCGTTTGAGGGCATGCCTTGGCGGGATGTCATTAAATGGTTCGCCGAGTCGGCTGATCTCGCGCTGCACGTCAGCGATGTTCCCACGGGAAGCTTTACCTATTCTGACACGAAATCGTTCTCTCCGGACGAAGCGATGGACCGACTCAACCTCTTTCTGTTGCCTCAGGGTTTTACGCTGGTACGCAGCGGTCGGTTGCTTTCGGTGATCAACCTCGCTGACCCGCGCAGCCTTCAACAGCTGGACGCGCTGGCGAAGGTCGTCACCGTTCAGCAGCTGGAGCAGTCCAGCGACAACGACGTCGTGAAGTGCATCTTTTCGCTTGGGGAACTCGATGCCAAAGACGCTATCGAAGAGTTGTCTGCGCTGAAGTTGATGATGACTCCGGCCGTGTTCGGCAGGACGAACCAGCTGATGATTACGGACACGACCGCGAAGCTGAAAAACGTCAAAACGATTCTCGACGCATTCAAGCCGCACGAACTTGATAACGGGACGGTCGTCAAGAGCTTCACTTTGCAGCACGTCGATGCCGAAGACATTCTGGTCGTCGCGCGGCCGCACCTTGGTCTGGCCACCGGCGAGATGATCGGGATCGACGTCAGTCTTTCCGCCGATCTGCAAGGTAAGAATATCTTCGTCACCGGAATTGAAGACAAAGTGAAGCTCGTCGAAGGCCTGATCACCGCGATTGACCGACCAGAGAAGGAGCTGTCGACGACTGACGGCGAAGCGGAATTGAAGTCGCACGTCGTCAGAAACGGGAACGTAGTAACCGTCTACAACGTGCTGCAGACGCTGCTGGCGGGCGAAACTGTTCGACTCTCAATGGACGAAACCGCGGGCACGATCGTCGCTCTGGCAACGCCTGCGATTCAGCAGGAAATCGAACAGACCGTTGAGCAGCTTCAGGCGGCGGATGCCGAGTTTGCCGTGATACCTCTGAAGTCTGCTGATCCTTATGTCGTGGTCAGTCTGCTGGAAGAAATGTTCGACCTGACCGACAACAAGCGTCGTGAGTCGGCAGGAATCGAGGCGTTCACGCGGCACGGGAGTTCGCGAGGCTTTGATCTATTGAAAGGCTTCGAAAACAGCGACGCACCAAGAATCGATGCGGACCCTGCCAATCGGCGGTTGTTCGTTCGCGGCACGAAACATCAGATTGAGCAGATCAAAAAGATTGTCGCGGAGCTGGATAACGGCACGGCGCGAACGATTGGTGATAGCAGCGGACTTCGCATCATTCCGCTACGCGGCAAAGAGGGAGAGCAATTACTGAGGATGTCGGCAAAGTTCTGGCGCGAGAATCCCGTCTTTCTGTACTCGTCACTTGATGACAGCGGCAACGAAGTCACGGAACGGGTTCTGAGCGGGGAGTCTCCCAGGAACAACCCTTTCCTGCCAGTGGTTGATTCAGCGCCTTCCAGGTCTTCAACGCCTTCCAGATCTTCCAACGCTGAGTTGCTGACGAAAAATCCTCAAAGTCAGGATCCGGAGATTCGTTGTCAGTTCACGCCGCGTGGATTGATTCTGCAGTCCGACGACACGGCAGCACTTAACCGGTTTGAAGATCATTTGATGACAATTTCGGGACCTCGCGATTCAACGCCTTCGCCACCGGTTGTGTTCTATCTCAAGTACACGCGTCCCGACGATGCCCTCAGGATGCTGGCCGAATTGCTCGACGGCAGCGACGCATCTCTGGTTGGCGAGGCAGCATCTCTGGTGAACGGTTCCGTCAGCAGTTCGTCGAGATCGTTTCCGGGAAGTCTGGTGTCGTCGCGTGAAGGGACGACAACGATGATTGCAGGCTCGATCACCGTCGTCGCCGACTCGCGGCTGAATCGGTTGATTGTTCAGGGAACTGCCAGCGACATCGAGCAGATCGAGGGGTATCTCAGGATCATCGATAAAGACAGCAGCATTACGTCGATCGAGACTTATGGAACGTCGCATGTGATCGAGCTGGTTTATTCGCAGGCCAGCGAGGTCGCGCTGGTGATTCGCAATGCCTACGAAGGACGCGTCGCCGGCAACGCTCCCGGAGTCGGACAAGGTGCATCGGGAGGTGCGCAACAACGCTCGGATCAGACGCCGCAGTCGCAAGCTTCCGATAAGGCTTCCGGGGATAAGAAGGGCGTTGGTAAGAAAGAGCTGGTCGCTCAGCCGGCGAAAACACTCGAACCGAAAATGACCATCGCTGTCCACGAACCCAGCAATTCGTTGATCGTGACCGCTCCCGAGTACCTTTTCCTGGAAGTCGAGCAACTCGCGAAAGTCATCGATTCCCGCAGCCAGAAGGCCGTTCGAATTATCAAAGTTCCGGAGACGGTGGCCATCAAATCGCTGCAGGAAATTTTTTCCGGCGGTACGCGGGCCAGCGCCGGCGTCCAGAAGTCGGCTTCGAAGCAACGTTGACGGAAGAATGTTCTCAGGAGTGTGAGTCAGGAGTCGTTTGATGAAAACAGCGTTTTCTGTGAGGGCAACGCCGCTGCTGTGCGTGATGGCTCTTTTCAGTTGCTTACTCAGTGACCGGCAGGCCTGTGCGCAAGCTGGGTTGCGCGAATCACTGGAGCGGCTCGACAGAAACCAGAACGGTTTAATCGATCCGAATGAGATCACACCGTTGGCTCGCCCTTACCTGGAAAGAATTACCAAAGAAAGGCGAATGGATCTCGACCGTCCCAACGAGATAAAAAAGCTGCAGGAAGCCGCGAGAATTTATTACG
>JABMPE010000014.1 GCA_013203845.1 Rhodopirellula sp. | reverse complement strand
TGCCCGAGCGTTTCGAACTCGAATACACCGGAGCCGATAACAAAGGCCACCGGCCGGTCATGATTCACCGAGCTCCGTTCGGCTCGATGGAACGCTTCGTCGGAATGCTCATCGAACACTTCGCCGGAGCTTTTCCGCTGTGGCTGGCTCCCGAGCAGATTCGAATTTGCCCAGTCACTGACAAGGCGACCGACTACGCAAAGCAGGTCGAAACTCGCCTGCGGGCAGAAGGCTTCCGAGTTTCAACCGACACCCGCAGTACGAAAGTCAACGCGAAGATTCGTGACGCTCAGCTGGAACTCATTCCATACATGCTGGTCGTCGGCCCGAAAGACGAAGCGGAAAATTCCGTGTCGGTGCGGGACCGCATTTCAGATTCGGACACAGGCGGCACCGACCTGGGCATGATGCCTATCGACGATGCGATCGCGAAGCTGAAAGAAGAAGTCGAAAACCGAGTCGTCCGCCAGGCCGTCAAATCCAGCTTCCGCTCCTTCGACAACGACACCGGCGAGCAGAACGAGTATTGATATCTGCGAGAAATCTCACAGTTCGTCATGCCCGCGCAGGCGGGCACCCACTTTTGAGCACGTTTAACCAGAGCCACTGGTTTTCCGCCTTCGCGGGAATGACGAGTTTCTGGCCCGAGCCGCCGTTCCTTGCGACGCTTTCTGGCCGCAGCTAAGTTGGCGTTTCACCAGCTAAAATAAAGGCAAATTGTTGCCTGCACCGTGACATACTTCTGCCGCTTCGAGTCCGGGTTTTGCCGCGTGATTCGCAGCGGGAAAGGAAACTGCTGACGTGACTGCTTCATCAGATTATCTGCATCAACTGTTCGGACTGGATGGACTCACCGCGGTCGTCATCGGCGGGACCGGAGTTCTTGGTGGCGCGTTCTGTGAGGCACTTGGCGGTGCCGGAGCGCACGTTGTCGTCGTTGGTCGAACGCTGAAAACGGACGAGGAAACGGGCAAGACGATCGTTGATAAGATAGTCGATGCCGGTGGCTCGTCGGAATTCGTTAAGGCGGACAGCACCAGCCGGGAAGACCTCGAAGCCATCGTCGCTCACCTGAAATCGGCTGGTCGCGAAACCAACGTTCTGATCAACGGGGCGGGGACGAACTCGGCGACGCCGTTCTTCGATATTACCGACGAAGAGTGGGACAACATTCTCAACACGAATCTGCGAGCCGTGCGGCTGGCCTGTCAGGTTTTCGGTAAGGATATGGTCGACCGCGGCACGAAAGGTTCGATCATCAACATCGCGTCGCTGAGCGGCGTGATTCCTCTGTCACGAGTTTTCACTTACTCGGCGTCGAAGGGGGCGGTCGTCAATCTGACGCAGAACCTGGCTCGCGAATTTGCTCAGTACGGCATTCGAGTCAACGCTCTCTCGCCCGGTTTCTTTCCGGCTGAGCAGAACAGAAAAGTTCTCACGCCGGAACGAGTGGAAAGCATCCGCAACCACACGCCAACGAGCCGGCAGATTGGCGACGATCCTCGCAGCCCGTTTGGGATTCCGAATGAACTGGCTGGAGCTGTCGTCCTGATGGCCGCTCCAAACGCTGGGAGCTTCCTGACTGGCGAGAACATTGTCGTGGACGGCGGCTTCCTGTCGATGACGATTTAATCACCACCGTTGGTGGTTTGGTCGAGTTTGCGTCGCCAGGTAACCATTTTAGAATCAAACAGCTTGTGACCAGACATGCCTGCGGAAACTGACATCGCCATTAAAGCTGCGGGGCTGACCAAGCAGTACCGCGTCTATCGCAAACGCGAAGGACTGGCGGCGTCACTCAAAGGTCTGTTCCGACGCGAGTTCAAAATCGTCGAAGCCGTGCGGAATGTTTCGTTTCAGATTGACTCGGGTGAAATGGTCGCGTTTCTCGGCCCCAACGGTGCCGGCAAGACGACGACGCTCAAGCTGCTGTCCGGCTTGATTTATCCGACGTCGGGCGAAGCGACGGTCCTGGGTCACGTGCCGTGGCACCGCGAGAACGCTTACCGACGGCGTTTTTCATTGGTCATGGGACAGAAGAATCAGCTGTGGTGGGATCTGCCCGCACAAGAATCGTTCCGGCTGCACAAAGAAATCTACCGCATCCCCCACGACGACTTCGACCGCCGTATGGACGAGCTGACGGAGATGCTCGAAGTCAAAAAACTGATCGGCCAGCCGGTGCGTGAATTGTCGCTCGGCGAGCGGATGCGGATGGAACTGATCGCCGCTTTGCTCCACCGCCCGGACGTGCTGCTGCTCGATGAGCCGACGATCGGCCTGGATGTGGTGTCACAGCGTCGCGTGCAGGAGTTTCTCAAGCACTACCAGAAAGAGCAGGGCATTACGGTCATCCTGACCAGCCATTATATGAAAGATGTGGAAGCTCTCTGCCAGCGAGCGGTCATCATCAACGAAGGCGAACTCAAACACGACGGCCCGATCGCCGACATCGTGGACCGCTTCAGCCAGAATAAAATCATCGAGCTGCAGTTTGCCGGAACCAGCATTCCCGACGACCTGGACCAGTACGGTCGAGTCTTCGATGCCAAAGCACCGCGAGCCAAACTGGAAGTCGCTCGAAATCGCATCCCGGAAATTCTGACATCGGTCCTGTCCCGTTACACCATCGAAGATGTCAGCGTTCAGGAACGCCCGCTGGAAGATGTGATCGCCGAACTGTTCGCCAGCCACCGCGAAGAAAAACCATCCACCTCGTAGGTACGACTCGACGCATCAGTCTGTACGTTGGCTCAATCTCTGGTGCGTCAAGACGCACCTTACCGGTCTTTGGAGTCCGTCATGCAATCATTTCAGGAGATGGCCGCGTCCCGCCGCGAGTGGATCAGCGAGGTGCTCATTCCGTGGTGTCGGCAGGCCAGTTTCAAAGACCTGCGTGAAGCCGAACACGACTGGATCAACATCGCGGGCCGAGTCGATCCGGCCATGACACTCTGGACGTGGGCCTGGAGTCGCTTTCCATGTCTCGTTCACGAACGACTGCCCGGCGTTAATGAAACGCTGGAAGTCCGCCTTACGTTAATCAGCGGCGAAACGGTCGTCGGCTATCCCGACAACCGCGAATCGTCACGTGGCGAACTGATCGTCACTGTTTCCGGCGCAGACGGCAGCATCCAGCAAAGCGGACCGCACAACATCGATCAGGTCGCTTCCGCCGAGTTGACCAGCCCGGAGCAGCTCGCCATCCTGGCTGACCTCCCCGACCGCCCGGTCACAACACTCAACCCCGAAGCTCCGACCGAACACCGCGTTTGATGCAAACGTCGGCCCAATGAAAGTAGGCTGGAGAACTTGATGTCTACTCCTGCTGACGCCTCGGCGGACCTCAACTTTCGAGCGGAACTGCCTGAACGCAACGACGTGCCGATCGGCTGCATCGGAGCCGGTTTTATCATGGCCGATTGCCACCTCGTGGCTTACCGCGAGGCTGGCTTTAATCCTGTCGCCATCACGTCGCGAAATCGCAGTACGGCGCAGGCCGTTGCGGATCGATATGCGATTCCGAAAGTCTACGACCACTACGAAGAACTGCTCGCCGATCCAGCCATCGAAGTTGTTGACATCGCTGTTCCGCCAGACATCCAGCTCGACGTTGTCAAAGCCGCTGTTCGGCAGGCCGGCCATCTCAAAGGAATCCTCGCTCAGAAGCCGCTCGGAGTTGATCACGCGCAGGCCGTCGAAATCGTTCGGCTCTGCAAAGACGCGGGCATCACGCTCGCCGTGAATCAGAACATGCGGTACGACCAGTCGATTCGAGCCTGCCGTCACCTCCTCGATCGCGGCGACCTGGGCGAGCCAGTCTTCGCCTCAATTGATATGCGAGCCATCCCGCACTGGATGCCGTGGCAGGAACGGCTTGGCTGGGTCACGCTGCGGATCATGAGCATTCATCATCTGGACACGTTTCGTTTTCTGTTCGGCGATCCGACTCGCGTATTCTGCAGCGTGCGGAAGGATCCTCGCACGGCGAAGAAGTTCGATCACGACGACGGCATCTGCCTTTACATTCTCGAATACGAAAACGGCCTGCGAGCATCTTCCTGGGACGACGTCTGGACCGGTCCCGCTCTGGAAGGTTCGGAAAGTGACATCGGCATCAACTGGCGAGTGGAAGGAACCGAAGGACTCGCCAAAGGCACGATTGGCTGGCCGAGCTATCCGGATCGAACGCCCAGCACGCTCGACTTCACGACCACCAGACACCCCGGTCGCTGGTTTCAACCTCGCTGGCAGGACGTCTGGTTTCCCGACGCGTTCGTCGGCCCAATGGCCCAGTTGCTGGTCGCTCTGGAAACCAACACCGAACCGGAAATCAGCGGCCAGGAAAACCTCGGCACAATGGCTCTGGTCGAAGCCTGCTACCGATCGGTTGCCGAACACCGCGCCGTCGAAATTGCGGAAATCTGCGAAGAATGAAGACTACTCGAAATCATCGTTGCTTTGCAGATCGAACAATCACCACGTGGTTGGCATATGAATCTTGTGGCATATGAATGTTTTGATATGTCGGCACTTTGAACGAGATCTCATCATTAGGTACGAGGTGCTCAGACAACGACCGCGTTACCGAATCGAGAAGCCCGCCGTCCTTATCCAGCAGACGAACTTCGAGAGTGATTACGTCGACAGCGACAGTTCCCGAATTTCGGAGTTGTCCGACAACTGAAGCCGAATGCCCTTTTTCCTTTGGAACAAAGAAAAGGCGAGAGGAAACAACGTCAATGTTCGCGGCATAGTTCGGCCCATGGGGCTCCAATCGACGATGAACAAGTATGTCGAACCAGATAGCACTCCCGATTAGAGTCGCCACCACAAGAATTATACCTGCAATCAGGAGTTGCTTCAGCGGACCTTGCAACGAATGACACTTTGGGCACTTTCCTGCTCTGGCGTCGATCTCGCTAAAACAGGTTCTACAGATTTTCGTCGGCGTTTCTGATTCCATTGGTCCATCCGCCTGGTGAAATAACAGATCCGTAGAGTGTCAGTTCTTCGTACGAATTTATTTCAGATGTCTCAACAGCCTGTTCCTCGAAACTACGGAACCTATTTTCGACCACTCTCCAGTTGCCGTTCCATACGTCTGGCTCGCTGCGACCACTTCCGAATGATGACACCGCTGTGGTTTCAGATTTATTCAGCAGTCACAGCACGTTTACGGCGCAGCCTGTTGACGCGATGAGCCAGCGTTTATTCTCTCGTGGATTCGAGACACAGACACGGATTCGAGAAAAAACTGAGTTGCCATGAATATTGTTATCTTTGGGGCGGGTACCGTTGGCACTTCGATCGCCGAACTTCTTTGTGCCAACCATCACAACGTCTGCCTCGTGGATTCGTCCAAAGCCGCGCTGGCGGTTGTCGAAGAGCGGCTTGACGTGCGGACTCTGTGCGGATCGGCCTGCGATTCCATCGTGCTGTTTCAGGCGGGAGTTCAAAGTGCCGACCTCGTGCTGGCCGTAACGTCGCTGGACGAGGTGAATCTGGTCGGTGCCAGCCTGGCCAAAGCGATGGGTGCCAGACGGAGCCTGGCTCGCGTCTTCGACCAGGCGTATCTCGACACCAGTACGTTCGATTACCGACGGCACTTTGGAATCGACCGGTTGCTGAGTCTGGAACATCTCACGGCACTGGAACTGGCGCGTGCGATCAGATCGCCGACATTGTTCGCCGTTGAAAACTTCGCCCGAGGCGGGATCGAAGTTCAGGAGTTCGCTGTCGACGCGAACTCGAAAGGGGCGGGAATTCCACTCAAAGATTTGAAGCTGCCGAAGAACGTGAGAATCGGCCTGATCTCCAGCGCAGAGCGTTGCATCATCGCCGGCGCGAATGACATCATTGAACCAGGTGATCATGTGACGCTGTTCGGTTCTCATGAAGCGCTGGATAAGGTCAAGCAGGATTACTTCGAGCACCGACCGCCGCCGAAGCTGAATGTCATCATCGCTGGCGGCGGAGAGATCGGCTTCAATCTCGCGAGGATTCTGCAGAAAGGCCGTTTTAATACGGTGTTGATGGAAGCCAACGCCGATCGGTGCGAATATCTCGCTCAACGCCTGCCGGGCACGACCATTCTGCATGCCGACGTGACCCGACAGGCTGAAATGCAGGAAGCGCGTGTCGGCAAGGCGGAAATCTTCGTCGCGGCGACCGGTCGAGACGAAGACAACATTGTCTGCGGCGTCGAGGCCAGAGAGCTTGGGTGCTCGCGGATTCTGTCGGTCGTTCGCAGGCCCGACTACGCAAACGTGCTGGAACGTCTGGGCATCGACGTCGCCGTCAGCCCGCGAGAAGTCACCGCTCGGCAGGTGCTCGGTATGGTCCAGGGC
>JABMPE010000013.1 GCA_013203845.1 Rhodopirellula sp. | reverse complement strand
TACCGGTACCGACTACATCGTCGCCCGCTGGGGAGCGTTTCTCACAGTGATGCTAATTGTCGCGTGGCTCCCACAGCTGATATTGCTTATTGGGTTGGTAATGGGCGATCCGAAACCTGCTGACTACTTCACGGATAACTGGCTCGATGTGCCGAGGTTTCTGGGGGCTGGTCTGGCGATTGCTGCCTATACCACGACACTTGCACTGCTCACCGCAGGATTTACTACACGGCGCGCATATGCATCAGCTTTCCTTGTTGGTCTCTTCGTGATCACAACTCCGTTCACAACTGGTCTCGCTTCTGAAATCGGTGGTGCCGGAGGCCAGTGGATATCCATGTTCAACCTGAGCAACATCCCAGTTCATGTGAACGACGTTATCTTCGGCGAATCGAGCGACGTGACACGTAGTGCTCCGGCCGCTGAGTTGGACTCATGGATTCTTGTGGGTTGGTACTTTCTATGGACTCTTGTACCTGCCGGTATTCTGTGGGCTCGCTACCGGAGGCTGACGCCGTGACCACCGACAACGTCAATAGCGCGTCAACAAATAAAAACCAGAGTGGAGAACCCGTAATTCGTGTCAATCACGTTTCCCGTTGGTTTGGGAACGTTGTGTCGGTCAGCGATGTGACATTCGATATCAGACCGGGAATTACTGGACTGTTGGGACCCAACGGTGCAGGCAAAACAACACTCCTCCGCATGATCACTGGCCTTGCCGCTGTATCCGACGGAAGCATCACTGTTTTTGGCGAGTCGGCACGTGAAAACTCTGAGCTGTATCGTCGCATTGGCGTCATGTCCGAGCACGAGACTGTTTACCAGTTCATGAAGGGTCGTGACTTCGTCAAAATGATGGGCAGCTTACGGGGTGTTCGAAATCTCGATGTTGCCGCTGATCGAGCCATAAATCTGGTCGACCTGGCGAGTGCTGCAATGCGTCCGATGGGTACGTACTCAAGGGGTATGCGGCAACGCATGCGTCTGGCTGCAACTCTTGTTCACGACCCCGAGATATTGATTCTCGACGAACCGCTAAACGGAGCCGACCCGCGACAACGCGTGCATTTCCAGAAATTACTTCGGCAGTTCGCCGATCAGGGGCGAACCGTAGTCCTTTCCTCGCACATTCTTGAGGAAGTCGAACAGTTGGCTGATACGGTGCTGCTGATAGTGAACGGAAAACTGGCTGCCTCAGGTGACTTCCACGCCATCCGTGCTGCACTCGATGAGCGGCCGTACCACGTTAGAGTTATTGCCGATTCACCGCGCGAACTTGCTTCGGCACTCGTAAAACTTGAATCTGTGGAAGCCGTAAATATTGATCCCGATGGTGCTCTGGTAGTTCTGAGCAAGAACGTGCGCGATTTGCAGATCGAGCTACCAAGATTGGCCCAGACCGCTTCGATTCGAGTACGGCGCGTTGAGCCACTAGACGATTCGCTTGAAAGCGTATTCGGATATCTGGTGGAGCGCTAATCATGAGCGCTGTATACCGACTCACACTTCGACAACTCGCAGGCCGGTGGCGGCTCCTCATAACGATATTTCTGGCCACGCTTCCGGTTCTGATGAGCGTTGTAGGGCGACTCGTTGGCGATGAAGCGGGACCAGATCACGAGTTCGAAGACTTCGTGCTGAATGGGATGCTCGCCGGGTCGATCATGCCATTGGTTGTTCTAGCAATCGCAAGCGCCGCATTCGCCAACGAGATCGAAGACCGCACCCTGGCGAACCTGACTCTCTCGCCGATCCCTCGCTGGAAGATTGTTGTTCCAAAGTTGCTGGCGTCAATGAGTATCGCCGGCCCGTTTATTGGGATAAGCGGTTTCCTGACCGGCTATATCGCTTTCTCTGGAGACATGACGGCATCGATCGCAATTGCTGTGGGTGCACTCGTTGGGGTCGCCCTTTATTCCTCGGTATTCATCTGGGCGGGACTGATGACTACCCGTGCGATCGGATTCGGACTGCTCTATGTTTTTCTGTGGGAGGGCATTTTTTCCGGGTTCGTATCTGGAGTTCGATTCCTCAGCATCCGACATTACTCAATTGCGTTGATGCATGGCCTCGATGAACGACGTTTCACCGACGCAGACAATCTGAGCTTCACAGTGGCGATCGTCACTTCGATAGTTGTCTTCTCGCTCTTCCTGCTGCTTTCCATCAGAAGAATCCGCCGCATGGACGTGCCGTAAGGCACCTCTGTTACGTGTTTAGGCCTTCGGCTGATAGCAGCTGATTCGGAGCTACCATTCCCCCTCAACCTAGCCTTCTCGGAACAGGAGACGGAGGGAGGGAGATCGACAGCCAGCGATGGGGTGCCAGAAATAGGTGGTTTTGACACTTTGTGGATTACTCCGTGGCGACCCGCTGCCCGGCGCGTACTCCCTGGCTTGAGCGATCTCAGGAGATGGGTAGGTCAACCCTGCCACATCACTGATGGGCTATCATGCCGCACTATGCCTTCAGAACGTGTGCAACGCAGGATTGACAAGCTTCTCGACCAGGCCAGAATTCGCCGACGCGCAAGACTGGGGAAGTGTCGGTGATACTGCACTTTCGGTACTGGCCGTAAGC
>JABMPE010000080.1 GCA_013203845.1 Rhodopirellula sp. | reverse complement strand
CTTCTGGCCGGACGGACAACCGCTGAACATGATCCTCGACGACGGCGGCGACCTGACTTCGATGATCATCAACCGGTTCCCGGAGCTGGCCGAAGGAATTAAAGGGATCTCTGAAGAAACGACAACAGGTGTTCTGCGACTCGTCCAGCTTCACGAAGAAGGGAAGTTGCCGATCCCCGCAATCAACGTCAACGATTCGGTCACCAAGAGTAAGTTCGACAATCTCTACGGCTGCCGCGAATCACTCGCTGACGGCATCAAACGAGCGACTGACATCATGGTCGCCGGCAAGGTGGTCGTCATCTGTGGTTACGGTGATGTCGGCAAAGGCTGTGCTGCCGCCATGAAAGGCCTCGGTGCCCGAGTCATCATCACCGAAATTGATCCCATCAACGCGTTGCAGGCTGCGATGGAAGGTTTTCAGGTCACCACTCTCGAAGAGGTCGCCAATCAGGGAGACATCTTCGTTACGACGACCGGCAACACCGACATCATTCGTGGAGAGCATCTCGACGAAATGAAGAACAACGCCATCGTCTGCAACATCGGCCACTTCGATGACGAGATCAACATTGCTTACCTCAACAATCGGTCTGACATCGAAAAGGTTTCGATCAAGACAGATAACATGGAAGGTGGCCCCGTCGACAAGTACGTCTACCCGTGCGGCAAGGCAATCATCGTTCTGGCTGAAGGCCGACTTGTGAACCTCGGATGCGCCACCGGACATCCATCCTTTGTGATGAGCAACAGTTTCACCAATCAGACCGTCGCGCAGATGGCTCTCTGGAATCCCACATCGCTGGGCTTTTCAGAAGACCACTTCACGATTGGCGTTCACATGCTTCCCAAACGACTCGACGAAGAAGTCGCCCGCCTGCACCTGGAAAAGCTCGGCGTCAAACTGACAAGACTCACCGAAAAACAGGCCCGGTACATCGGAGTTTCTGTCGACGGTCCGTATAAACCGGAACACTATCGCTACTAAGGCGTCGATCATCGCCTCAAAGATTCAAGCCGTCGTGGTGCTGTTTCAACGCGCCACGACGGTTTTCTCTTGCGCTTGTCGCCCAGTAAAGCCCCTACAGAGCCCGTAGAAAGTCAATGACGATCTTTCGTTCAGAATCGGTCAGTGCATTTTTCGAAGGATGCCCGAATCGGGTCAGGACATCTTCGACGGACTTCGCCCGACCGTCATGAAACAGTCGGTCTCGCTGGCTGACTCCGCTCAGTGACGGCGGGTTGAACTGCGAATTTCCGTGTCGGTCCTGCAGGCCGACGTCGAAGGTGCCTGCGGTTGTAAAGCTGGTAAAGCCGTCGTGGCATGCCGAGCAGCCGACAGCCTCAAAGACCTCTCGCGACTTGTACTCGGCTTCCGGATGCATCGCGTCGCCGCGGGCAACCACCACCGACGGTACTCTCTCAAGCTTTGAGACGTACGTCGTCAGGTCTGTGATAAGACCAGCGTCCGGGACACGGTGGTGCATCGTCGCGGTCAGTGATTTCTGAATCTGACCGTGCAGCTGGTGCTGAGAGCCGTTCCACGCCCAGGGCCCGGTTGACCATACGCCGCGCAGAGTTGGAACTCGTTTCGCGTCGCCATAGTTACCGTCTCCCAGTGTGTCCGCCAGTCCGTTGTTTGTGTGCCCATCGGTGTGGCAACTGTGGCAACTCATCCAGCCTTCCAGCGACAGTTTCGCGTTGAAGAAAGCACGTTCGCCACGCTCGAAAGGCCCTGCCGCCGGACTCGGTCCAAGGCTGATCGAATCGAGCACACGATTCGTCGTGAGATCGACGACGGTTACCGAGTCCGACAAAGAATTCACAACGAACACATGATTTGAAATTTCGTCATGAATGATTTCGACAGGCCGCTGGCCGGTTGGGATGCGGCTTTCTCGGACGCCAACTCGCTCGACAATTGCCAGCTCGTTTGTCCCGGCCAGCGTCACGACAATCTGATCGGGAGTCACCAGCACCGCCTCTGGATCCCCGGCTCCTTCTCCCGGTCCACCCAGAGCGATCCGCTCCACATTCAACGGTTGACGGTGATCGCTGTGAAGGAGATCGCCGTGAAGAAGCGATTCGAGGCGAATGGCCAGAACTTCATTCTCAATCAGGATGCCCCAGTGAATGTCCTCGCTGTTCGTATAGCCCTTGGGGTTGAGTCGCTGACACGTCAGGTACAGTCGCTGATCGTCGCCAATCATTATGTCCCGAATGTTGTGAATGGGCAGTTTGTGACTCGCCGTTACTTTGCCGAATGAGCAGTCAATGACGACGAAACGTCCACCAAACGCGTCAGCCACGACCAGCTGCGACGAACTGATGAACTCGACGGCACGAGGAGCAAACGGCAGATCAATCTGATGCAACGTTCTGACCGCGACCGACCGTCCGGCGTTCCCCGGAACGCACGCCAGAATCGTCAGCCGCCGAGACCACAACGACGCGACTCCAGCAAGACTACCCAGCTCGTTGACAGCGATTGACTCGGGCCACGCGGAAACTTCGACACGATCGCGGACACTCAGGCGCCCGGCGGAATGTTCTACGACAATGACTGATCCGCCAGCGAAGTCGGCAACCAGCAGGTGATTGTCACCAGGCAACGCCACAACGTCCGAGAGCTGCTGCCCAACCTGCTTTTCCAGAACAATCCGCTGAGCAAGGTTAACCAGACTCAACGACCCGCTCAGGCGATTAGCCACACACAATTCCCGTCCCTCGTCCAGAAGAGCGGCAGCAGCGGGACGGCGGTGTTGAACACTCAATTCCGCCGGCGCGGCGGCGACGTTCGACACCACCATCAGGCTCGTCAGCAGGATGATGAGCGAGTGTTTCATCGATCGTCGTTCGAAACTCGTAACCCAAACCGGCACGTGTTCGTGCCTCCTGATCTCGAAAAAGTGACTCTTCCAGCCCGGAATGTCAGAGGAGCACCGGACGGAAGTCGGGATTGTTGCAGAACTCTGGCGGCATGCCGAAGCTGTCGCCGACAAAGTCGTCAATCCACCCGCGAGTCTGCTCGGACAGAACACTGTTCAACGCCTCAATCGCCACCCCGGAAATCATCAAAGGGAAGACATGATCGACCTTCATTTGATCTCCGCAGCACCAGGCAGCAATCTGCTTCTCGCGGCAATCCTCAACACTCGTCCCTGAAAACAAACAACGATTCATAAGTTCGGAAGCGTCATCGGTCTCACTTGCGGCCCAGTCTGACAGCCTTTCCAATCGTTGCCCGACATCCAG
>JABMPE010000079.1 GCA_013203845.1 Rhodopirellula sp. | reverse complement strand
TGAGCTGATTGCTGCCGACCGGCTGCGGCGGCCACAGGCGTTGTCGTCGCGAAAACCGGACGGTCGAATCGACCCAGACTCGGACGCGGTTTTTCAATCCCATGAAGACAGCCAGCCAGGTGGCGAACGAGGAAAGCGCGAAGCACAACATCACGATCAACATCGACAGCGTGGTTACGTCATCGTGATTCGGGGCATTTCCGCCTGCTCTTCCCGGGAGCCCGTTGAACGCCTGCCAGAATCCGTAAACAAGCAGGCCCAGCAGCGTCACGGCAAACGTCGAAACCGTGATTCGCCACAGCCCTGTCGCGACGTAAAAGACCAGACACGTTCGTCCTCGACGAATGCTTGAATCTTTGCGCCACAACCAGAAGCCGTTGGCAAAATCGTTCCAGCCGAATTTGAACGACGCGATCATGATGCTCAGGACCGGCTGCATGAACAGATCAAACAGCAGCCACGCCACACTGAGTACGAAGAACCAGTCCCAATGCCGCAGCAAGGCGGTTTTTCCGGGACGTTGTTCGTCAATCTCGAAAGTGTCGGCTGTGCTCACAGCTACTTCCTGCATCGAGAAATGTTGGTCCATGATTCTGGGAACGCGACCTTGCCGTTGCAAGGTCGCGCCGTTGCAAGATGAGGAGTGGAACATCCTTTCGAGCTCGGCATTCTGATATCCGACGTCATCCGACCTTGCTGTGACTGGCGAGCCGACGACAGGGTTGCCAACATTCCCTTCCTGCGTCTCGCTCAGTACGAGCGATACCAGCGAAGTCAGTCCTGCCAAACACCTGCCGGGAGCGCCCCTGATGAGAACCCTGACTCTAGCCTGTCTGACACTCAGCCTGCTTGCTGCCGACGTCGCAGCAACGAATGCCCAGAACCCGATCGTTCCTGACGGCGCGAAACTCGAAAAGCTGTTCACTCGGGAAACCGGAATCGAAGGCGGCCTGACGGAAGGCCCGGCTGTCGCCCCGGATGGTTCGATCTACTTTTCAGACATCACGCGAAAAATGGACCAGGGGCGAATTCTTCGCTTTGATCCAACGAGCGGAAAGACGACCGTCTTCGCAACGGACAGCCACAAGTCGAACGGCCTGGCCTTCGATGCGAATGGTCGACTCGTTGCCTGCGAAGGTGCTGACTACGGTGGCCGAGCGATCTCGCGATACGACATCACCACCGGAAAGCGTGAAGTTCTGTGCGACAACATCGGTGGTAAGAAACTGAACGCTCCCAACGACCTGGTGCTCGATGCCGACGGTCGAGTCTACTTCACCGACCCCCGTTACCTCGGACATGAAACCCGGGAACTGGAACACCGGGCCGTCTATCGCATCAGCACGGATGGCTCTGTCGTTGAGGTCACTCACAACGTTGAAAAGCCAAATGGCATCGCTCTCAGCCCTGACCAGAAAACGCTCTACGTGGTCGACCATAACAACGGCACGGATGCGATCGGAGCCAGTGACGAGAAACCGACTCACGGAGCCATGAAAATCTATGCCTTCCCGCTGGGTGCGGATGGGCTGGTCAATGGTGATCGCAGAACGCTGATTGACTTTGGGAACGAAGCCAGCGCCGACGGCATCTGCATCGACGCGGCAGGCAATCTCTACCTCGCATCCCGCCGCCTGAAGAAACCAGGCATTCTGGTGATTGACCCCAACGGAAAAGAACTCGCCTTCATCGCCACCGGTCCGGAAAACCAGGATCCCGCCGGTACTCCGGAAGGGCTGCCGAGCAATGTTGAATTCGGCATCGGCAGCGAAAGCCGGACTCTCTACGTGACCGTCGACGTCAGTTTGTACCGTATTAAGTTGAAGGCCGAAGGCTTTCATATTCCATTTTTTGACGCAGATACCGATCACAGCTGGACTCGGATCGAACTGGATCCGGCCTTTCGTTCTGAAGGCGTCGCCGTGGGCGACCTGAACGGCGACGGCAACAACGACGTCGTTGCGGGAGACGTCTGGTACGAAGCTCCGCAGAAGCTCGGACCAGAGGGCTGGAAGATGCACGGCTTCCGGGACGTCGGGTCGTTCGTCGCCGGCAAAGGATACAGTAACTGCTTCTGCAACTATGTCCGCGATCTCGACGGAGACGGAAAACAGGACATCATCGTCGTCGGCTTCCCCGGCGATCCGTTCCACTGGTACCGAAACCCTGGCAAGCCCAGCGACCATTGGGACCAGCACGAAATCTGGCACAGCATCTGTAACGAGTCGCCTGAATTCGCCGACATCACCGGTGATGGAATACCGGAATTCGTGCTGGGTTCGGCTCTGGACGTCGCCAAAGGCGCACCCGCTCAGGGAGAGATGGGATTCGTCCAGATTCCCAGCACCAGCGACGTCACGAAGAAGTGGAAGTTCCACGCGATCAGCGATCCGGGCGAGCCCCACTCAAACGGAACCTTCAAGTATTACCACGGTCTCGGCTACGGCGACCTGAACAACGATGGTCGCAGCGATGTCCTGATCGCTCACGGCTGGTGGGAACAGCCGGAAAACCCGACAGCAGGCAAGTGGGCGTTTCATCCCTACGCACTTGCCCGGGATGGCGTTAATTCCGAGAAGCTTTCCGACATTAACGTGGAAGACCTCGACATGGATGGCGATCAGGATTTGATCGGATGCTCGGCTCACGCTCACGGCGTGTGGTGGTTCGAAAACGTCGGCGGCAATGACAAACCTCAGTTCAAAGCACACACGATCGACGAGTCGTACTCACAAACTCACGCCGTGGAATATGTCGACATCAACGGAGACGGGCAGCGGGACATCGTGACCGGCAAACGGTTCTACGCTCACAACGGCGGCGACCCAGGTGCGCGGGACACGACTCGCATGTTCTGGTACGAAGTCAAACGAGCGAAAGGGAAGGCACCAACATTCACGCGTCACGAAATCGCCGCCGGTCGAGACACGGGCGTCGGCACTCAGTTCCTGACGATCGACTTTGACGGAGACGGAGACCTGGACATTGCCCTGGGCAACAAGAAGGGCGTCAACCTGCTCATCCACAACTGAGCAAGCCGAGGTTATTCAGCCAGAATTACAACCACGAAAGACACTAAAAACACGAAAGACAGGCTGACAACATCGGAGTGAGATTTCGCAAGGTCCCAGCCAAAAACTCCTTCATCACATTTTCGTGTATTTGGTGTCTTTCGTGGTTCCCTGTTCCAGATACAGAAAACTCCGTCAGGCGGAGCCTGACCTGCACGTTGCCATCATGCCTGACTATTCATTTTCGAAATCGGCGAAGCTCCGCAGGTCCGCGGAGTTTCGCCGTATCTACGACGGACAGGTCCGAGCTGGCGACGACCACCTGCTGGTGTTCGCTTCGTGGAACGGTCTGAGTGAGACTCGCTGCGGGCTGAGCGTTTCAAAGAAGCACGGCAACGCCGTCGAACGCGGTCGTCTCAAACGCCTGATGCGCGAAGCCTTCCGGCTCGTTCGGCATGAGCTGCCGGTGGGCGTCGACCTGATCCTGATACCGCGTCAAAACTCGGGAGCATCCGTCGACAACTACAAACATTCTCTCAAAGGAATCTGTCGCCGCCTGCTCAAACGATTGCCCGCGGCACGTCAATCGTGAGATTTTTCGAGGATGCAGCCCAGGCGATCGACGCGGCCGGATAGGCTGTTGCCGGATAGGCTGTTATCAAGTTGCTTTCGGTCGTCTCGTTACTGGCCGGCTGTCCGTTTTTCAGAGGTCCACTTGTGCAGAATGTCGCGCAGTCTCGCAAAGCCTGCCAGCAGTGTTTTCGTGTCCGGGTTGCCATATTCAAGAGCCCACGGTCCACGGAAACCGCTGGCCCAGGCGATGTCGAAACAGCGACGCAGATCGTACTCTCTGTGTTCACCGTTCGGTCCAAACCGGCGAGCCTTGAAGTCGCACGTCACGGCGAGGGGAAACGATTTCTCCAGACCGGCATAGCGGATTTCGTTGCTGTCCCAGTTTCCGGTATCGACTCCGGCCGCGACATTGCTGCCGATGGCTGTGACGAGTTTCGCCACAGAATCCGCATCCGCCTGCATCCAGCCGAAGTTTTCGACCAGCAGCGTTACGTTACGTTCCGCGGCGTAGTCACAGAGTTCACGATAGCTTGCCACATGAATCGCCATGTCCGGTTTGGGTTTGGCGGGCAGCGGACGAGCCCAGCGACAACCCAGCTGCGACGCGATGTCGATCGACCGTTTGTACTCGTGCAGAGCCTTGTCACGGACCTGCCTGTCGGGACTGTTCATGTCGATGCCGCGCTGGTTCATCTTCAGGTTCGTCATGACGCAGCCTGCATCTGAAACTGCCGTTCGCAGTTGATCGAGATACTTTCGATCGACCCTGGCAAAGTCAGGGAACGATGCTGTGTTCAGATCAACGACTCGCAGGTCGAGTTCGTTCTTCAGAATGCCGGGCAGTTCCAGCAGCGTGAAGTTTCGCCCCTGAGCACTCCCGGTCAGCTGAGCCTGTGCCGACGCGGTAACAATTCCGATCGCATTGGTCAGTTCCGGAACCTGACTCGTCGAAGGCTCCGCGAGAACAGTCCTCGCTCGCCCGACAGCCAATGCCGCGGTAGACAAAGCCGTCGCCTGAACGAACTGCCGACGATCAAACTGCAGCGAATTTTTCATTCTGGCGATTCCCCAAACGGCTGAGTGAAAACATTTGCTGTTGTCGAGTTTCAGCGATGACGAGTTTCAGCGATGAGCTGAAAGTCTACACCTGACACTCGTCGAGTCCCAAAATATCTTCGCGAATGTTTTGAGCGCGGCGATGTTCGTCATTCCCACGCTCTCACCCGTCATACCCGCGCAGGCGGGCATCCAGTCGATTGCAGAGTTTGCCGACAATGCTCGCTCTGGGTTCCCGCCTTCGCCTTCGCTGTCCCAGGACACTGCGCGGGAATGACGTGGATGTGAATCGGGAACTTATTTCGTGACTGATCCTTAAATGGCGTTGAGCATGCGATAACCTCATAAGGATGCACAGGGTTGGTCAAACTCTGCGAACGTTGATGTGCATTCGAGATTGCAGACAATGAAACAGCCGGCCGTTTACATTCTTGCGAGTCAGCGGAACGGCACGCTTTACATCGGTGTCACAAGTGACCTGGCAGCTCGCGCCTGGCAGCATCGGAACGACGTGGTTGAAGGTTTCACAAAGAAGTACGCCGTTCACTTGCTCGTTTATTTCGAACTGCACGACGACATGGAGACAGCGATCACCCGTGAGAAACGCCTCAAGAAATGGAATCGTGCGTGGAAGCTGCGGTTGATCGTAGAAATGAATCCAGACTGGAACGACTTGTACGAATCGATTCTGTGAGGTGGCTCAGTTTTTCAACGGTCTTGCTTATGCGTCATGCCTGCGCTCTCACTCGTCATACCCGCGCAGGCGGGCACCCAGTCGATTGCAGAGTTTGTCGTCAATGTTCACTGGGTTCCCGCCTGCGCGGGAATGACATTGGAAAGTCAGCAAAGCATTCAGTCTGTGCTCGCACCACTGGGAAGACGAGAAGTCGCATCTCCAGATTCGCTAATCATTCTACGCACAGCGTCCGCGATATCTTTGTCGGAAACGATCGGCCATAGAGAGCTTTATTTCGGGGGCGGGACCTTCCCGGAACTTTCCATCTTCGCATTTCGTGAGGAAGTAGAACAGCAGATCCTCATTCTCAAGGCTGATCATGTACGCTGCCCAAGTTTGTCATTTGAAATTCTCAGTCATTGCGGCACCATTTATGTAGATTGTTTTCAGAGCAAGACAAAACAGAGGCCGCAGTCGTTCAGGCTGCGGCCTCTTTGGTCATGTCGAATGTGGATTTGATAGAACAGAAAACTACGGAGTTTCGTAGCAGCTGCGGGTGGTGTCTCTGCAGTCCTGGCCGTTACAGAAGCCTTTGTCGGGGCCGTAGGTCGTTTGCGTGTTGGCGCACCAGAAGTTGCCGTCTCCGGTGGCGTGTTCCCCCGGAGCAAGGCCAGCATTCAGGTACAGGCCTTTGGACAGCAGGTGTCGGCAACGTTCGCCCTGCACAACTTCGAGTTCGTGTTGCATGGCTTTATCCTTGAATTGGAAGGTTGATCACTAACTGAAGGCGTCGTGTTCGAAATGACTTACTCGAATGGTGTGTCGTGCCCGCGAAGTCGGGCACCCAGCCGAAACGGTGCTGCTGGGTTCCCGCCTGCGCGGGAATGACAGAATTACTACCGTAACTTCTGTGTGAGTTTTGTCATTTCGAACACGTTCTTAGAGGACGTCATCCTTAAACGAGGGCAGCGTCGAGTTTGCCGACCGCGCGAAGCAGCGAACGCTTCACGGCAGCGCGAGCCATTGCGACTTTGTACTCGTTCATGGAAAGTGGAGTGGCTTTGCTGACGGCGAGATCACCAATGTGACCGGCCATGTCTTCGTCGAGACGTTGCCCGACCAGAGCACGTGCGGCTTCGTGGGCGATCCACGGAGTCGGAGCCACGTGGCCCAGCACGATGCGAGCGTCTCGAATGAAGTCGCCTTCTGTCTTCAGGCAAACCGCGGCTGCGGCCTGAGGACGATCCAGCCCCTTCGATTCCAGCACTTCGTACGCGCCACTCTTCATATCAGCCACCGTTTGCAGCCAGATGTGAGTGACCAGCTGGCCTGGTTTCAGGACGTTGACGCCCTGAGATTCCAGACGCGGCGTGACGAAGAAGTATTCCAGCGGCACGAACTGCTCGTCTTCAGGGGTTGGCCCAATGACTCGCACTTTCGCACCCCACGCCACCATCGATGGCGCAAACCGTGACGCACAGACGAACTTTGCCGGGCCGGCGTTACCGAATACCGCGTGGTATCGGTTGTCGCCAAGTTCAGCGAGTGACTCGCCATCTTTGCGACCAAGCACTCCGAAACCGTTGCGGAAGTACCAGCACTGAGGCATCTGACACAGATCGCCGACGAGCGTGCCCGACGACTGAATCTGAATCGCCCGGTGCCCGTCGATCACCTGCGCGATGGAGTCGTGTCCGGCGAGCAATGGACTTTCCAGTGCTTCGTCGAGTGTGACCGTTGCTCCGATCAGCACGCCGTCGTCGACCTGTTCGATCGATTTGAGTGTGTTGATCTTCTTGATGTCGACTACCCGCTGCGTCTGCACGGCATCGCGCTGCAGCAGGCTGATCAGGTCGGTCCCGCCAGCCAGCACCATCGTCTGTCCGTCGTGACCGTTCAACGCTTCAACAGCCTCAGCTTCGGTTGCAGGGCTGACGTATTCAAAAGGTCTCATGCCTGGCCTCCTTTCAAAGCGTCCAGAACCCGTTTTGGAGTCATAGGCAGAACGGCTACCCGGACACCGGTGGCGTTGGCCACGGCGTTGGCAATGGCGGCTCCGGTCGAAATGACCGGTGGTTCACCCAGACCAACCACACCGCGGTTGTACTCGCTGTCCGGCTGGTACATCTCGACGACCAGTTCGCCGATATCACCAATCCTTGGCAGCCGGTAATTCTCCATGTCGGCATTGATGTAACGACCGGTCTTGTTGTCCATGATCCGCTCTTCAGTCAGAGCGTAGGCAATGCCCATGATCAGTCCGCCGTAGACCTGACTCTTCGCCGTCATCTCGTTGATGACCAGTCCACAGTCCTGAACGGCGACCATCTTATTGATGCGGACAATTCCGGTGTCAGTATCAACCGAGACGTCGGCCATCTGCACACCACCGACCAGCTTACTGGTCAAACCGTCATCCACAGGGCTGGTACCGACTTCGGTGATGGGCACGGAACCAATCAATCGGCAGGCGTCTTTCCACGAGCAGACTTTCTTTTTGCCGGACCAGACGGCTTCGTCGCCGACGGTCAGACTCTGGCCGTCCACCTCGTACTTCGCCGCCACTTTATCCAGCAGCTTCCAGACTGCCGCCAGAGCCGCGCGACGCGTTCCGCCGCTGACACTGCCGACGGTGATCGAGCCGCCAGACGGGTTTCCGTAAACGTACTCGCTGCTGCCGATCTTTGGGGTCACCTTCTCGATCGGCAGACCACACGTTTCGGCCAGCACCATCGCGATGACTGTGCGGGTTCCGGTACCCAGGTCCTGGCTTCCGATGGAAACCTGAGCGGCACCGTCTTCAAACAGTCGCACTTCCGCTTCGCACTTGACGGATTGCCCGCCCCAGCGATGCAGAGCCACGCCAAGTCCGCGTTTGACTGCGCCGCTGCCACTTTCACCGTGCGGATGGAACTTCTTCTGCCACTCCATCAGCTCGGCAGCTCGATCGAGCTGGGCTCGATAGAGATCGCCATTCTCCTGAGCGACTTTGTCGAGCTGACCGAGGTTGGCCTTGTACAGATCGATGGGATCCATCTTCAGCTTCGCCGCCAGATCAGTCATCGCCGTGTCGGTGATGGCACAAAGCTGCGGATGATTCGGAGCACGCCAGGCTCGATTCGGTCCACAGTTAGTCTTGATGCCGGTCGCTTCAACTTTCTTGTTTTCGAAGTCGAAAACGTAAGGCATCTGATTGCCGTCGATCGTGCCGCCCTGTGGCCCGTTGGTGCCCCAGTGATGGCTTTTCCAGGCAGTGATCAGGCCGTTCTTCTTCGCGGCCAGTGTGACCCTGGCGAAGCCGGACGGTCTGGTTCCCGGAGTCTTCATCTCTGTTGGACGATCGAGCATCAGTCGCACGGGGCGACCGGTGTCTTTCGACATCTGAGCTGCCGCCCAGCCCCATTCGTCCGCGGCAAACTTCGAGCCGAAGCCGCCGCCGATAAAGTTGCAGATGACTCGAACGTCTGTCGCATCCAGTCCAAACTTCGAAGCAAACTGCGCTCCGGTCGTCGACACCGCCTGCGTCGAATGTCGCGCCGTCAGTTTCGGACCTTCGTCGCTGTTGTTCCACGTGCAATGGGCTCCGTGAGGTTCCAGGCACATGTGGCTGATTGTGTGGATGCCGTAGTAGCCTTCGTGAACGACGTCGGCTTCCGCGATCGCCTTGTCAGGATCGCCAACCGTGCGGTCAACAATGCCTTCTTTAGTCGCTTCGGCTTTGCGAGCGGCTTCCAGATCCTGCTCGTCGACAACGTGCGGATGTTCTTCGAAGGTGACTTCGATGGCTCGCACGCCATCTTCCGCGAGGTCGGCCGTTTCGGCGGCGACGGCAGCCACGATGTCGCCATCCCAGTTGCAATCGTCGCCTTCGTTCTTGAAGAGGTACACCGTGTGAACGCCGGCAATCTTCTTCGCCGGTTCAACATTCAGGCGAGTGATCTTTGCGTTGGCGTGCTTGCAGGTGAGCACGCGGGCGTAAAGCGTGCCTTCCTGATTCATGTCTGCCGTGTATTTGGCAAACCCGGACGCTTTATCAACTCCATCGAGTCGAGTGGTTTCGGTCCCGATCAGTTTGTTGGAGCCACGCGGGCCCCACGAAATAGTTCGCTCGGCCATTACGCACCTCCCTTCTTCGCGATTTCCAGAGCACAGGCGGTGATTCCTTTATAGGTACCGCAACGACAGATATTGCCGCCGAGTCCGTCCTGGATTTCTTCCAGCGTGGCTTTGGGTTTTTTATTCAGAAACGCTCGCGTCGCCATGACGAATCCAGGTGTGCAGAAGCCGCACTGCATGGCGTCATTCTTCACAAAGCCCGCGATGACTTCGTCAATTTTGTCGCCGTTACGCAGCGATTCGACCGTCTGGATTTTCTGGCCCTGAACTTCGATCGCCAGACGCGTGCTCGCGTAGACGGCTTTGCCATCGATAATGACAGTGTCCGTTCCCGAGCAGCTGGTCGTGTCGAAGTCGTCTTTACAACCGGTGAGGTTCAGCTGATCGCGCAGAGCGTCAAGCAGCGTTGTACGCGGCTCAACCGAAAGCTTGTGTTGTTTGCCGTTGACGGTCAGCGTGACGTCAACTTTACCGGGGCCCTGAACCAGTGCCTTTCCATCTTTCTGAGCGAGGGCTTCCTGCTCAGCCGTGGCGATGGCGGTGGCGGCGACTGCCGCTCCCGATCCCTTCAGAAAGTCGCGGCGGTTGAAACCGCCAGGACCGTGTCTTTGCTGCTCGTGTTCCTGCATGGTTGCTCCTTCCTCGAGTCAGCCGTCGAGCGGTTGACGAGGCTCGCGCCTCATCTGACAAGCATCTTGAAGTAAGGCAGACTCCCGCTCGATCCGGTGCCGGGAATTCTTACCATTGCCCGCTCATATCACAATTGACTGATCCAAAAAGAGAAACTCGCACGATTCCCCCGAGCCCGCGGAACCATCGCGATCCGCTCAGCCGACTGGAGTTTCGTGTCTTACCCGGAACGGCGACTTGACCGTCACAGGATGTCGACGGAAGTTTCAAGCGTCGCGTTGCGGCAACATTGGCAGTGCGTAGGGCCGGTTCCCACCGGCCAGTGATACATCTTCCTGTTGGCCGGTAGGAACCGGCCCTACGGTATCTAACAAAGAAACAACGAATGTCGCAAAGCGTTCTCACCACCGAATATCGCAACCGCTTCACTGGCCTGGAAGCTTACCGTGAGCAGGTCTGGCAGGTGCTCACCGGTTCGTTCTTCAACCGATTTATCCGGTCGACAGACACCGTGCTGGATCTGGGAGCTGGCTGGGGCGAGTTTATCCGCAACGTCCGTTGCGGCGAGAAGTTCGCGATGGACCTCAACCCGGACACCGACACGCGAGTCGGCGAAGGCGTCAAAGTCATCCTGCAGGACTGCTCGGACGAATGGCTGCTGCAGGACAACAGCCTGGATGTCGTCTTCACCTCGAACTTCTTCGAGCATCTGCCGGACAAAGTCGCTCTGGAAAAAACACTCGCCGAAGCCCGCCGCTGCCTCAAACCAGGCGGACGACTCATCTGCCTGGGCCCGAACATTCGATTCATCGGCGGAGCGTACTGGGACTTCTGGGACCACCACGTGGCGCTGACCGAACGGTCTCTGGCAGAAGTGCTTAAGCTTGAAGGCTTCGAAATCAGCGAGTGCATCGATCGCTTCCTGCCGTATTCGATGTCACAGGGTTCAACTCCACCGCTGGCTTTTCTGAAGCTGTACCTGAAACTGCCGTTCGCGTGGAAGTTCTTTGGCAAGCAGTTTCTGGTCGTCGCGCAAAAGCCAGCGTGAAAATCTCCGCTGGCAGCCGTCCGTCTGTAACGATCGCGCCGGTTTGCCGCTTCTCCGGTGAGGTAACTCTGTCGCCTGTTCCGATTTGGCAGCTTGTCTCCGGCCCGTGCCTCAATCGTGCTGCATAGTCAGGTGGAGATTGGCGTTTCTGCGGATTTCGTAATTCGCGGACGACGTGCCTTGTCAGGAGAAGGTGCATGGACATTGCGATTGTAACGGGATCAGCCGGGCTGATCGGCGCCGAGGCGGTGCGGTTGTTCGCCAGCCGTGGCTACCGCGTCGTCGGCATCGACAACAACATGCGCGAGTACTTCTTCGGCGAAGAGGCTTCGACCGCATGGAGCCGTGCGAACCTTGAGTCGACAATCTCAAACTACCAACACGTTGATATCGATATCCGTGATCAGGCCTTCGTGAATCAGGTTTTCGCCGAGTTCAACTCAGATGTCCGAGTCGTCATTCACACCGCCGCGCAGCCATCGCACGACTGGGCCGCGTCGCAGCCGCAGGTCGACTTCAGCGTCAACTCGAACGGAACATTGAACCTGCTGGAAGCCTGCCGCGAGTTCTGTCCCGAGGCGTCGTTCGTTTACACATCCACAAACAAAGTTTACGGCGACAATCCAAATCAACTGCCGCTCGTCGAACTGGATACCCGCTGGGAACTGGATCCGTCGCACCCGTTTGCCCAGCACGGTATCGACGAAACGATGTCTGTTGACCAGACGACACACTCGTTGTTCGGAGTATCAAAGCTCGCTGCCGACGCACTCGTGCAGGAATACGGTCGCTACTTCGGCATGAAGACGGCGTGCTTTCGAGGCGGCTGCCTGACCGGTCCGGGACATTCCGGCACGCGGCTGCACGGTTTTCTGTCGTACCTCGTGAAGTGTGCGTTGACCGGCGACGCGTACATAATCAATGGCTATCAGGGAAAACAGGTTCGAGACAACATTCACTCGGCGGATCTGGTCGAGATGTTCTGGCACTTTCATCAGCACCCGCGCTGCGGCGAGGTCTACAACGCTGGCGGAAGTCGACACAGTCACTGCTCGATGATGGAAGCCATTTCACTGATCGAAGAACTGACCGATCGCAAAATGAATGTGTCCTACACCGATCAGAATCGAATCGGCGACCACATCTGGTACGTCAGCGACACTCGGAAATTTCAGTCGCATTATCCCGACTGGAACTACGCGTACGACCTTCGTACGACCGTCGAAGAAATCGTCGAATCGCATGCCCGGCGCGACCGGCTTGTTTCCGCTGAAGCTCGTCAGTCTGCGACGAATCATTCGGAATCATCAATAGAAGCGGTCCTCGCGGATCTTGAGCGAACAGGAGCCGCATCGTGCGATTTGGTTCGATCCTGATCACAGGCGGCGCTGGCTTCGTCGGAGCCAACCTGTCGCTGTATCTGAAGCAGAGTTTTCCCAGCGTCCACGTGGCCGCCCTGGATAACCTGTCTCGGCGTGGCAGCGAATTGAACATTCCGCGTCTGCGTGACGGCGAGGTCGACTTCCTGCACGGCGACGTCCGCTGCCCCGAAGATTTGCGGCGCTGCTCCGATTTCGATCTGCTCATCGACTGCTCGGCGGAACCGTCCGTCCAGGCCGGAGCGAACTCGTCACCACGATTCGTGCTGAATGCAAACCTGCTGGGAACCATCAACTGCCTGGAAGAAGCTCGCGAACGTGAGGCGGCATTTCTCTTCCTGAGTACCAGCCGCGTTTACCCGATCGCTCGCCTGAACGAATTGCCGTTCGCCGAAACCGAATCCCGCTTTGAGTGGCAGATCGAAAACGAAACGCGCGGAGCCTCCGCGTCAGGCGTCAGTGAAGATTTCCCGCTGGAAGGTGCCCGGTCGTTTTACGGAGCCAGCAAGCTGTCCGGCGAGTTGCTCGTCGCGGAGTACGTTCACAACTACGGAATGGAATGTCTGATCAACCGCTGCGGCGTGCTGGCCGGTCCGTGGCAGATGGGGAAGGTCGATCAGGGAGTCATCACGCTGTGGGTCGCGCGGCACCAGTTCAACGGGCCACTCAGTTATCGCGGTTTCGACGGTCATGGCAAGCAGGTTCGAGACGTGCTGCACGTACTCGATCTATGCGATCTGATCGGACATCAACTCAGCAGTGACACCGGGTGGAACGGCAGCGTCTTCAACGTCGGAGGCGGCTTGGGTGTTTCAACTTCCCTGCGAGAACTGACCGAACTTTGCGAAGAAGTCACCAGTACAAAGCTCAACATCGGAGCTATTCCGGAAACGAGCGACCTGGACCTGCGGATTTACCTGACAGACTCGTCAAGTGTTCAACAGACATACGGCTGGAAACCGCAGCGTTCCGTTCAACACATCGTCGAAGACATCCACGGCTGGATCGTTAATCACCAGAGCCAACTGAAAACGATTCTGGCCTGAAAGACCGTAGGGCCGGTTCCCACCGGCCAAATTCCTGGTCGTCAATTTTCCAGCCGCAGATCAACACAGATGGACGCCGATAAGAAAAATTTCATTGAATGGCATCTGCGTCCATCTGTGCTGATCTGCGGCTGATTCTCCTGTTCGAATTCCTGACTCCGAAACTCCTGCTTGTAACATGAAACTTTCCATCGTCATTCCCGCTTACAACGAAGCTGGCAACATCGCCGCCTGTGTGAAAGAACTGCAGGATGTTGTCGGCGTGCGCGAAGGACTCGACTACGAAATCATCGTCGTCAATGACAACAGCACGGACGAGACTGCCGCCGTTGTTCAACAACTCATCGACAATGACTCGTCCGTCAGACTGGTTAACCGCACGCCGCCGGGAGGCTTCGGTCGTGCAATTCGTTCGGGACTGGATGAGGTCTCCGGCGACATCGTCGTGATCTACATGGCGGACCTGTCTGACGATCCGAACGACGTCATTGCTTACTATCGGAAGATTGAAGACGGATACGACTGCGTTTTTGGTTCTCGGTTTCGAACCGGCAGTAACGTTCAGCATTACCCGTGGCTGAAACTGGTCGTGAATCGCATCGTCAATCGATGTATCCAGTTGATGTTCTGGACGCCGTACAACGACCTGACCAACGCGTTCAAAGCGTACCGCACCAGCGTCATTCGAGACTGCGGCCCGTACCAGGCCAGCCATTTCAACATCACGCTGGAACTTTCACTGAGCGCTTTGATCCGCCGCTACCGAATCGCCGAGATTCCAATTTCGTGGTCAGGCCGGCAGTGGGGCGCGTCGAATCTGCGACTGCAGGAAATGGGACGGCGATACCTCAGCACGCTGTTGATGATGTTCTTTCAGCGGATTCTTGTGGCAGACGATATCCGTGCAGAATGTTCGACGTCGCGACCGCATCCTTCTGCAAATGATGTAACCGTTCCACATGACGAAGTGGAATTTGAAGCCGATTGCGAAGAACGCGACCTCGCACACGTCCTTGAAGAATTGCAGCGCGTGCAGAAGGATCTGCAGTCGCCTGCTCAGCAACCAGCGACGGTGAAGTCGTGAGTGGCCGTAGGGTGACACCGGGGCTTCTGCTGTTGCTGGCTTTTGCCATTTTTCGAATGCCGCCGTGGTTGCCGCTGTTTGTGATCGAGTCCAACGGCGTCGATCCGTCGTGGCAGATGCTGCTCAACGAGGCCGTTCCCAACGGCTGGACGTTCGGTCGAGACCTCTTTTTTACATACGGTCCGTTCGGATTCATCCACGCCCGGATGTACCACCCGGAAACCTGGGAAATTCTTGTCGCGGTCTGGCTTGGCATCTCGGTGATCATGGCCGACCTGATCTGGCGCGTCGTCGGGCACTGCCGACTCAGCCCGATGTGGAGAGCTCTCTGCGCGGTTGCGATGGTGGAACTCATGAGCCGCGATGCGATGGCTGTTTGCTTCGGTCTGCATGCCTTCGTTTTTCTGGAAGCGATCAATGCCCCGGAAATCGAAAACGCGACAGACCAGCAACAGGCGTCAGTGTTGCCGCCGACGTCGCTGGTCACGTGGCTTCGTTTGTGCATGCCAATCCTTCTCCTCGCGACGTTACCCTGGGCGAAGTTCAGTTATTTCGTAACGGTCGCTTTTCTCGGATGCACGCTGACGGCTGCCGGTTTGATCCAACGACGGTTTCCCTGGCGACCGGTGGTGTTACTCGCCGCCTGCCCGTTTGTCTGGTTAATGGCCGGCGGAACGCTGGCCGAGTGTCGTGAGTTCATTGGCGCCGGTCTCCAATTGGCTGGCGGGTACAGCGCGGCGATGGGACTCGGCCCTGAAACGCTGGCCGGAGTGATCGTAGCCGCCAGCGCTGCCAGCATTGTGGTGGTGTTGCCCGCCTGGCTGTCAGCTCGCCTGGCCCCTGGCGACTGGCGGCTGCGAGTTGTGACGATCCTGTTTTTACAGGGGCTGCTTTTCATTACCTGGAAGTCGAGCTTCGTCCGGTATCACGCCGAACGGCTCCCCGTTTTTCTCGGCACAGTGCTGCCGCTGCTGGCTTACGGATGGCTGGCTTCTGGCGGTCGACAGAGTTCCAAGTGTGCCACTGGCTCTGCCAGTGCAAATGAGGGCAAAATGTTATCGGCTGTTCAGAACTGGCAGAGCCAGCGGCACACCTTCGGAACGAAACTTTGCTCGGCGTATTATCGGTGCAGTTTGTCGGTTCTTCTGGTGGCATTTGCAGTGCTCATCTCTGCCGGAACTGTGGAACGTGTGCGACGACTCGCGTTGGGTGCAGTCATCGGACATGCGACTGCTCCGCTGCGTGATCAGATTCTGGCAGTCGCCGAGTCGGTCAAAAATCCCGGCTGGCGGGCGCACACTCACCAGAAGCAGCTGCAGAAAATTCGCGATGCCAATCCGATTCCCGACATTGTCGGAACGGTCGACATCTTTCCGAGCAAGCTGATTGTCGGCTTTGCTCATGGCCTGCAATTGCAGCCTCGCCCGCTGCTGCAAAGTTACGCGGCATTCACACCGGCGTTGATCGAACGGGACGCGGAGTTTTACCGAGGGCCGGCTGCTCCCGAAAATATCCTGATTTCTGTTGCGGCCATCGACGGGCGGCTGCCGACGCTGGAAGACTCACACGCCTGGTTCGAACTTCTGTCGAATTACGAACTGACCGATTCGTCGACAGCGTTTCTCAAGCTGAGCCGCCGTCCACGGCCGAGCCTGTTGCTGGATGACAAGCCAGTGCTTCGCAAAAGCGTGAGATGGAACGAGCCCGTTGAATTGCCCCGTGATCTGGCCGGTCCCGTCTGGTGTCGGATTCAGATCAAGCCGTCCTTACCTGGCCGACTCGCTTCGATTCTTTATCGCCTGCCCGAAATTCACCTGAAGACTCAAGTCGGTCACGATCGGAACGATGATCGTACGTTTCGGTTGCTGCCAGGATCGACCGAAGCCGGCTTTCTGATCAGCCCGACCGTCGAAACTCGTGACAATCTCGTTCGACTTTGGCAATGGGCGGACAAGCCTGGCCAGTGTGATGTCGACCTCGAACATCGAGTCAGGAGTCTCAGCGGTTCGGTCGAAATGTCCGGCGAACTGAAGCATTTTTCCGAACGAATGTTTGCTCCGAAATTCACGATCGAGTTCTTCGGCCTTTCCAAAAATGATCGTCAATTGCGCGACTCCGACCGGTCGAACAACATGGCGACATCTGGTCTGCACCGTATTGAATGAAGCTGTGAGTCGTCTTGCTTACAGAATTTCAGACAGCGTCCCGGTACTGTCTGCATAGGAGTGGCGATCGACTCCCAGGATCTGTAACTGAGTCAGCCACAGATTGGCCAGCGGAGTGCCCTGTTTGCAATGGATGTGCCTGCCCAGCTTCAGGGCTCCGCCCCCGCCGCCAGCAACGACGAGCGGCAGGTCGTTGTACTGATGCGTGGTGCCGTCTCCCATGCCGGCTCCGAGTGTGAAGATCGTATTGTCGAGCAGCGTCGTGCCGTTGGCTTCTTCGATGCCGTCCATTCGTTCGAGCAGCCTCGCAAATGCCGAGACGTGGAAGTTGTCGAGCTTCAGGAGTTCTTCCAGGTAATTCTGCGGATTGTGTGTCATGGCGTGATGACTGTGGGGCTTGTCGAGAATTCCTTCCCAGTTGGTCGGCGTTGTCCACCGCTCGGGCCCCACCATCAGCGAACCGACGTTCGTCAGGTTGCTCTGCAAGGCGGTAATCAGAAGATCGCCCATCAGGTGAATGTATTCGTTACGCGGCAAATGCTCGGCGGGACGTTCGACCCTGGCAGCCGCCAGTTCGGCCTTCATCGAGTCAATGCGATCCATACGGTTTTCGATGGTTCGAATCGCATCGAAGTATTCGTCGAACTTTCGTTGGTCGGAGTTGCTCAGCCGCTGCTGTAATCGGCGAGCGTTGCCGAGGGCCAGATCGGTGATGTTGCGGAATCTCGTGTTGGCTCGCGTACCAAACAGTCGGTCGTAAACCTGACGCGGGTTTCTCATGGACGGCGCGACGTAGCCGGTGTCGTACCAGGACATGTTGTCGAAGTAGATCGATTCAATGTTGTTTTTGTGATCGTTGCAGCTCAGCTCCAGCGTCGAATAAGGCGTGGTCTGTCCGATACTGTCGGCGGCGATGTGATCCAGAGTCCGTGCCATTGGATAGGCGGAATTCTTCACCTCAAATGGCGCCACACTTGTCAGGAAGCACGAAGCTGCTTGCGCGTGTGAGTCGGTTCCATGCTGAAATGTGCGATCCAGGCCGGTGATCAGTGAGATTCGGTCCCGCATTTTGTGAAGTGGAGCCAGCGTCGGCGTAAACGTCAGAGGATGGCTGCCAACCGGAACCGTCTTACCCTCGAAACGCCAGACGTTGTTCTGGCCAGCGAAACTCGGCAACGGTCGGTCGCCCTCGCCGGGAAAGAAGCCTCGTCGCACAATTCCGTTGGGCAGGTAGAAGAAAGCCAGACGGTGCGCTGGAGTCGTTGCCTGATCAGCGTCAGCGGCTTCGCAATGCCCGGCAAAGCTTTCGAGCCACGGCAGGCTCAGGGTGACACCACCGGCACCTGCCAGAAATCGTCGTCTTGTTACCGGTCGGGTGTTTTCGTGATCAGCCATTTTCTTTTCCCTTGTTCTGGCAGCAGCTGTCGCTGGTTCCTGCCGTCCGCACTCGTGAGCATTAAATCTGGCCGGTGGAAACCGGCACTACTTTTCTCCAGCGGGATCTTGCGTGTTCTTGTGCAGAAATGGTTCGCTCATTGCGACACTCTTAAGCACAGCACGCATCTGGTCCTGTCCGGTCATTGCTCTGGCAGCCATAGCGTCCAGTGCAGGTGAATCGGCAGGTCCGAGTTCTCGACCGAGCGCGTAAGACAGCAAATGAGAAACAAAGCCGCGGACGAACCGGTGTTTCTCCTGAAGAATCAGACGTTTGAAATCAACGACGTTATTGAATTCATGCTGATTGAACAGCACGCCGCTGGCGTCCACATCTCGCCCGTTTTCGTACTTGTCTCGCCAGACTCCTGTCGGACCGTAATTCTCCAGTGCGAAACCGAGCGGGTCGATCT
>JABMPE010000758.1 GCA_013203845.1 Rhodopirellula sp. | reverse complement strand
CGGGAAGAACTACTGAAAAAACGTGAGGAAATGGAAGCCTCGCTCAATTCCACACGCGACGGCCTGCACCAGCGGGAACGGGACCTCGACAAACGCGAAGGCAGCCTGGACGATCGCGACGAAGAATTTGTCAAACGCGAAAAGATGATTGAGGGGCAGCAGCAGAAGCTGCCCACTCGCAGCAAGGCCATGGAAGTCAAGGAAAAGGAACTCGAACGACTTCTTGCCGAAGAGCAGGACAAGCTGTTTCACATCAGCAGTCTGAGTCCTGAACAGGCGAAAGAGCTGCTGCTGGATCGGCTCGACCGTCAGCTGAAGGACGAAACCGGCGGCCTGATTCTTAAGTACGAAAGCGAACTGAAGAGTCGTCAGGAAGAGCTGTCCCGCGAAATCCTCGGCATGGCGATTCAACGGATCGCGTCCGCGCAGACATCAGAGATGACTGTCTCAACGGTCGACATTCCCAACGACGAAATGAAAGGCCGCATCATCGGCCGCGAAGGTCGCAACATTCGGGCCTTCGAAAAAATCGCCGGAGTGGACGTCATCGTCGACGACACGCCGGGTGTTGTGGTGGTTTCTGCGTTCGACAAAGTCCGTCGGGAAATTGCTCGGCTGTCACTGATCAAGCTGATCGAAGACGGGCGAATTCATCCGACGCGGATCGAAGAAATCGTCGCCGAAACTGAAAAGGAAATGGACGCTCACATTCGCAAGCTGGGGCTTGAAGCCTGCCACGAAGCGAACATTGTCGGGCTGCACGAAAAACTCGTTTACCTGATGGGGCGACTTCAGTTTCGGACCAGTTACAGCCAGAACGTGCTGCGACACTCGATCGAAGTTTCACACATCACCGGTTTGCTGTGTGAGCAGGTGGGACTCGATTCGACACTCGGTCGTCGCTGCGGATTTCTGCACGACATCGGAAAAGCAGCCGACCACGAAATGGAAGGCGGGCATCCGGCAGTCGGCGCGGAACTTCTAAAGCGTTACAACGAAGGCGAAGAAGTCGTCCACGCCGCGGCCGGGCATCACGACGATATCCGGCCCGAGTTCATCTACACGGTGCTGGTTGCGGCCGCGGACGCAGCTTCGGCGTCTCGACCGGGAGCACGCCGCGAAAACCTGGAACGCTACGTCAAACGCCTGGAAGATCTGGAAGCCATCGCCTGCGGCTTCCCCGGCGTGAACCACGCGTTCGCCGTTCAGGCCGGCCGCGAAATCCGCATCATCGTCGATTCAAACCGAATCAACGATCGCGAATCCGCCAAGCTCGCCAAGGAATGTGCCAAGGCGATTGAAGAAAACCTTACCTACCCAGGCGAAGTCAAAGTCGTCGTCCTGCGGGAAACCAAAGCGGTCGAGCATGCTCGGTAGTTGATGGTCGATCGTTGAAAGTTGATAGACAAAACTCAAAGCCCGGATGGTTCACTGAACTGTCCGGGTTTTGTCTTTGTCGAGGAACGACTCGCCAGAGATGTCTTATGACTCAGCAGGATGCCGATGCTGTTGTGTCGCTGAGCCTCTCTGGTCCCAGTCAGACAGCGGTTTCGAAATCATTTCTTACTCGACCACGTGGACCAGCATGGTATCGTGCCTGAGGGTTCGTTTCTTCAACTCGCATTCCAACCGTTCCGTCGGCCAGCAGAATCCGATCACCAGCCTTTAGGTCATCGATCAACGGCTCGTACGTGCTGGTGAGTTCGGAGTTTCTGGTCGGCTCACGACCGCGAACGAACGTGAAGATCGCTCCGTCCGGACAGGAAACGCTGCCATTCTGTAACTCGCCGAGTCGAATTTCAGGCCCCGGCAGGTCACCCAGCAGCCCGATGGGTTTATCGAGTTCTTCCGAAAGCGACCGAACTTTGGCGACAATCTCCGAGAGCCACTCGTGTGATCCGTGAGCAAAGTTGAGTCGGAAAATGTCAATGCCGCGACGGATAAGGTCCCGTAAGGCGTCGCGGTCTTCGCAGGCCGGGCCAACATTGCGATGATCTTCGTTCTGGCGAGAGGATTTTCCCGATAGTCGTTGCCGAGATTCATTCACTGACTCCCAATCCTGAAGAGTACCTGGTGCAACGGGCTTGTCACCGACTGAGTTCGAGATAACTCCCAGACTCTGCGGCGGCAATGCTGCGAAATGACTGAAACTCGATCGTGACCACTCGCGGAGACAACCGACATGTCGCTTGCTGAGTTTATCGAACAGAAGAAACAGACGAATCGTCATCCTTTGATTGATCGTCTCTCGGTTACGTGGGGAACGGATCCTGACATTCCCTTCGCACCGTTTGCTTCTGGGCCACAGGAAAGCTGGCGGGACCCACCGCTCGTTTGCAGAGTTCTCCCGGTCGGCAGGCCAACCGCCGTAGTGCTGAGGCTATCCTTACTCGGGAAGTTCGCTGAGCAGGATTTTGCGGTAGGTGATGCCGCCAGCGAAGCCGTCCAGGCAGATCAAACCTCGGGCAGGAACGGTTTCTTTAGTGGCAGTGGTTTCGAGAACTTTCTTTCCGTTGATGATGACGGTGACCTTCTTATCCACGACTTTAATCTCGAGCGTGTTCCACTCTCCCGCAGGCTTCACCGCGTTCTCGTCGGGGCCGTCCTGTCCGAAAAGTGAGCCGGAAGAATACTGATCCGCTCCTTTGCCGGAATCATTCGACAGGTGGATCTTGTGTGCGAAATCCACCAGTTCGCCTCGACCGGGATAATGAAAAAAGACGCCGCCCTGAGCGGTCAGCGTGTCGAGCGTCTTCCATTCCAGACTCAGCTCGAAGTTACGGTACTCCTTCTCTGAAACCAGCAGGGACCCGTTGGCTCGTTCGTTGTCAGCCTCGTACGAGTTGCCTTCGATCTTCCACTTCCGCGGCCCAACGGTCCGCCACTTCACGTACTCATACAGGTCTTCTTCCAGCTTCTGCGCTTCTGCGGCGACGGGTGTTCCGGCAGCGAGCGCCTTTGTTTCTTTCAGGAAGCCGACGCCCTGACCGAAATTCGCCCGCTCCAGTTCGGCGATTGCCTGGGCAAGTTTTCGTCTGGCGAGCAGTCCTTTGAATGTCGCCGCCAGGTCAGCACAACGTTCGAAGCGTTGAACGCGGGCGCGTTCGAGAGCTTTGGATTCGTACGCCAGCAGAACGCCATATCGGTATTGAGCCTGTTCGTTTGCCTTGTCAACACCGGCGTCGAAGATTCCGGACAGTTCTGTCGCGGGAATCTCAATCAGCTTCTTACGGATCTCGGTATCGCCGCGTTTTCCGACCAGCACGCCATTTTCGAAACCGACAACTTCCAGCTGCAGCGTTCCGATTCGAACGGCTTCGCCGGGCTTGATATCAACCGCCGATTTCTCAAGGTCACTCCAGAAACTGCGGATCGTCTGGAGATCTTCTTCGTCCCAGGCGAGCTGTTCAGTGAACTTCTGCAGTTCCGAATTTGCCTGCGCGTTGCGGAGTAAGCCAGCAGCTTCGTCGTACTGTCTCGCGTCCAGCAGTGTCGTAAAGGCTTTTCGATGCGACGTGTACGGCAGGGGAAGCGTCCGAGGATCGACGGGCTTTGGCTTCGGCTTCTCGGGAACGATCATTTCTGTGGGATCAGGCTCGGTCGTTGCCACGACGACGACGCGTTTCGGCGGGATCGATTTGCCTCGCGGCGCAACTCCCCATTTCGGACCTGCTGAAAGGCGAACCATGAAGAGGTCGCCACCAGTTACGGGATTGTCGCAATAGAACAGCCACTGCTCGTCGCTGCTGACAAAGAACTGTCGATGCTGCTGGCTATGGTGGTAACCGGCGAGGTCCAGCTCGGCGATGACTCCGTCTTCGATGAACGCCTTTGTCGTCGAGGTGCGTCGGTACCGGGTCAGAGTTTTGCCATCAAAGGTGTATTGCCGCAAACCGTCTCGCGACATGCAGGGGTGCGTTCCCGCGAGTTGAACTTTCAGCGTTTTGCCGAAGACGTCGGTTCGCCTTACCCGGCTGGAAGTCAGCGTGCGAACTTCTCCGTCTCCGGTTTCCTCAACCCAGTAAAGTCTCAGTCCGTCGCCCAGAATCTGCGACGACGTCCACGTGGGAGCCAGACTGCTGCTGTAACGCAGTGCGTCTTTGCCATCGAAACCGGCCAGCGGGTTGGCCCGAGCCAGCGCCATCAGCCGAGCTTTCTCGGGTACCGCGTAGACGATGTAGAGCGAGTCGTCCGTGATGCTCGGCGTGGCCGGCAGGTCGGCACTGCGACTGACCAGGCGAGGTTCGTCAAAATCGTGGAAGGGCGACAGTCGTGTGGCCACAAAAAGTCCTCGACCATCCTCACGATCTCCGACGAACCAGATCGACAATCGGTCCGGAGTCACGTACGGATCCGTTTCCGGGTGACTGGAATTCAGGCTCGTCAGAGCGATGGGTTTTCCGATATCGGCATTCAGGTACGGTGCTTTGAGCACGTCGCTGCCACCGCCAGCGGCATCGCTCGATGGTTCCAGTGTGACTTCGCTTTCGTCGCTGACATCGACGACGCGTGATAGGTCGAACGCTCCTTCGCGAAACACCGTGACTGAGCGAGCACCCTGCTCAGTCGTCACGGCGCAGGGAGTTGTCACGAATTCTCCGTCCGCTCCACGAATCGGCTCTCCATCGACCATCACCGCGAATCCGGGTTCAGGTGTGTAGACACGAACGATGCCTGTCGAAAATTGTGGCGGTGGCAGCGTGAGAACTCTTGCTGTCGTTTCGCCGCTGCCTTCCGTGACTGCGGGAACACCGTCTGAATCACTTTGTGAGATGTCACTGCCGCCACTCGGCAACAACATCGGCACAGCGATCAGCAGAAGCAGTAGTAATGCGACACTGCCACCGGCAATGGCGAGCCGTTTGGGCGGCTGACGCCTGACCGTTTCGACCAGTTGCTCGGCCAGGACAACAAATCGAGATGGTTTGCTGGCGATATTGTCGTCGTCAGATTCCTGACCGGCAGTCGCCGACGTTTTTCTCGGGAAATATCCGGCGACCGCGAACTGTCGTCCTACATCATCCTGGTAATCGCTGACGAGCAGTCGTTTCGAGTCAAAGCTGGCGGCCTGTTCGCGACACCAGTTCCTGACGACGGTGGCGATTGACGCACGGAACCCGACCTTATCACCAGGCAGCCACTCGTCCGCGGCCTGGATGATCGTTATAGCCTTCGAGAAATCCAGCTCTGCGTGCTCGCCGCGAAACTCCTCGGCCAGCGCTGCGGATTGCTCCGCGGGATCAATTCCCGATCCAAGGATGAAGATCACCTGGCACGTGCGCGAACGTCGCGACGCTGCATCCGAAGATTCACCAGCAGGATCAGGTTTGCCCGAATCGGCAGGCATGAGTCGTCAGCTCCGAGTTTGTTGGCCTGAGAAATGGTGCAGGTTGGGCATTGCCTACTCTACCTGCATATTCGCAAAGATCGTAAGCCACAGAGAGCACACAGGCCGCAGAGAATCGATCATGAAATAACGCTGTGGCCTGTGTGCGCTCCGTGGCGCAACTCTGTTCGCGAGTTTCTGAATTGAAGATGCTCGTCTGTGACTGGTCAACCGCCGCTGACCGGCGGAAAACAGCTGATGGACTGTGATTCGTTCAGCGTTGCCGCGTCGTTCGCGTAGTCCGTTCCGATTGCCACGTGCAGGTTTCGGATGACCGGTTCGAGCGCCGGAAACTGTTCCCTCAAACAGGATCTCAGATCGCCAGCCGTGGCATTATCCGGGACTTCGACGGAAATCGTTTCCGAGCCGGCAAGGTCTTTCGCACGAGCGAACAAGCGAACGTTTAACAACATGGCAGTCACATTACTCAGCTGAATTTTTATTGACGTGTAAATTGGCGATGATCGATAGCCATCTGAAATTCAAATTTTGATGGCGGTCGTAGAACGGTGATCTTTACGCCAGCCGATCCAGCAGCATTGTTCGAAGTTCGCGGTCGGCATTGCAAGGTTCCGCTGCGGATGCAGCAGCGCCAGTTGCCAAACCATTGACGATCGTTACCACCGGTTTTGCGTGGGGAGCAAAAAGTGAGGTCCACGGATCGGCTCCTGTCGATTCCGGTAGCGAGATCAGCGTCAGGTCAGCTCGCTTGCCTGGCGTAAGGGTTCCTGCCGAGTTTTCCAGACCAAACGCCTTCGCACCGCTCCGCGTGCCAGCGGCCAGAATCCGTGGCCATTTTTCTGCGTCCGATTGTCGGGTCAGAAACAGCAACTCGGACCAGAGCGAGTAATCCGGGTTTGATGACCGACCATCCGTGCCGATGCAGACCGAAGCGCCCGCGTCGAGCAGCTGTTTCCAGGGATGCTCTTG
>JABMPE010000757.1 GCA_013203845.1 Rhodopirellula sp. | reverse complement strand
GCACCGATGGCAATTCAGTAGCGTCTGACGCCGGCTCGGTTGGCAAGACATTCAAACGGCGTTCGGCTTCAGGTTCGTTGGCAAACTCGCCATGCCGGCAGACTCGACTGGAACGCAAGTTAAGACCGCCACCGGTGAAAGTGCTCCCGCGAAAAACGAACCGGAAGCTGAATGCCAGTTGCCTGCCGCGCCAACCGAGCCGGCGTCAGACGCTACTGAATTGCCATCGGTGCCGAACCACAGCGACGACTCGACTGGTACGCCAGATGGCGTTCCTGACGAACTGGGCACGGCGACGGCAGACTCGACCGGTCCGGTGGGCGATCAGCCGGACCCGACCGGGACGGAAGAATCAGAAGCGGGCGATCGTGACAGCAAACCTGACGAGGAGATTGTCCAAGCAAGCCGCGGGACGAAGCGAATGATTCTAGTGGCACTTTTTGAGAAAAGTTCATGGACTTACGTGGACAGGATCAGTTCTCCGGAAATTGCAAAGTGGACGGAAGGAAAGACAGGCGAAGTTAAAGACCAGACCATCCGAGTTCATACGCCGTGGTTGAAGGATCACGATTTCATTGACGGATCAATTGAGGGTGGTAATTCAGGGTTTTGGCTCTTACCCAAAGGCAAGAAACTGGCCAGAAAACTAGCAAAAACGTAGGTCAAGTGTGTGCCGTCAACAGACATCAACAGACATCTACAAAGAGTCAACAGTTATCAACTGAGCCCGGCGACTGCCACAGTAAGACTCCCGCCGTCAATCGCATTCAGCGTTGACCGGCTATGACCATCGGCGATTGAGATGGTCCGAGGAGTTGCCCACGATGGCGAATTCTGTTGGTTCGACCGCGACACAAGAGCGGTCAAGTAGTCCTGAGTTGCTCGACGTTGAAGCCGTCGCCAAATTGCTGAGCTGTTCGACGCGCACCGTACGCCGGATGGCGGACAGCGGCCAGATGCCACGGCCTTTGAAGGTGGCCAGCCTGGTCAGGTGGCGACGATCGGACATTGAGCAATGGTTGGCCGATGGCTGCCCGTCCTGCCGCCCCTCACAGCGGAGGGCGTCACGATGAAGACCAGACGCCGCGCAACGGACTCTGAGATGAAACAGATCGAACACGCATTGCTGACCGCAATTCTGGAGCGTGGTCAGGCCGGTACTGATGACGCTCACGCAATGTACGAACTTCCCGAAACGGTTGATCCGCGAACATGGGGTTCCGTGACGAACGGACTTCAGGCGAGGGGCCTGATTCAGCGTGTGGGTGATTCGCACACTCGACGGCGGGTGGCTCACGGTCGACGGATCGGTCGATACATCGTCACCGACCGAAAGCTGGCTTTGAAGTATTGCAAACGACTTGCAAGAGCGGCCGCACGGAAACGGCGGGCTCAGCGAAGCCTTTTCGACAGGGAGGGCTGAACCCATGAGAATTCGATTTCGGATTCGGCGATGGGACGAGCTGTTTGAGAATGCTCAGAGCCGAAAAACCGGGCGGCTGAGTTGGGTTCCTGTACCGAACAAGCATGACGGCAAATCGTATCGTCGACTGATGGCACTCCCCAATGGACCGGCCATCTACGGTGCATGGATTCTGACGTTGCAGGTTGCTTCGAAGTGTCCTGAACGTGGTGTGCTCGCCGATGCGGACGGACCGCTGACGGCGGAAGATCTCGCCGTCAAAACAGATTGCCCGGAAGCACTGTTCGACGAAGTCTTCGCCGAATTGATGAGCGAGAAAATCCCTTGGCTCGAAGCCGATCAACTTGACGATGCCGGCAACGTGGTAGCGGGCCGGGAGTCGGCTACCAGTGAGCTACCAGAACATTCCACGGGCGCGGGCCTGAAGGGAAGGGAACAGAACAGAAGGAAGGGAATAGAACAGAAAGACGCGGCTGACGCCGCTGGTGTGTCGACGAACTCACGGAAGAAACCTGCGAAGGGTCAAGAGCCCGTTCAGATCCCGGAATCACTCGACACCGATGCCGCACGTAAAGCACTCGACGAATTCCGGGAACATCGTCGTCAGATGAAGAAGCCGCTGACGGCACTCGCCGAAAGCAAGCTGCTGACGGAGTGGTCGAGCAAAGGCGCTGATCGGTTTGTCGCGGCGGTCAATCACTCGATTGCCCGCGGCTGGCAGGGTGTCTTTGAACGCGATGACGGCACGGGCCGCAACGGGAAAGCATCGCCCGGATTGATGGATAGCCTCGACCGGTTCGTTGCCGCGGAGGGCGAATCATGACGCGAACAGAATTTGCCGAAGGAATTGCGCTGCTGACGGCAACAGTCGGTCGCCAGATGCCTGATGAACAACTTGCCGCCTGGTTTGCGATGCTGAAAGACCTGTCTGCGGAGCAACTGCGACGCGGCATCGTCAAGACGCTCCAAACGCATCAGTTCGCCGGCTTCCCGCCGATCGGAAGTGTGCTGAGCAACTGCAACACGGCTGGAACGATCGGCTCACTGAAAGATCGATCGTTGCTGGCCTGGCATGATGCCCGCAAATGTATCTCCCGAGTCGGTCCGGGTGACTCCATCGATTTCGACGATCCCCTTATCAACGCGGTAATTCGGGCGTTGGGCGGCTGGCCATCATTCTGCCAGGTGGAAACATCGAAGATTCAATGGCTCGAAAAAGACTTCCGCGAAATGTACGCCGCGCTGGCCTGTTGTCCGTTGCGTGAAGACCAGACTCGACGGCTGTCAGGGCAGTTCGAAATCAATCATTCCCGAGACGGCTACACGGCTGAGCCGGTCAGGATTCAGCACGTCAGATGCCTGACGGGCGGCGGTGATGCAAATGAGTGGATCTCGCTTGAAATGGGCGAACAGACCAGACCGCCGGCCCGGATTGTCAGCGAGCTGGCCAGATCGCTGCCCCTGTCGACTGATTCACCTGACGGCCGCACGGACGGCGGAGCTCGCCTTGCTGAGCCCGTTTCAACTTTTCCAACGGAGGATTCCCATGATTTGCGAAACCATTCAAGCCGCTGTTGTGCGGCAAGCTGAAGAAACTGAAGAACAAATCGTCGCGGCCTGCCGGCAACTGGTCGGTCAGGTCGACGCCGGCAAATGGGAAATCGGGCGGCTCGCTCACGCCTGGACGCGACGTTTTGCGAAGGGCCGGACCGATGCCGACTTCGCGGAGCTGGTCGGACTGAGCGAAGATCAGGTGCAACGGCGGCGGAAGGTTTTCTCGACCTACTCCGACATTTCCGCATCAATGCGGAATCTGAGTTGGACGCACTACCTGACGGTGCTCGCCTGGGATGACGCCGACGAATGGCTGGCCGTCGCGGACGAAAACGGGTGGTCGGTCGCGGTCATGAAACGGATGCGCGACATCCAGCAACGGACTGACAACGGCGACGACCTGACGGCACACGCTGAGCCTGTCGACGACGACGACGCGGCTGACGAAGACATTGACGGCGCGGGCACGGTCCCGGTGAAACGGTCCAGCGAACGGCGAACTGTCGACAGGCAGGACACTGGCTCGCCGCGCCGCGAACGGCTGGCCGGTGCGCCGACGCTCACAGCATCCAGCGACGACGCTGTTTCACTGGACAAAACGGACACCGCGCCGAACCTGCCGACGATCAAACCGACCACACTGCGAAACGCGATTGACAATATCGCTGCACTGGTGACGGCATTGAAACCGCAACTCGACGGAACCGCCGGGCATCGACTCGCCGCACAACTCCGCCGCTGGGCTGACGAAATCGAAAGCCCACCTGAGACCGCGACAAAGCCCACCACCGGCAATCGGTAGTGAACCGGCGACATTAAACTCGCCTGGCTGTGATCACACGAACGCGATATCCTGATTTCAACCTTTGCCGTGGCTGCGGAGCGTGAGACCTGAGAAGCTCACGCCCGCGGCTGCGGTCTTCTCAGAAAGGCGTTTCGATGGGAAGCCTCCGACGCAAGACGTCGACCAAGCCGTTGCCTGAAGTCTGCGAACTGTTCAACAGGAAGGGCGAGACGTTCGTCCGCTGGCAGGATGGCAACGGCAAGACTCGCACCGCAAAGACGACAACGGGCCGGGATGGCTCGACGCGAATCGTGGTTGAGTCGGGAAAATGGCTGGCAAAGTACCGGGACGGATCTGGATTCGTTCACGAAGTCTCCACCGGCTGCAAAGACAAGAGCGCCGCGCAGGCCATGCTGTCAGAGCTGGAACGACGGTCCGAACTCGTCCGCTCGGGTGTCATGAAAGCCGATGAGGAAGCCGTTGCCGTTTGTCAGTCAACACCGCTCGACGAACATCTGGAAGCCTACCTTCGAAGTTTGAGGGCCGCTGGACGGTCTGATCGACACATGAGTGATACCAGCCGGTTGGCCAAACAGATTTCGGCTGACTGCGGATTTCGCACGCTCCGCGACATTGTTCCCGATCGTGTTGAGGCGTGGCTTGCTGACAGACTCGACGCCGACATGGCCGCACGAACTCGCAACAGCTATCTGCAATCACTGAAGGGATTCTGCCAGTGGTGCGTCCGGAATCGACGTCTCACGACAAACCCGCTCCGCAATGTTTCCAAAGCAGACGAGAAGACAGACCGTCGCCTCATGCGCCGCGCATTGCTGGAAACCGAACTGCAAAAACTGCTGTACGTCGCTCGACTCCGCCCACTGGCAGAGTTGGGCCGTGAAACCATCAGAAAGCCTGCCGACGAAGTGACTGGCAAACGCGATACCTGGAAGCCAGCACCGCTCACGCTTGAAACGATCGACGCCGCTGTCGAACGAGCCCGTGAACGTCTCAAAGACAGTCCAGAACGCATCGACGACCTGGTTGAGAAGGGCCGGGAGCGGGCTCTCGTCCTGAAGACGCTTTTGCTTACCGGGCTGCGAAAAGGCGAGCTGCAATCAATCACCGTCGGACAGGTTCACCTCGACGGGATTTCGCCGTACATCGAACTGGAAGCGGCTGACGAGAAGAACCGGGGGGGATCCTCAATTCCGCTGCGTTCTGACCTGGCCGAAGATATCCGGGAGTGGGTCAACAGAATGCGGGGATCGTCAACACTGCGAATCGACGGCGGCGACGCCCTGCCATCTGACGCACCGCTGTTCTACGTTCCCAGCGGGCTGCGGTTGATTCTCGACCGTGACCTGAAGGCCGCTGGTATCCCGAAACGCGATGACCGGGGCCGGACGATCGACGTTCACGCTCTGAGACACACATTCGGGACGATGTTGAGTCAGAACGGAGTCGCGCCGCGGACCGCACAAGCGGCGATGCGACATTCAAAGATCGACCTGACGATGAACGTCTACACCGACCCGCGATTACTCGACGTGTCCGGGGCGATGGAATCACTCCCGTCGATGCCGTTGGACGGTCAACCGCGCAAACCATCCGAAACGGCAAAGGCGACCGGGACCGACGCCGGGACGGCTCAAGAGTTTCCCCCTATGTTTCCCCCTGGCACCGCCCAAAGTGGCATATCAGGGTCCAAACCTGTCATATTGGGCAAGATGACCGAAACGTCGGTCGGGCAGCGGGCGAAGCCTGAAACAGGCGAAAAACCAACGAAAAAAGCCTCATT
>JABMPE010000756.1 GCA_013203845.1 Rhodopirellula sp. | reverse complement strand
AGCCCATTGGTGCTTCACTGATGTCGAGATCCAGCCGGAGCGTTTTCTCGGCGACCGCCAGCGTGTTGCGGCACAGGTAGGCGATGACCGCTCCCGAACACAGCCACGCTGACAGCGTCACGCGAGCTCGTGATCGACGCTGGCTGGTTGTGTCGCCACTGGTTATGCCGTCAGTTTCAGGTGGCGAGTTGTCGGATGGCGATGCCTGATCCATTGCGAATCCCGCAGCAGACTCTGCTGGTTGCGAAGGTCGGAGATGCTGATTTCTAACGGAGAATGTGGCGACACCTTACCCAGGAAGGGAGAAACCAGCATGTCTATCAGGCATCTTGTGTGATGCGTTCGGAATTCGGGGGCCCGCAAGCTCGACGCCAGCCACGGAACAGTTAAGACTTGCAGGCTGAATTGAACTCCAGATTCGTTTCTCGGGCTGCGTCGAGACACGTGATTTTCAGGAAGTTGTTCAGGAAGCTATTTCTGCATTGTGATCTGCATTGTGAATTGTGATTGTGAACGGAAAGCGTTGAGATGACAGACCAGGAAGCGGCGCCGGCTTCGAAGAAGACTCCGCTGGCGATCATTTTTGTGACGGTGTTTATCGATCTGCTGGGGTTTGGAATTGTCCTGCCGTTGCTGCCTCGCTACGCCGACGCCTTCGGAGCAAGCCACCTGGAACTGGGCCTGCTGATGGCCTCGTTCTCGGCAATGCAACTGGTGTTTGCTCCCATCTGGGGCGGCATTTCAGACCGGATTGGACGCCGCCCCGTGCTGCTGATCGGGCTGGCTGGTTCGACCATTTCCTACGCACTGTTTGGTTACGCGACCACCATCGGCACATCCGGGACAATGCTTGGAGTGGGAGTCCTTCCCTGGCTGTTTCTGACTCGAGTCGGAGCGGGCATCGCCGGTGCGACGATTCCGACCGCTCAGGCCTACATTGCCGATTGCACGTCCCGCGAAAATCGTACGAAGGGGATGGCCTTGATCGGAGCCGCGTTTGGAATTGGATTCACGTTCGGGCCGTTGATTGGTGCGGCGTTTGTGTCGGACGAAGTCAACGGCGCGCCGAGCCCGATGGCAGGTTATGTCGCCGCGATTCTTTCCGGATGCGCCTTTGTATGGGCGCTGGCAAAACTGCCCGAGTCGCTGACAAAGGGCACCTCAGAGCGGGCTGGCAAGTTTCATTTGAAGCACATCAGCACCGCATTCAGCAAGCCTGCCATCGCGATGATGATGCTCACAATCTTTGTCACGACGTGCGCATTCGCGCAGTTTGAAAGCACGCTCTCGCTGCTGACGGAAGCGCTTGGCGAATCGGATCAGGATAACTTTCTGATCTTCGCGTACGTCGGTCTGGTGTTGACGATCAGCCAGGGAGGCCTCGTGCGGCGTCTTTCAACGCGGATGGTGCCGCAAAAGCTGGCTCTGGGCGGAACGGCCATCATGATCGTTGGTCTATTGCTGATTGGCTTTGCCGGACGGAGCGGCTCGGTGACTCAACTGTATGTCGTGTTGCCGATCGCGGTGGTGGGCTTTTCAGCTGTGACTCCTTCCCTGCAGGCGATGCTTTCCCTGAAAACGGCCACGGATCAACAGGGCGAAATTCTGGGACTCGGACAGAGCATGTCGGCGCTGGCCAGAATCGTGGGGCCGGTGATCGGGATGTTGCTGCTTGGCAAGGAGAAGCAGCATCTCGAATGGCCGTACTGGTGTGGCGCGGCAATGATGGGCGGCGGTCTGCTGCTGGTTGCTCTGCTGCGGGACAAGCCGTCTGACAGCACCGGGCTGACCGGGAACGCCCCTGATCTTCGAGACGCGTCTGAGCTGGCAGACACGCCACTCGAAACCGAATGATCGTCGCAGGCTACTTCAGGGTATTCGGTACCCAGTGAACCTGACGAGCGGGTTTTGGGGCCGGAAACGTCGGGATCATCATCGTCGTGGATGCCGGCAGTGGTTCTGGCTCGGGAGTCGGAGTTACGGTATCGCCAGGAACCGCCTCTGCGGCCGGAGCCGGCATCGGACTTGTTGGTTTGTCGGCCTCGTAACCGGGGGAGACGTTGTACTCGTCTCCCGGAATGATAGTCCCCTCGAAGATGGGGCCACCGTTTGAATGACTACCGCTCGACTGGTCACTGATTATCGGGCTGCTGGTCGATTGACAGTGCGGGCAGTTGCCCGAACTGTGGAATGATTCGGGGTGGAATGTGTCACCGTCGATAATCGTCTCGCCAGGCAGAATCATGGGGTCCGAGGAGTACTGTTCCGAAGAGTACGAGTCGGTGGGAAACGATCCGTCATAGACGACGCCAGGATAGCTGTCACCCATGTTTGAATAGCTCTCGCCGATGGTTGAGCAGGTATCGCAGTGCGAAACCGGAAGCTGGTGCTGGCAGGGTTCGCAGACCGGACAATTGGTGACAGGGGTTGAGCAACTGCAGCCGGTGTGGCCGTTTGCCTGCCAGGCCTGCGATCGTTTACCACCAGGGCAACCCGCGGAGCAGTGCTGCGACGACGAGCAACCACAGCCTGGTGAATGGCCGTGTTGATGGGAAACCGGCTGGCCGAACGCTGCTCCATAATCGGCAGGATTCCGATACGCTGTCGTTTGATGCGTAGCTCCGTGTTGCTGGCAGCACTCTGGTGAGCCGCCATTTAGCGGCGGAATTCCGGGGGTTCCGTACGGCGCTGGCGGAGCATCTGCGTTACAGAGCGGGCAACTATCCTTGTCATGCTTGTGTTTCTAGAGGCCGGACAGGAAAGTTGGCGTTTTCGTTGTCACGGAGGGGCCATACACAACTCCGCAGCACGGGTCGTAATAGCTGTTCTGCATGCACGGGTAGCATCCGGCGGAGACGCTCGCAGCCAGAATCATCGCGGTCGTTGTCAGTAGTCTGCCCATGACAATTGCCTTTCCAGGCACGCTGGTTTGATGTCGAATCGGAATCCCTGTTGGAATGACGGCACAATGGTGCGTACTGATCACCACCAGAGCCGACCGTCTTTCGACAACATCGTCAGGCAGAGCTGTTAAACTTTAACGGTTATTCCGATTGCAAACGGTTGTCCGGGAGCCGGTGATCACTGGTCCGCCGACTAGAATTCAGGATGGAACAAAAAATTGGGACAGTTCTGGTCAGAGATTGATACCTGGACGGCGCTGACGGCGGCCCTTGCCGCGATGTCCTGTGCCGTTCCCGGGACGTTTCTGGTTCTTCGCCGGCAAAGCATGCTGGGAGACGCCCTCAGTCACACGGTGTTACCGGGAATCGTGGCGGCGTTTCTGGCCGCGTACTGGCTGGGAATTGTCGGCCCGCACTCTGAAGGGGGATCGACGATGCAGTTCGTGCTGCTCGGCGGCGCCGTCGCTGCGGGGCTGTTGACGGCGTTTCTGACCGAGGCGGTCCAGCGATTCGGGCGGGTTGAAAACTCCGCGGCTCTGGGGGTTGTCTACACGTCTCTGTTCGCTCTGGGATTGCTGCTGGTGAGGCTCTATGCCGACGACGTGCATCTGGACGCCGACTGCGTTTTGTTCGGAGCCGTCGAGACTGTGGTGCTGAATACGGTTGGAGATTCCGACGTGCCGACCGCTGCTGTTTTGAACGGGTGCGTCCTCGTGGCCAATCTGCTTATGTTGACAGTCTGTTTCAAAGAGTTGCGACTGACAACGTTCGACCCCGATCTGGCGGCAAGTCTCGGTCTGAACGCGACACTGGTTCATTACCTGCTGATGGCGATTACATCGGTCACACTGGTGGCCGCGTTTCAGTCCGTCGGTGCTATTCTGGTGATTACAGTGTTAATCGTTCCACCGGTGACCGCGTTTCTACTGGCCGAGCGGCTGCATGTGATGATTGCTCTCGCGCTGGCGATTGCCGGAAGCAGCGCCGTTCTGGGGCACGCTCTGGCGCTATGGACTCCCGACGCGATCTTCGGCAGCCTCGGCTTCACAACAGTCGACGATTCCAGCACCGCCGGCATGACGGCCATCGTTTGCGGGTTCTTTTTTGGTCTGGCGTTTCTGTTCAGCCCGCGGCGCGGTGTCGTTGTGCAGAGCGTCCGGCAGTCGATGCTGGGATTTCGGATTCTCTGCGAAGACTGTCTCGGAATTCTGTACCGCGGCGAAGAATCCAGTACGGATGGTGCTGCTGCATCGTTTCTCAACGTTTCCGTATTGGGTACGTGGCGAGGGCGTCTGGCCTGTTGGCGGCTGAGCTGGCAGGGCTTTGTGACCAGCGGCGGCGACGGCTGGTCTCTGACGGCTTCCGGAAGAGAACACGCGGAGCATCTCGTGCGTTCTCATCGGTTGTGGGAGTCGTACATGGCCCGTCACTTTGCGCTGCCGGACGATCATCTGCACGAAGCCGCTCACCGCGTTGAGCACTTTCTTGACGTCCCAATGGTCGATCAGCTGGAACAGGAACTCGACCAGCCAGGTCTCGATCCGCACGGTCGAGCAATTCCAGGCCGATCAGTCAGAGACCACGACGCTGTCGATACTTAAATCGGGGCACCGAAGGGCAAAAGGACAAATGAATTTTAATCCTGAGACCACCCGCCAGGACTCGGCCAGTAGTGAGGATCGGGCTGGTTCAGGCTTGTAATGGCCGATACATTTCAGCGAGCTGTGACTGCAGGGGCGAAGCTCCCCGGCAAAACCTTAATTGATCGGATCGAGCATTCTGGAGAAACGGATATGTCAGCACATCGAGCGAATCTTAAGTGGGTCTGGTTGATGACGGGGCTCGTTGCCGGAATCGGCATCGCGTCGATCTGGCCGCATGAGCCGTTGGCGGCGGCAACGGCCGACCGAAATGAGAAGTTTGGATTGATCACGGCTGCCGTCACGGTTGATGCAGAAGCCGTATTCGTGATCGACTATCTCACAGGACGGTTGACCGGAGCGATGCTCAACCGCACCCGGCAGGGAACGTCATTCGTCAATTTCTTCTACCGAAACCTCGCGGAAGACTTCAAGGTGGGAGCTTCCGGCGAGCCTTACTACGCGGTTTCCAGTGGAGTGGCGGCGATTCCCAACAGTGGCGGCAACCAGTGGGGAGTTAGTGCCCTCTATGTGGCCGAGTTGACTTCCGGCAAAGTTGCCGCATACGCCATTCCGTATCGGATCACTCAGAAGCCGCTTCCGCCAGAGCCGCTGGTGCCGATTGACGCGTTTCCGTTCCGCGAAGCGACGGTCACCCAGTAACGCACGTGCCGCCGATTCGTTCTGCAGGATTTTTGCTTCGCTGTCAGCACTGTTCAAACCCGACTCCCAGTCAGTCTCGTGCTGATTGGGAGTTTTTTTGTTGACGGTGCCGATGTCGCCGGCCCGTATGGAATTCGACTTTCGTGGGAGTTATCCACCAACTAGCTGTTGTGGCATTTTAATGTCGTACGTATAAGTCGGAGTCGATGATTGGCGCTGTGTTGCGTTGCACAGTTGCAGGCAGAACGAGTCTCTCGAATGGTGGATTGAGTTCCCTGGCGGGTACCACCTTCAGATTCAGGGTTGTCGTCGAATGAGTCAGAACGGCGTGCTCGAAGCAGAAGTCTGCAGTCTGTATGAGGCTGCGTTTGAAGAAGCCCGTTGTCACCGCTGGATTGAGAGCCAGAAGCGCGGTCGCGATCTGGGAAATGATGGTTTCTTCGAGTGGTATGACCGCTTCTGGTGGAACTTTCTGAGGTATCGACACCTTGAGCACCTGCTCGGTGAGTACCGGTGGCAGGAGTTCGCTGCGGAATCCTTCGGCGTGCTGGCTCCACTGTTGGATTCACAGGATGCGCTCGCCATCGAAATTGTCGATCAGTATCGACAGGGATGCGAGAACCTCGACATTCTCAACTGGGCGCTTCGAAAATGTCTGTGCCTTGCTGAAGTTCGGGAATGCCTCACCCTGATCAACATGAATGACGCACGCATCGACCCTCAATTCAACTGACTCCGCTCAACTGAGTTGTAGAAATGCAGTTGAGTTGTGGAAATGCAGGGTAGATTGTCGTCGAGGTCACGAAAATCTGGCACCGTGGCCCGGCTCCTGGCACCTCATTGACCTGCGAGCCGTGACTTATGAATCGCGGATAAAATGTGCCGCGAAACTCCGGACTTCCTGACCGTTGAGCACGTGTACCATTCGCAGTCGTTGAATGGTTTCCTGGCTGAATCGACTCAGCGGGACATGAACCAGCTTCCGGCCAAAACGCTTCGCCAGGCGTCTCCAGCCGGCTCCCGGCGGAAGATCACTCAGGACGGCGATGTGACGTTCTCTGCTGTGCAGGCACGCACCGGCCAGCAGCCGCTCTTCCAGTGTGTCAGTAAAGTCGAGACGGAAATCGTGCCAGACATCCTCGATTTCCCGTGGAGGAAACAGAAACATCGCCCCGCCATATTTCGCGAGTCCAATTCCAGGTCCTATCAGCTCCTCCTGAAAATCGCTGGCAAACAACGCGAGCGTTGATTCGTCGTTGTGCTCAGCCATCCAGGTAATTCGCCACGGATAGTCCCGCGGATCTGCCGGCGAGTCGAAGAACATCAGGACGCAGTCCAGTGTTCCATGCAGCTGAGGCGGGAACACCTTGACGTAGAGATCTCCAGTGTGCCAGTTTCGCAGAGTTTCGCGGATATCGAGACCGTCCTTCAGGCTGGCGGAGAACTTTTCCGTTTGAGCCAGCTCGGCTCCCATCATTGACAGCGCTGCGTCTTTGACATGATTTCGAAAGTTCTCGATCGCCACGTCTTCCGGCGGCCAGCTGCATTGCCGGTACGGATTCCATCTCATTTTCCAGCGGTCCTGGTCGATCCGCGGAGGTTTTGTCGTGAGCTGGCAGGTTCGCCATTGGACGGGCGGTCCAGGCAACCGCGAGATGACGTCGGCCATATCGCCGTCCGGAAGGCGAGCCTTGTCCACGCCGAACGAAATTTCGGGCAGCTCCAGCCATGACGTGTAGGGGTAGCTGCGTGAAACTTCTGCCAGTTCAATCGCGAACGAGTCTCCGAAAACCTGTCGGGCGGCCACGATCAACGTGTAGAGGTCCGGTGTCATCCTCCGTTCAATCAGGCTGAGATTTCGAACATAACGCAGGAAAACGCTCATCAGCTTCGGCGTCACTCGGCGTGCGAGCGAACGCATCTCAATCTGATATCTGTCGCGTGACTCCTGCAACAGTTGCTTCAACCCATCAACCGAGAGATTCTCGTCGTTGTCGAGTTCCGCTCGTGCCTGCTCATAGAGTCCGGTGAGAAACGGCAACTCACCGAGCATGAACAGCAGCGAATTCGGTGAAACCGAGCACAGCTGAGCGGCTTCGACATCGGCGTCTTCCTCCGTTGTCGTCAGATTCCGGGTGTAGGCTTCGCGGATCCACGGCCAGTCAGCCAGCGCGCACACAAACAGAATCCGCTCGTATCGCGTTTCCAGCTCCTTCAGCCGAGCGGCCATCGTGCGGATTCGGTCGGTGGTCAGTCCCTCGGGCGGTCGGGGAATTCCGAGTAAGGCGGCTGCAGCAAAGCGTTCAATCGAGACCCGCTTCAACGCGTACGGATCCGGAAGTACGATCGAGTGGCTTTCGAAACAATCGGTTTCGAGATCGATAAATGCGCGTGGAATGTGCTCTTGAATGGCGACTCTCAACGCCGCAATGACTGGCTGACATGGATCGATCGGAACATAACTCACACGGCGTTTGGCGTCGGTGTCGTCGTCCTCACGATCGCTGTCGGGAGTCCAGCTATCAGTCGGAAACGACGGGCTTTCTTCCTGAATGACCGCAGTGATGTTTGGAAGGTGGTCAATGGCGTGTTCCACGCTCGTCTGAAATGACGGCGGCAGAGGAACAGCCAGGCAGTCGAAATCGTGAGCGAGCAGGATACGCCGCACTTCAACGGCGAAGTCGCCACTGCCATGCAGTACCGGTGCCACGCTGATTCGAGGGCTGAGTTGCAGAGATTCGTCGAGCATCCAAAAGACCAGTTCCGAAACGTGTATCAGAGAAACTTGGTAAATCGATCAGGCGGGAATTCAATGAACCAGAACAGTCTGACGTGGAAACGTGGTGTCATCTTTACAGGCCGCCATTGCAGCGATTCACCGATCACCGTTACGGCGATCGTTCGAGCCTAAAAAGGAGTGTCGTCATCCTCAGAATCGTCGAGGGAGGACCTGTCATCGTATGGGAAGTCGTCCGAATCATCGTCTTCATCGTCGAATTCATTTTCCATGTCGTCGCTCATTCCGCCGTGCATGTCCGGATGAAGGGGGTCGCCTGGCGAAAAGAAGAAGTCTCCCAGCCCCATCGGCACAGCATTACCGCCCAGCGACTGATGTCTGTTCTCAGCGAGCGAAGACAAATCCAGGGCATCCTCGCCCAGGCAACGGAGTAGAGATTCCCGCCAGTATTCGTCGTTGCTGAGTGGGTGGTCAGCCGACTGAGCCAGTCGCTTGAGTGCGTACCGCAAAACGTTGATTCCGTCTCTTGTGGAGAAGTCGAGCTTCAACCCGTGTGCTTGCTGCAGAAAGTCGACGGTCAAACCCAGCATCTCGTCATCGGCGAACGGAATGTGGTACTTCAGAATCGCCAGTTCATCGTTTCGGTCAGGTGGTTCCAGTTCTAATGTTGGTTGTAACCGGCTCATGATGTAGTCGGGGATTTCGAAGGTTGACTCGTCGTCATTCATCGTCACTGCACAGCGAAAATCGGCATGCGCCTGAATCGTGATTCCCGCGACGATCGATTCGACGTAGCGGCGATGGTCAAGAAGGGGAGCCAGGCTGGCCCACGACTTCTCATTCATCCGGTTGCCTTCGTCGAGAATGCAGACTCCGCCGCGCAGCATCGCTGTGACGAGTGGCGAAGCGTGATATTTGATCCGACCGTTCTCGCCCAGAACCGGCGTGACCAGCAGGTCTTCAGGACGCGTGTCGGCAGTGCATTGATAAATATAGAGTTCCTGTTCGCGCGCGTGAGCGGCTGCGATGGCGAGCGTCGTCTTGCCAATCCCCGGCGTGCCAACGATTCGAGGGGCCAATGCCAGATCTTTGTCATCGACAACGATCCAGCAGGCCAGTAACTGCCTGAGCGATTCACTCTGGCCAATCCAGTTCCCTTCGGACTGGTCCGGCTTGCTCAAGTGAAGTGACACCCCGTCGACTTCGACCTGGTTGATCATTTCGGTTGTTTCTTTCTCGAAGTAGTGTCCTGGATCAGATGTCCGCTTCTCGACACCTGAGTGCATCTCTGGGAAGTGCCAACTGCCCAATCACGCCTGGTGGTCGCAATCTAACCACGAAACGGTGACACGCGTAGAGCCTGCGGAAGGCAAACGAAGAATATCAGCCAGGCTGCCGATTCGCGGCCTGCTGATTCTCAGTTGTTGCCGTCAAACTGAGTGACGTTCGATTCCATGTCAAAACCCACAGCTGAATGCTGGCCTGAATTGCGAATGGTGAGGATTGGCGGAAGATTCGGAGAGTGAGCCGAGAAGTGGCAGTAAACAAACGATGAAGACTTTGTTGTCGATCTGTAATGATTCAGACAAAAATGAAATGCTGACATGCAGTCTTAGAAGTCAATCTCGCACGAAATGAATTTTCGTTAATTAAGAAATTTTGAAGAACCGATGTTGAAGTCACGCAATCGCGTGATACCTTACGGCGTTTTATCACACGTTCGCGTGGTACCTTTTCGGAGTTTCCGTTGGAACGAGTCGATGTTGCGGTGATGTATTAAGAGAATTTACTGGGTTCTGGTGTTCAGGATCTTTAGTTTTTGTTGTTTCGCATTCGGGAGAGCATGTCATGCCAAAGCGAGCGAAAAAGGGATTTACGTTGATTGAGTTGTTGGTCGTGATTGCGATTATCGCAATCCTGATCGCACTGCTTCTGCCAGCTGTTCAGCAGGCGCGAGAAGCAGCTCGTCGTTCACAGTGCAAGAACAATCTCAAGCAGATTGGTCTGTCTCTGATGAACTACCACGACGTTCACAAGACACTGCCTCCGGGTGTGACAGTCGCGGCAGGAACCGTCGCCGTTACCGCGCCGTCTGCATCTCCGGCCACGACTGCGGTTGGTACATCAAACTTTTTCGGTTGGACGTCCCACATCCTGCCGTTCTTTGATCAGGCTCCTCTGTTCAAGAAGCTCAACACGAAGGTGGGTTTTCAGACCGCTACCGGAACGCCAAACAACGCTGCTCTTTGTTCAACGGTTCTGACCGCGACGCGTTGTCCGTCCGATTCAGGTCCTGACCAGGATTCTGCGGGTGGCGTCACTGACATGGGACTCGCCAACTATGTTGGGAACTTCGGCGTCGGTATGCCAGACTACAACGTTAATCCACGGTCGGTTCAAGGGATTATGGGAGCCAACACAAAGGTTCGGATCCGTGACGTGAAAGATGGCATGTCGAATGTGATTCTCGCGGCGGAACGACGTAACCCGGCTGTCTGTCAGGTCTGGCTTGCTACTGGTGGTCCTGTGAATGCGGCAGGTGCAATTGGTGGTTGTACTTTCTGGGCGGCAGCCAATGGAGCCGTCGGTACCTCAGCGACGTTTGAGCCCGCAAATGGACAGATGCCAACCCCAACGGCGTCAGGTAATCAAGCGCTGTATCAGATTCTCGGGACTACCCGTAGCGGTGTCACGGGCGTGCAATCACTTGTTGGTAATCTCCCGCAGGGTGGTACGAATACCTGGGCAGCTGCTACAAGCGGTACAGTCAAAATTAACAAGACCTTGTATAATGCGAGTACGATGTCCGGCGATTACCAGAATGCCACAACTGTTGGTTTCGGCAGCTGGCACACTGGCGGGATGCAGGCTGTTCTGGGTGACGGTACTGTCCGTTTCCTGAGCGAAAACATCGACTCAACCATTTACGAAAACCTTTCTCGTCGATCTGACGGAAAGACGCTGGGCGAGTTCTAAGAATTGCTGATCTGATCAGCGTCGAAAGTTGCAAAGCCCCTCGGTTGCTTCGGTAATCGAGGGGCTTTCTTTGTTGCGGCGTCGGAACATCTGACGTTTCAAAGGCAGCATGCATTTCTGATGCGAGCACTCACGCCGCTACAGGCGGCCGCTGCGGAAAATACCGTAGACCAGCCAGACTCCGAGCAGACTCGAGAGCAGGTAAATCGGGACGCTGAGCCACCAGGAATGCAGTTCCGTTCTCAGCACGAGCGCCGAAGCGACGATCAGGGCCGCCAGGATCAGGCCGATCACGACTCGGTTGCTGGAGCGGTCAATTTCTGTGATCAGCTTTTCAATATGCCGATGTTCGACCTGCAAGCGGAGATCGTCGGTGGCGAGTTTTTCCAGTGTCCGACTGAGCGAGATTGGAATCTTATGTGCAGATGCGGCGAGAGCTTTGACATCGTCGATAATGTCACCGGCGATCCGCGTCGGACTATAGCGTTGTCGCACCGCGGACTTCACAAATGGCTGCAGGACTTCTGCAAAGTTGAACTGCGGGTCGAGTGTGTGGCCCACGCCTTCCAGTGTGATGAGCGCGCGGATCAGCAGCATCAGGTCTCCGGGACAGCGGATGCCGTGGCTGATCAGGATCGTCACAAAGTCTCCCAGCAGGTGGCCAATATCTAACCGGCTCAGCTCAACTCCGTAGTAAGTGTCAATGAAGTCTCGGATTTCAACTCGCAGCAGGGGACGATCAATCTCTGAGAAAGGCTGACCGATTTCTTCGACAACTTCCACAGCGGCATCAGCGTCTCGACGGACGATCGCCACGAGCAGGTCGATCAGTGAGTCACGGGTTTTCTCGTCAAGGTGCCCCACCATCCCATAGTCCAGCAGGCACAAGGCGCCGTTTGGCAGGACCCGAATGTTGCCGGGGTGCGGGTCGCCGTGGAAGATGCCCAGCTCGAAGGCCTGCTTCAGAAAGATTCTGGCACCATTGGCGGCCAGCGCCGAGCAATCGATGCCGAGTCTGGAGAGTTGCTCGGGCGAGTCGACACTGTGCCCATCGATAAAGTCCATCGTCAGCACGGTGTCGCTGGAAAGTTCTCGATAAACAGCCGGGACGATCAGAGTGGCGTCGTTTCGAAAGAGGCGTTGAAACTCGTCGAGTGTTCGGCCTTCGCGAGTCAGGTTCAGCTCACGTCGAATTGCTCTGGCGAAATGACCGACAAGTCCGATCGGATCGAATACCTGAGCTTCCGGAATATACCGTTCAATCAGGATGGCCAACTCCTGCATCAGCGAGATGTCTCGTTCGATATCCGCGGTGATGCCGGGGCGGAGAATCTTCACGGCCAGTTGGTTACCGTTCAGATGCCTGGCGCGGTGAACCTGTGCGAGCGATCCGGCAGCCAGCGGTTCCTCCGTGAACTCGGCGAAAGCGCTGGAAACCGAGCGTCCCAGCGATGACTCAACGCGAGCGATGGCAACTTCAGAAGAGAAGGGCGGCACGTTTTCGCGCAGCAGCTTCAGTTCCGTGAGGATGTCGTCCGGGACAAGGTCGGGGCGAGTGCTGACGACCTGTCCAAACTTGATGAAAGTTGGTCCCAGCTCTTCGAGCGCCAGCCGGATTCGTTGTGCCAGGGAAAGCGGTTGTTGAGAGTCGCGGCGTTTAAAGAGAACGCGACGGCTCCAGCGAACATACCCGCCCAGATGCAGACGCTCGACGAGATCTCCGAATCCGTGGTTCAGCAGAACGCTGACAATCTGCCGCATTCGACCGAGGTTTCGGATAAATCGAAGCGGACGTAGTTCCACGGGCGTCTCGTGAACAGATGGAATAAACGGATGGGTGACGACGCGTTAAAGCACCGAGAAATAGTTCTCTGTCGCGAAGTCGAAGGCCTCGGGAGTCATCTTACGCGGCATTCGGTGATACGTGCAGTAGTTTCGAACCTGCAGAAGAAGATCTCTGGGATGGCAAGAGCGGAACTTACGGTCGACGGCGTGGAAGTGCGTGTCGATCAGGTATTGCACGGCCTGTTTGTCATATTCAAAGCCCATCGATGGCGAGAGTCGCTCCATAATTTGCTTGAACTCATTTTCCGACGGATCTGGAACCTGAATTTTGTACGGGATTCGACGAAGGAATGCTCCGTCGACAAGGTCCCGAGGTTCGAGGTTTGTCGAGAAGACGATCAGCTGATCGAAGGGAACCTGAATCTTCTTGCCGCTGGGTAAGTTGAGAAAGTCGTATCGCTTTTCAAGCGGCACGATCCAGCGGTTGAGCAGCTCGTCAACAGGCATTCGCTGCCGCCCGAAGTCGTCGATCACCAGCGTGCCGCAGTTGCTTTTGAGCTGAACTGGAGCCTCGCAGATGCGTGTCGCCGGGTTCTGACTGACTTCCAGATCGCCCATTGTGAGTTCTCCGCCGACGACGACGGTGGGGCGTTCGATCTGGACCCAGCGTCGGTCAATGTCCGAAAGATCGATCAGGCTGTCGGAGACGGGGGCGTCAATTGTTTTGTGAATGCCGGGGTCAAAGAGCCGGATCAGTTCTCCGTCGATTCCCAGTGCTCGTGGAATCCAGATTGTCGAGCTGAAGCAGGCGGTGATTCGCTCTGCGATGCTGGTCTTCCCGTTGCCAGGCTCGCCAAACAGAAACATGCCCCGCCCGGAATTGATGGCCGGCCCCAGGCGGTTGAGCATGGCCGGATTGATGATCAGCTCTGAAAAGGCTCGCTTCAGATCCATATCGGTCACTTCCTGATTGGCGATACTCTGGGCGGCCATCGCGTTCAGGTAGTCGGCGAGGCAAACGGGCGCTGCACCGAAGTAGGTTGAATCCTGCGAGTATTCTGTGGCGCGGACGCGACCTTTGTCGCTGAGGATGTAGTCATAGTCGCCAGCTTCGGCGGCACCTTTCAGACCGACCATCTGCCGATCACGGAGACTTCTGATGACGTCTTCGACAATCGGGAACGGCAGGCACAGGTGCCTCGAAATCAGTCGCCCGGAAGCGGAACCTCGCGCGTTCAGAAGTTTGAGGACGAGTTTCTCGACCTCTTCACTGGTCAGTCCGGTGGCGGCGATGGATCGTGGTTGTTTCGGAACAAACTCAGAAGCGCGGTCCGGGACAAGCTCGTTGACTCTATTGAGCAACGCTTCAAGCTGGTCGCTGGCGTCGATTTCGCTGGACGTACCATTTCCGGTTCGAGACAGAAGTCCTGTTGGAATGCCGATGCCAGAAATCACGGATCTGGCTCGATCCTCGCTGACGGCGGGCGGATCGATCGCTTCTGAGGTGTCCAGTTGATTTTCGGCTGCAAGGTGAGTCATTTGGCTGACTGTTCCGCTTGGAAATTTCACGTCTTGAACGACAATCGGTGGCAGCATTGCTGAATGCGAACTACCCGTACTGACACCGTAGCTCGGAAACACGATGCTCGCTGGAATCTGAGGGATTCCCCTGATCAGAGCGATCTGGTCAGTCGGATTTGTCCGGACTTGCGAGCCGTTTTTCACAGACCGGAGACTTCCGACGCCTGACTTCATCGAACCGTTGACGATTAGCGGCGACTGAGCATCGTGTTACGCAATCTGAGCATCGCGTTGCGGAATCTGCTTTGGTCTGATCGAAGAAACACCAGGGGGTCGCCTGCTGGCATGTTGAGTTGAAAGAGGAGCCGGTACGACTGCGTCGTCCGATGATCGCTTCCCTCAGCAACGTTGGATCGATCGATATCCGCTCGCTTGAAGATCCTCACAGAAAAATGCGAAACGGAATTTCAACGATTCGTTACTGAGACACGTACGGGAGGACATTTGCGCGAATCGGGTCAGGTAAATCTTTTCGGCAGATGCCCGTCCTGTTAGCTTCAGTGAGTTCTGATACAGGACTCGCTGTCAGCTCGGCGCAGCGCCAACAGCGTTTCCGGTGACCCGCGAACGCGAATGCCCGGCGAAGTTTTGATCGAACGGGCATGACTACGGAGGGCGGAGTCAATGATGGAATGGGCAGATATTCACAGGTGAAATGGAGAATTGGGATGAGAACGTTGAGAAGTCAAACTCACTGGATGATCGCACTTTTCGGAGGATTCTGTCTGGTAGCGGCTGCGGTAACGGTGGCTCAGCGACCGGAGTTGCCGGCACCGGTTGCTGCGACCGATGCTCATGAGTTGTCGACGGTCTTTCGCGGAGTTGCGCAGAAAGCACTGCCATGCGTTGTGACGATCGAGACTCGCCAGAAAGCCAGACAGATCGATGTCGGAGGCGGAGATGGAGTGGACCCTCTGGAAAGACTGTTTGAGGCCGATCCGCGATTTCGTGAATTTTTCCGCCAGATGCCGAGGCAACGTCAGTCGCCAGAGCGGAGCGGGATGGGGTCTGGATTTATTGTTGATTCATCAGGGATCATCGTGACGAATAACCACGTGGTCGCCGATGCCGACGAGATCGTTGTCAGGCTTCAGGATGGCCGTGAGTTTAAAGGAACGGATGTTCGAACAGATTCTCGGACGGACCTGGCCATCATTCGCATCGACGCCGGTGAGCCGTTGCAGGCACTTCGATTCGGGGACAGCGACGGCATTGCCGTCGGGGACTGGGTGATCGCGGTTGGAAATCCATTCGGTCATGAGCTGACCGTTACATCGGGAATTATCTCGGCGAAGGGGCGTGGTCCGGGTATCGCCGAACGCGAGGACTTCCTGCAGACGGATGCGGCGATCAATCCTGGAAACAGTGGTGGTCCGCTCTTGAATCTGAATGGTCACGTGATTGGTGTGAACACGGCCATCTCGTCACGGAGCGGCGGATTCGACGGAATCGGTTTCGCCGTGCCTGGTCGTATGGCCTGGTGGGTTGTTCAGCAGTTGATCGCGCACGATGAAGTCAGACGAGCGTTCATTGGGATCACAATTCAGCCGGTAACCAATGACCTGGCGTCGCACCTTAATCTTCGAGTGGGAGAAGGGGCCATTGTCACTCAGGTATTCCCGAAATCGCCGGGCAGCACCGCGAAACTGGAACCTGGAGACGTTGTTCTTCTGCTGGATGGTAAGCCAGTCAGTGGCCCGCGAAGTCTGCAGGGGATCGTCGAGCAACTTGAAGTCGACAGGAGCTACACCATTGAGATCCTGAGAGACGGCAAGCGGCAGAAGCTGCCGATCGTGCTCAAGCAGATGCCGGATGATTACACGTTGGCCAGCATTGCAGGTCAGGACCGTGAAGAATCAGGTCGAGAACCGGAAGAGGATGCGGTCACGGTCGACGATTACGGATTCAAAGTTCGCGAACTGACTCCCGAGATTGCCGAGCAGCTCGGACTGGATTCAGAAGACGGAGTCGTGGTCAGTTCGGTCGACAGTGATGGAGCCGCCGCTCGAGTGCTGTCTGTTGGCGATGTCATTTTGAAAGTCAGCAATCGAACGATTGGCAGCGTAGCTGACTTCAACAAAGGACTTGCCGACACGAATGCTGAGAAGGGGCTGTTCCTGTTTATCAAATCAGGAAAAGTGACCCGCTTTGCGGTGATTCGAAAGCAGGATTAATCAGACGACTCTGATGTGTCGATTTGAAACGACCAATTCAAACAGCCCGGTTTCCAGGTGGGACCGGGCTGTTTGTCTGCGCTTTGCCACATGTTGTCACTGGTGCGCGGCGTGTTGCGGGGATGCAACGTTCCGGTGAATTCGAGGCAGTCTATCCCGCACGACCTGCATGTTGTGCGGATCTGACATGTAGCTGCGTGCGAGTCTGCGCGAGGTTTGAGATTCTACCGCGCAGTCGACTGCTTCTTCAGGACTTGAAGTGCATCGCGGTAATACTCGACGACTGAATCGCAGGCTTGAAAGCAGGAGTCTGCGTGTTGCTGTCGCGGAGTGAAGGGAGCGGATTATGGATCCAAGATCGTTGATCGGACCCACCTTGCTGGTATTCATGTTGATCGTCGCAACGCTTGGAACAATCTTCCTGTTCGATGCCTCTGAGCATGAGCCGATGAATCCCGAAGACGCCTATACGATGACTCGCTCGGAATTTAAGGCGGCGATTGCCGAGCGGATGGACGCCCACATGAATCGACAGCTCATTTATTACGGAGCCATCGCCGTGTTGATCTGTGTGGTCCCGATGGGGCGGATAAATCACCTGACTCGTGGCGTCATGCTGGTGGCGATTGGTCTGGTTGGCCGATTTCTGACCGGCGATCAGGCTGGGGCTTTCAGCAGTCTGACAAAAATGTGTGCGCTGGGCGGAGTGCTGCTGGCTGTCCTGATCATCATCAAGCTGTACAGCAAAACTGTGGACAACGGAAAACGGCCAGCGGTTGAACGCTGGGCACCTCGCAGGAGCGACCCAGGCAGACCGGATGATCCCGAAACACTCGCCAGGCTTGATCGACTGCGAGTTGTCGCGACACTTCCACCGCCCCGTACGTCGTAGCACAGAGCTGGTCAGCGTAGCTGACTCATCGACACGGCACGCTTCTGTCGGCAATAATCCAGACTCAATTCAGACGATGCGATCGGCTGAGTTCGCCGCTAGTTCAGTACAAGAGAGTCTGCCCGTGGATTTCAACTGGCCGCCGAAACCAAAGTTTGTACCGATCCCACGCGACTTTCATTCGCTGGAGCATGACGGACTCTTCGAAAAGTGCCTGAAGTGTGAAGTCGAGTTGCTGCGCTCGGGGCAGCCTTACCTGATCGAACGCGTGTTCGTTCAGCAGGAACCGATCATTGAGTACGCCATGTGCGAAGCCTGCGTGCTCAAGTCTCAAAGTGAATTGT